>CAZGOD010000039.1:0-2892 GCA_964527715.1 uncultured Thermoplasmatales archaeon | reverse complement strand
ATAACCATGTATATAATACAACATGTTCTCCTACCAGTCTAACTATGAGGTAATAATTGTACATATACTCTTCGGTGTCTAGGTCCATCTCCCTCATAGAAAAATATATGCTGCCAAGTACCAAGAATAAGTTTTTTATTTTCCACTAAGACGGTAACTGATGAGCCAAGGATACTTGCTTTGATATGAGCATCACTGTTACCCTCCATATGATGATAATCACTCTTCTCAGGGATAATCCGTTTTAGGGTTTCAATTATGTCATGTTGCACGCTAGGATCAGCACCTTCGTTAATGGTTATACCTGCGGTTGTATGAGGGACATAAACGATGATATAGCCATTATCTAATTTTTCTGTTTTTACAAGTTTTTGAATATCACTGGTGATATCAATCATCTCATTTCTACTTCTTGAATTAACTTTTATCTCGCTCATATAAATATCAACAAAAACAAGTTATTATTTATATGTTTAAAAACACGAGTGTTTGAATATGTTTAAGTAGAAAAAATAGATAGCAGGTCCTTAGATAACTATGAAAGAAATTGAGTTAATAGAATACAAAGAAGTAGATCTCGACAATAGCCTACTTATTGTAGCTTTTCCAACAGTTGGATTAATTAGTTCCATAGCAGGGCATTTCATAATAGACACATTAAAACTAGAAGAAATCGGTACCATCGTCTCAAATAATTTCATGCCAGCGACAGTGATACATAAATCAAACCCATCCCCACCAGTTAGAATCTACGCGGGTAAAAAGAAATGTGGACTAGACGGAAGCTGTGAACAACTAGCAGTTATAATCTCTGAGTTCATGCCACCATATAATACTATAAGACCATTAGCAGAGGAAATCCTGAGGTGGGCTGATAAAAAAGGATGTAAAACCATAGTAGCACTTGAGGGGACACATGCAATTGGTGATAGAAAAAAAGAACTAAAAGTCTATGGGGTAGGCAGCAACCAAGATATGAAAAACTATCTTAAAAAATACAACGTTGAAGAAACACAAGAAGGAATGATCACTGGTGTAACAGGTGTATTACTATACGAAGGAGTCTTAATGCAGCGGGACGTAGCATGTCTGTTAGCTGAGGCACATGCAGCATATCCTGATTCAAGAGCAGCTGGAAACCTTTTGAAAAAAATAGATATAATGCTACCAGAGATAAAAATAGACCCAGAGCCATTATATAAAGAAGCTGAGAGCATAGAGAAAAACATTAGAAAATTCATGGAACAATCAAAACCCACAGCACCCTCATTACCACAGATTCCATCAAATATGTACGGCTAAAAAAACCTGAATTTTCAACATTAGGGGATGTTTTATGTCAAATAGAGAAGAAATACTTGAAAAAGTCTACCGTTTAGCATACAAATATGAAGCAGAGCGTGGTAGTTGCCCTCAATGTGTACTCGCTGCGATCAAAGAAACCCTTGGCATCGGTGATCCTGAGACAATTAAAGCATCACAATCACTAGCCGGTGGATCCGCGTTGTCAACAGAGGGGACATGTGGAGCATTAGTAGGAGGTCTCCTAGCGATCAGCTCAATAATTGGGAGAAACTATGAAGAGTTCTCAGCAGGTGAAAGAAAAAGACGGGTTTTTAAATATTCAAAGAAACTCTATGATAAATTCATAGGAGAATATGGTTCACCTAACTGTAAAGACGTTCATAAAAAAATTTTTGGTAGAACATTTGATTTTTTTGACAATGAGGATTACGCTGAGTTTGAGAAACAAGGTGGACATGTTGATAAATGCCCGAGTGTATCAGGTAACGTAGCTAGATGGACTGCTGAGATAATATTAGATGATCTGCAAAAACAAAAATAATGTGTGAAGGCGTTAAAAATTCTTCCTGTTTTTTTTTAATTTGTATTGTTCGTTCTGTTTTCTACGTATTTTCCCAAGGTTTGATAACATCTTGTTAAATCTTCTTTACTAATTATGAGGTCTAACTCGGTTTTTGTAATGATTATGTCTACTATGTTGATGTTTTCCCATGCCATGAACCTTGAGATATCATAGATGATACCTGGTGTATGGAGGAAATCCATAGGGTAGGTTAATGATACTGAGACTAGGTCATCTAATGAGTCTAGTATCTTTTCGTCATGTAGGAGGTCTAGTAGGTCTTCTTTGTATTTTTGGTTTGTTACGATACCTACTTCAAAGTTTCCTTGTATTATGTTTAGCATTCCTCCTTTTTTGAAATCGATTATTGGGTAGAGCTCTTGTATTTTGCTTAGTAGAGTAGGTGATTCTTCTAAAACGATGTAGAATAGGTTTGTTTTTATTGTTTCTAAGGAGTATTTGAAGGAGGGTAGTGATAGTTTTTTTTCTAGTTTATCTGCGTTTCTTCTTAGTGCCATTACGATAGCGCTTTGGTTTACTTCTTTTCCTATTTCTGCTTCGATTTCTGGTTTTAGGCTTTCTGCTAGTTTATTATAGGATACAATACCATTGGTTATGCATTCTTGTATTAGTACTTGCCTATTTATTACATTGTTTACTACGTTACTTATTGTTACGATATTAACGCCCCCTATTGGCTATTGTTAGAATATAAACTTTTGATATAATAGAGAACTTATTAATATACTTTTTGTTATATTAATAAAAAATTGTTTTGCATTAATATAATATGTTTGTTAGTTTTTTAACAAAAAATCGTTTAATTTGTTAATAAACCGATAGTTTGTTAGATAAAACAGCATAATTAATCTCAGTTATCATAATAATAAATATAAAAAAACCATCGATTAACAGTCGTGAGATTAATAACATGGAGTGCAGGGGAAGGGATTTGAACCCTTGGACCTCTACAGGACAAGGCCCTGAACCTTGCGCCGTTGACCAGACTTGGCTACCCCTGCAAC
>CAZGOD010000038.1:0-3429 GCA_964527715.1 uncultured Thermoplasmatales archaeon | reverse complement strand
CTTTTATAAGTAAAAATTCTTTGACCTCTAATAACCTGGATTGTGATTTATGGAGTAGCAGAGAATGACAAAGTATGAACAAAAAATACTAGAACAAAAATGGCAGAAAAAATGGCAAGATGATAAAATTTATCATTTTGATTTTAAAAGCAGTAAAACGCCATATAGCATTGATGTTCCACCACGATATGCATCAGGTCCACTTCATGCAGGTCACGCAGTTCACTATACTCATATTGATTTTGCAGCGCGTTACAATAGGATGAAGGGATTTAACGTATTCTTCCCACTTTGTTTTGATGTAAATGGTATTCCAATAGAAGAACGGGTTGAAAGACAGCTTAACATCACTCGTAAAGATATTGACAGGCATAAATTTACAAAGCTTTGTTCTGAGTTTGCTGAAAAAAACATCAAGACTATGACTGACCAGTTCACAATACTTGGCGAAAGCATGGATCCAAGTATCTATTACCAAACCAATGCTGAATATTACAGAAGACTAACTCAGATATCTTTTATAGAATTGTATAATAAAGGCCACATCTACAAAGGGAAATTTCCGGTAAACTGGTGTCCCCGATGTATGACGGCAATGGCAGATGCGGAAGTAACATATACTGATAGAACAACAAAACTTAACACAATAAAATTTTATTTCAAAGAAAAACCATCTGAACAGATTTTTAACTATCATAGTATTGGAAAGGACGATAGAGGTGCATATGTTGAAATTGCTACAACTCGTCCTGAGATGCTTCCCTCTTGTCAACTTGTTGCAGTTCATCCAACAGATGAACGAGCCCCCTGGCTTGTGGATCAAATTCTTGTTGTTCCATTGTTTGATAAAGAAGTAAAGATTGTTGAGGATGATGCGGTTGACCCTGATTTTGGCTCTGGAATTGTCATGGTTTGTACAGTTGGTGATAAAGAGGATTTGAACTGGGTTTTCAAATACAAACTACCAATTGAGATGAGCATTGATGAAGAAGGAAGAATGACTGAGATTTGCGGTAAATACGAAGGAATGAAAATCATAGATGCAAGAAAAGCAGTAATTGACGATTTGAATAAAGCAAATATTTTGATTAAACATGAGCCACTTGATCAAAACGTTGGCGTTTGTTGGCGTTGTAAAACACCAGTTGAATTTGTAAATGCTGAGCAATGGTTTTTGAAAACAACAGATTTTAAAAAGATGGTTCTTGAAAAAAGCGATGAAATGGTCTGGTTCCCAAAGTTTATGAAAGTCAGACTTGAAGATTGGGTTAATAGCCTTGAATGGGACTGGGTAATTTCCAGACAGCGTTATTTTGCAACACCTATTCCACTTTGGGAATGCGAAAAATGCAATGAAGTTGTTCTTGCAAGAGCAGGAGACTGCTATGTTGATCCAACAATTGACAAGCCATCAGTTGATAAATGTCCAAAGTGCGGTGGCAAACTTATTGGCTGTGAGGATGTATTTGATACATGGATGGATTCATCCATATCGCCGTTGTACAACACGTTTTGGCATCGAGATGATGATAAATTCAAAAAACTTTATCCAATGTCACTTAGACCACAAGCCCATGATATCATTCGAACCTGGGCATTTTACACAATACTACGTTGTACTCTGTTGACCGATGAAAAACCATTTGAAAACATAATGATGGGTGGGTTTATCTTATCGGAAGACGGAACACCCATGCATGCAAGTCTTGGAAATGTAATTGATCCGCTTGAAATCATAAATAAATATGGAGCAGATGCGTTCAGATGCTATGCAGCAAGCTGTGCACTAGGCGAGGATAACCCATTTAGAACAAAAGATGTAGTTAGAGGAACAAAACTTCTAAGAAAAATTTGGAATGTTCAACAATTCATTACTAACGTTACCAAAGATGAAAAACCCAAAAAAACAGATCTAATAGATATCGACAAATGGATTCTTACAAAATATAGTAAACTTGTGAAAAAATGTACCAAGCAAATGGATGCATTTGATTATTCTCAAACAATGAAGGATGTTGAATACTTCCTATGGCATGAACTTGCAGATCATTATATAGAAATGATCAAGTCATCTATTTATGATAAAGAAAACGTTGAAAGCATCAAATATACATTGTATACGTTAGGTCTCGGAGTCCTTAAGCTTTTTGCGCCTTTCATCCCACATTTAACAGAAGAAATCTATGATAATTTTTACAAACAATTTGAGGGTGATAAAAGCATTCATCTAGCTTCTTGGCCAGAAACCGTTCCGGTTTATAAAGAAAAAGAAAAAGCTGGGGAACAAGTTAAAAACTATATTTCACAAATAAGATCCTGGAAAAGCGAGCAAGGTATGGCACTCAACGCCCCAGTTAATGCTATTGCTACTTATGCATCAAAAAATGTTATATTACAGCTTAAACCAAACAACGATATAATCAAATCCACTTTGAAATACCCGGATAAACATGAATTCATCGTTGGTAAACCAGCAATTGAAGAAAAAATAGTTAAGATTACACCGGTTTATTCAAAAATTGGTCCAACTTTCAAAAAAGATGGTGAAAAACTCGTGCAGTGGATAAATGAAAACCAGGAGGATATCATTAAAAAGATAGAGAAAACAGGTGACATCCTAGCCTCTGATATCCCTGGTATAGATTCCTCTCAGAAACAGTGTTTGATAAAAGAAGGCTATATAGAATTTAAAAAAGATATAACGGTGAAGGGTAAAAAAGATAGTAACGTATTGTTTTTTGATAACTTTTATGTAGAGGTAAAGGTTGAATAGTTTATGAGAATTAAAAAGAAAACACTCAAGAAATGGGCTGTAAAACTTTTTGTCATACTAATAGTAGTAGCTATGCTGCTAGCTGGTTTCATAGTGATATTCAGATAAAAATATCTCGATAGATTTTTAAACAGGTTATTTATTTCAGGCGCCCAGTGACGTTATTATGGCAGATAAAAACATATTAGCAAACCCGGCACCACTCGGTCTAATGGGTTTCGGTATGACCACGGTGTTGCTAAATGTTCATAACGCGGGTTACTTTGTACTTGGCTCAATGATACTGGCTATGGGGATCTTTTATGGTGGACTAGCTCAGATTATCGCAGGTATACTAGAATATAGGAAGGGAAACACCTTTGGTGTAGTAGCATTTACATCGTATGGTCTGTTCTGGTTAACCTTCGTGTTTCTAAACATTATTCCATCAATGTACCATGGTTTTGAAAAACCAGGGGATATTGGTCTGGGATGGTACCTTTTTATGTGGGGGCTGTTCACAGGATTGATGTTTGTCTCCACTTTGAAGAAACCCAAAGCGCTTCAGTTTGTATTCCTATCACTTACGATACTGTTCTGGCTTCTTGCCCTAAGTCACTTTGTTGGAAGTGCCACAGAACTTGGACAGTTAATAGGTAGGATAGCCGGGTATGAGG
>CAZGOD010000037.1:0-6252 GCA_964527715.1 uncultured Thermoplasmatales archaeon | reverse complement strand
CTCGATACCTGTTTTACACCGGGGCCTATCAATCATATGTTCTCTCCCACTCACCAACCAAAATGTTAATCAAATATCCCTTTTAAATCATTTTTCTTTCTAAACGTGGAAATACATTAATAACACCTATCCATTTAGGAATTTTATCTCATCCCCAATAGAGGAATAATATATGACAAAAGAAGAGGAACTATCTAAATACATGGCACAAATTGAATACTACAGAGAACAAATCAACCAACTAGAGACACAAGTATCATATTTACAAGCCGCTATAAACGACTACTCAAGGGCCAAAATGACCTTAGAAAACCTAGATAAAACAGGTGATGGAACAGAAGTGTTACTACCAATCGGTGGAAGTACCTATATCACCAGCATAGCAAAAAACCCATCAAAAGTACTATTTGACATAGGTAGCGGTATTGTAACTGAGAAAACATCCAAAGATGCCATAAAAAAAATCAATAAAAGAACAGAAGATCTACAAAAAACCCAGGATAAAATAGGAACCATGATGCAACAACTACAAGAAGAAGCAGGTGAAATCTCTGCCAAAGCACAAGAAATCCTCTCAGAACAACAAAAATAAAAAAACGTTTTAGGAATAGAAAATGTTTAAATTTTTAAAGAAAAAACTTAAAAAATTCGAAAATCAACTAGAAGCAGAAATACAAGCAGAACTAGAAAAAGAAGAAAAAAAACCAGAACCACCTATTGAAGAAAAGAAACCTGAAATAAAACCTGAACCTATCATAACAGAAAAACCACAAAAACCCATAGAAAAAAAAGAACCACCTAAACCAAAAATAGAGAAAACTGAAAAACCTGTTGAAGAACCAAAAAAAGAAATACCAACAGCTAAAACACCTAAAGATATAGATAAAAAAATCGATAAACTAATCAAAGAACCAGTAAAACCTGATAAAAAAATCAGAAAAAGAAAAATAATAGCTGAGCGAAAAAAACGTGAAGAAGAAGCCGATAAACAAATTGAAAAAAGCATTGAAACAGAATTAGAACACATCCTACGAGCTAGACGTAGTATAGAAGAAGTTGTTAAAAAAGAAAAAAAAACAACACGCGGTATAAGCAAGGAGAAACTTGATGACCTCTTATGGGACCTAGAAGTGGGTCTCCTTGAATCAGACGTGGCTTACTCTGTAATTGAATCTATAAAAAACGATATTAAAAACGAGCTGAGTAGTACCTATATTGAGAAATCAAAAGTTAGCGAAGTAGTCGAAAATGTACTTCGTAATGCTATTGCCCATGTTTTAAAGGCCAGTGAATTAGATTTCATGAATTTCATCAAGAAGACCAAGAAACCCGTTGTCATCATGTTTGTTGGCGTTAACGGTAGCGGTAAAACCCTTTCTATAGCTAAAATTGCTACCCTACTTAAGAAACATGGTGTTTCTTGTGTTATGGCCGCAGGTGACACATTCCGAGCTGGTGCCATTGAACAGCTTAGCATACATGCTGATAAAGTTGGTGTAAAAATCATTAAACATGGCCCTGGTTCTGATCCAGCAGCTGTAGCCTATGATGCTATTGATCATGCTAAAGCCAAGCATAAAGACGTAGTTTTACTAGATACAGCAGGCCGTGTTCAAACAAATATTAACCTAATGGATGAGATGGCTAAGATTAAACGTGTTGCAAAACCTGATCTAATAGTCTTTGTCGGTGATGCACTTGCGGGTAATGACGCAGTGGAGCAGGCTAAGCGTTTTAATGAAATCGTTGGAATCGATGGCGTAATCCTCACTAAAGTTGATACTGATGCTAAAGGGGGTAGCGCGTTATCTGTTGCATATACCATTGGTAAACCCTTGCTTTTCGTTGGCATGGGGCAGGAATATGAGGATCAGATTCCTTTTGACCCACAGTGGATGATAGAAAACATATTCGGCAAATAACTATTTTTCCAAGAATTATTCTTTTTGGTAACAACTGTAAAGATACCAGGATAGATTTGTACAACAACTCCTTTTAAACAAAACCTACAAAACAATAATTGAGGAGCGATAGAACATGAAAATCGTAGGACAAATATCAACACCTGAAGAAGCAAAAATAATGGAACTAGCTGCAAAAGCATTTGTAGTAGGTAACAGAGCTCGTGTACTAGCTCAACAACTTAAAAAATAAGGGGATGTGAAACTTGAACGATAAAAATAAAACAGAAAAAAACGATGAAACTAAAAAGAATATCCCTAAAGAAATACCTATAATATGGGTCAATATATAATCAAAATAAGCTTTTTTTAGTCAACCCAAGCGGAATCTAACCATAAATCATATAATTGATCAGATAGTGTTGGTAAAACCCTCACAATATCAGATGCAGTAATAATACCAACCACAGTATCATCTTTTATAACAGGGAGTTTTTTAATTCTATTTTTCATCATAACATCTGCTGCTTTCTGCAAAGTATCTAACTCCTGAATAGTAATAACATCCCGGGTCATGATTTCCTCTACCTTAGTCCCCCTAGGATTCCTATCTAAACAAATTGAACGCTCAATAATATCACGCTCAGTCAAAATACCAACAACATTACCTTCACCTGTTATAATTAAACAACCAACATGTTGTTCCTTGTAGATAATCGATGCATCAAAAACAGTACCATTTTGATCAATACTAATAGCAGGTTTAGTCATAACCTCTTTCACAAACATAAACTTATCACCAAACAATGTTTTAGACGAGGTATTTTTTCATTTTTTCTTTAGCTTTCTTTCTTTTTTCTTGTATACTGAGCAGGAGTTTCTCCATCAATTGGGATGCTTGTTTTTTACATTCCCCACACATTTTTGCTCCATTCTTACAAGAAGTATAGATGTCATGTAGCTCTTTATCATCATCTATAAGATGATAAAGGAATAACTCATAAACTACGCATTCATCTGGTCTTCCACCATGTTTCTTTTGCTCAGCAAGTGTTACAGCGCCTCCAGTTTTCGAGTTCATAATTTTCTTTGAGGCATCCTTAGGTGAATCCGTTAAAAAAATAGCACTTTCTGGTTTTGAAGAGGACATTTTATCCCCTGTTAAACCAGTTATAAACCTGTGAAATGTTGCTGATGGCTGGAAGAAACCATAACCTCCAAACTTTGTCTCAGATTTAGCTAAAGTTTCATCGATTTTTTGTATATCTTGTTCTGTTGCATCCTCAATATATATTGCTTTATACTTTGTTATCCGTTTTAACTTGTTGAATTTAAGTGTTTTTAGAATTTTTTCTGCATTATCAAGGAGTTTATCAATGTTCTCATCAATTTTTATGAAAACCCCTATTTTGTTATCCTTTGTAACAGTTACATTGTAAAACCTATGAGCCTGTGCTATATCCCTACAAAGCCTAATATGGGGATCCTGATCAACCCCTACGGGTACAAGAGTGGGCCGATTTCCACCATATTTCTCTAGTTGAACATGTAGAATATCACCAGTTTGAACTAATGGTGAGAATACATGTGCCATGTTAATTGACCCATTAAAACCATAAGTCGCTTGCATCTGCGACCAGTTAATCTTTTTACCAAGGAGGTATGCTAGATCTTTTACCTCGGTGTTTGTTGATTGGAAATAAATCCTAGTTTTCTCTGGTTTTAAACCCAATGCTATATAGTTGGGTATGTACTCATTTAACGCATAATCCTTTGTCTCCTTTAGTGTATGGCCTCTTGTTGCAAAGGCTTCGATATCTGCCACTGCTAGGTTAACATCTGCACCAATGCTCTGATAATAAATAACCTCATCAATGACCATTTTATGCCCAAGATGCATCTTCCCCGAGGGCATTAAACCTGTAAGAATTGCCCATGGTTTCTTTGTTTTCACAGAATCATGTATAAGTTGAAAACCTCGTTGTCCAATGATTACCTCACGCCTCAATAGTTTATGAGGATGTGGCAAATCTTTCCAGAGTTTTTCTGTGAATTCTTCTATCCCAAATTCATCACGTAGTCTCTTATAATCCTGATATGTTGCTGAGCTCCATGGATCTATTTTCATTGTTATCTAGTAATGTTAAACAAACATTATTTCAAAAACTTACCGTTCTTTTAAAAAAGCGCTGAGGGGGAGATTTGAACTCCCGCTCCCCGGATGGAGAACCGGCTCTCAAGGCCGGCGCGTTAGGCCGGACTTTGCTACCTCAGCAAGAAAACTAGTAGTTTTTAAACTTTGTAAGTAAAACAGTAATTAAAAAAGGTTTTTAATTTTATGATCTTAAAACAATCTCAATATTAACACCATCAGGCACCTGAATACGCATAAGCTGACGGAGTGCACGATCACTAGCATCTAAATCAATGAGACGTTTATGTATCCTCATCTCCCAGCGATCCCAGGTTTCAGTACCCTCACCATCAGGAGATTTTCTACACGGGACTTTTAGATGCTTAGTCGGTAATGGCACAGGTCCACTAAGAGCTACACCTGTTCGCTCAGCTATCATCTTTATTTGGTTACAAACCTCATCAAGTTTCTTAGCATCAGTGCTTACTAGTGATATCCGTGCTTTCTGCGCCATCCTTTTTTGCTCCAAAAACCAACTTTTTTAATAAAACTAATCTTAAGAAAAAAGATAAAAGAGGAAGCCATTATTTGGCTTCTTCTACCTCAAGACAAACACCAGCAGCTACAGTCTGCCCCATATCTCGGATAGCAAATCTCCCAAGCTGTGGTATTTTCTTAGATGATTCAACAACCATTGGACGTGATGGAACAATTTTGACTATTGCTGCATCACCAGTTTTAATGAAATCAGGGTTTTCTTCTTTCACTGCACCAGTCTTAGGATCAAGTTTCTTCTGGATCTCTTCGAACCGGCAAGCAACCTGAGCAGTATAACAGTGGAACACTGGCGTATACCCCTTAGTGATAACAGATGGATGGTTAAGAACCATTATCTGCGCAGTAAAGGCTTTCGCAACAGTTGGCGGATCACTCACAGGTCCTGCTACATCTCCACGTCGAATCTCATTCTTAGCTATACCACGCATGTTTACACCAACGTTGTCACCTGGTACTGCCTGGCTGAGTTGTTCATGATGCATCTCAATAGTTTTTGCCTCACCAGTAGCACCACCAGGTTTCATACTAGGTTTAAAGATTAGTTGCATACCAGGTTTCATGACACCTGTTTCAATTTTTCCAACCGGGACAGTGCCAACACCTTTGATAGTATAGACGTCTTGAATTGGCCAACGTAATGGTAGGTTAGTTGGTTTCTCCGGGTTTTTAAAGTTATCAACCGCTTTTAAGAATGTAGGTCCGTCCCACCAGTCTAGTTTACCTTTTTCTTTGACGTTGTCCCCTACAAAAGCAGATACTGGTATATATTGTATTTGATCATCTTTGTATCCTACGCTTTTCGCTAGTTTATCTATATCACTTTTTACAGCTTCGAATCTAGCTTTATCATATGGTGGTTTTGTGTCATCCATTTTGTTTATTGCTACAATCATTTGTTTAACACCAAGAGTACGTGCGAGGAACATATGCTCCTTTGTCTGAGCCATAACGCCTTCTGGTGCTGCTACAACTAGAACAGCTGCATCAGCTTGGGATGTACCTGTGATCATATTTTTAACAAAGTCACGGTGCCCTGGTGCGTCAATGATTGTAAAGTAATACTTATCTGTATCAAATTTCTTATGAGCTACATCAATTGTAACTCCACGTTCTCGCTCTTCTTTGAGATTATCAAATATCCATGCAAGAGCAAAACTCTCTTTTCCTTTTGCTTTTGCTTCCTCCTTATATTTTTGGACCATGTGCTCTGGGAACTGCCCAGTTTGAAGTAAAGTCTGCCCAACAAGCGTGGACTTTCCATGATCGACATGACCAATAATTACCAAATTCATATGCGGTTTATCTGCCATAGTATATTTACCTCCTTTTAAACAAATTCAACATTGCCATATAGACTTTTCGTATATAGAACTTTTTAAACAAAGTTCGATAGCGTATATGCTTCTTATTTATAAGATTTATCCTAGAAAAACATAGAAAAAAACTGGATTTTTCTTATTGTAATTATTTGTATTTGACTATAGGGATACTACCAATATGGCGATCATATAAAAATGGAACCTGTGGTCCTATAGGATGCACACCATAAATAGTATCCCATATATATGGAAAATGATGCCATAGTGAATGCCAAATTACAGGAAAACGTGCATAATGAAAAACTTCTCTAGCAGTAACCCAACCATCATTGTTAATATC
>CAZGOD010000036.1:0-7430 GCA_964527715.1 uncultured Thermoplasmatales archaeon | reverse complement strand
CTTGGTATTAGATCAGGGATTTCTACTTCTTCTCCACATATTGTCAATGTGTTTCCGTGATCTGGTATGATATCTGGATACTGATTAGTACCCGGTGTTAGAGTGGTTCCAGCTACTTTAACAAGGGTTGTCTCAAGATATTCAAGACAGTAATCTGGTAGTAGATCACCTATTATTCCACAGACCATTCTGCTATCTGATGGTCCATGATATGTTGTTGTGATTCTGAACTTTATTGTTTCACCTATTTGAACTTGGTTAATCTCGTTGACCCATTCCTGGGTATCTGAATCCCAGACTTCTTTTACTAATTCTAATCGTTTCCAGAGTGTTATATGGACTGAGTCCCAAGCAAATACATCATATTGAGTATCTGTAACGTTTACATAGTTGTTTCCTTCTGCTACATCGTTGAAGATAAAGTATTCGCCGATGATTTCCGTGGTGAGATTAATAATTACATATCCATCAACAGGTATTGTCATATACCAAATGATTTCCTCATCATTTACTGAGTCGGGTGACGGGTCGCTATCGTAATAAGTTAAAAATGATGGTAATACATCTGTTACAACAACGTTATCTAATGCAACGTTACCTGTGTTAGTAACAGTAATCTGGAAATCAAGATATTGACCTTCTTGGATTAATTCCCATATACATAGATATGTTGTAAACTCATCAACCCATCCTTCACCATCCCAGATTTTCTTATCGATGTCTATTCCTGGTTCTGGTGGGATTACTACATGTACCCATGCATCATCTTCTCCGGTATGTTCGTATTCACCGCATTCATTTGCATCATAATAAGCCCAATTCTGGTTATCTGTTTCTTCACTTTCTACAACTGTTGCGTTGAACTCTATGTAAAGGCTTTCCCCATCATCAAGCATTGGAGAAGTGAAATTCCAGTAAATTTTGTTTCCAACGACAGCTTCTGTGTAATCTATCGGGTTGCCCGGTGAATTTATAACAACTTCGTTGTCAAATACCAAACATTCGGGTAATACATCCAATATCTTTATTTCATAAAGTTTCCAGTTGTATGGATTCTGCGGGTTTTTATAATAGGTAATAGTTATGTTAAATCTTACAGTGTCACCAACTTCTGCATCTATTTCTTCAACCCATAGTTCTTCTCCACTGTCCCATACTTTTTTAGTAAAAACAACACTACCTTCTGGACAAGGATCTGCTGTAACTACTGTAAAAGCTGAGACGGCCATCATCAGCGTCAACAATATACTTATGGCTGCTTTTATTTTCATTTTCTTTTTCCTCCCGCATCTCACATCCTTTCACTAGCTCTAATCTCCCTATTTATTTTATATCCCTCAGGGTGTAAGATGTATAAATAGCATACAAAATCGAGTATTTTAATCTAACGGATATTTTTTTTAAAATTAAATAAGTAAAATATAATATTTTGTTATTATTAAAACATGACTCTCCTCCTTTTGCTGTTAGTATTACATCTAGACCAAATGTATAAAATAAGGTTAGAAATATAATAATAAGAGCTCTTGTTTATTTTGAGACTTTTATGTAACAATTGTTCCACCAAGCAATATAGAAACAGCGACACAAAGCAAAGCCGTAACAAGACCAACTATGAGCATTTGTAGTCCATACTTTATCATACTTTCATCACTGATTTTAGCTAAATATATCCCCAATAACAGTAGCACCATAAGAGTTAAACCTATACATGAAAAAAACGCGATTTCGACTTCTATAATTCCAAAACGAGCAACAAAAAATGGTGATATCACTACCATCGCTGTAATAGCTGGAGAAACACCATCCACTACAGCAGCAAAAACTGCAGCAAATCGATGGGATTTACCATGTAAACCATTTTTCATATCTGCTAACATTGCTTTTTCTAGGTCTTTTATTCTTTTTGTTCTCTCAGCTTTCTCTGTCATATACGCGCCACTCATACCAGAGGCTCCCATGGCTATTGATCCTGCTATACCTGCGCTGATTATCGTCATTGATTCTAGTACACCTGCTACGTAGGCACCAATTACTACACCAAGCATTGTTAGTGCTCCATCGAAAGCATTCATGACAAAGTATCTTCGTGTTATTGTGCGTACACCTGATATATCACTGTATTGTTTCCATTTTTTTATCGTTTTTTTTACTGTCATTTGTTTTTTCACTTTTTTGTAGTAAAAATGATTCTTCTGGTTTAAAACTTTTTGAATTAGAATGGTTTTTTGATTAATTTTATCGTTTTTCTTCCGATAAAATGTTTTGTCGTTTTTTAGGCGACAAAATAGAAAACTATTTAAACCTTCAAAACAACACAATTATCTAGAAAAATAAATAAAATTGGTGTATGTTATAATGCAGAGATCAGGAATCAAAATCGACAAAAGCACAGAGAATGCAATGCGCGATTTACTTAAATCCAGGGCTAGATCACGTATATACATCTACCTTCTAAGAAAAAACAATGCTAAAACTGAACAAATCATAAAAGGAACAAGATTACACCCAAGCACCGTGAGAGAAACACTCTCAGAGATGTATGATCAAAAACTGATTTATAGAAAAAAAATCAAAAACGATAGCATCGGGAAAAACCCATATAGTTACTACCCGATTTCTCCAGTGGAACTTTTGAAAAAATATGCAAAAGAAATAGAGGATAGATTAAACAAAATAGCGAGTCTAGCAAGCTCCCGGGAAAGAAAGTTTAGACCAGTTAGAGTAAAAATCCATGAAAAGGTAGAGCAACTATGATAGTGAGATCATTTGCTAAAATATTAGTACAACGACCACGAACGGTCCTATTAATTTTTGCTATATTGACTGTTATAATTGGTCTTCAGATTTCGAACATTCACATAGAGTCTGATTTTACAAAGTATCTACCAGAGGACGATCCAACAGTACAAATCTGGAATAGAATAAATGATGAATTCCGAATAGGATCAACAATTATAATACTTGTAGAGCAGACTGATAGATATTACAATCATGTGACTGATGTTGAAGTTTTAAAAGACATGGAACGAGTTAGTGGCAGAATAAACAAGTATGATAATGACAAAGGAGAAATTGATGGTGTTTTCGCTATAAAAAGTTTAGCGTCTCTTATAATGGATGCGCATTCTGATGCTGGCTATTTAAAGGAAGTCCCTGATGATCAGGCTCTTATCACTGATTATTTGCAGACACCTGAGATTAAAAAAATGAAAGGCTCCCTTTATACGAATACATATGAATATGGTGCTGTCATAATACAGCTATCAGAGAACGCTGATTATGATAAGATTTTATCACTAGCTAAAGACGCTGTTGATAAAGAGGCACAGTTCTCTGATATGACGGTAACTGGTACAATTGCGATGCAGAAAGCAATTCAAGAAAATACTAGGACAAACTTGATGTTTGTGTTTCCTGTTGCGTTAATCCTTGTTTCAATAGTTCTTTTCTTCTTCCATAGAAGCGTTAAGGGTATAATAATTGCTTTTTTACCACCTGCTTCTGCACTTGTTTTAACATTTGGTTTCTTAGGGGCATTTTACCCTGAGTTAACAATTATCTCTATCGCTATAATCGCTTTAATGATGGGTTTAGGTGTTGATTATTCAATCCATCTGATGAATAGATT
The DNA here is from genome assembly GCA_964527715.1 of uncultured Thermoplasmatales archaeon. Classification (GTDB taxonomy): domain Archaea; phylum Thermoplasmatota; class E2; order DHVEG-1; family DHVEG-1; genus CAZGOD01. The sequence goes on along the minus strand of CAZGOD010000036.1, from coordinate 3,799 downwards.
AGTGGAGGAAAAAACAGTTGATGATAAAATAAGTAGAGTTGAGAAAACACTTAGGTCTACTGGTAAAGCAGTATTACTTTCAACGATTACGACGATGATAGGTTTCGGTGCTCTTATGATTTCTAGTATGCCACCGATGATTGCTTTTGGTTTTGGTAGTGCGATTGGTATTCTTTTCTGTTTTATTTCTGCTATTATTTTGGTGCCATGTCTTGTTACGCTTTTAAGTTATGAGAAAAAAGCGAGTTTTCCAAGTTGGAAAAAATTCGCAGCTTTTATAGTAAATAATAGGGGGAGAGTGATTCTTATAGCAGTGTTTTTTGTAATTATGTCACTTATGGTTATACCTAAAGTTGAAACTGATGTAAGTTACCTAAGATTGTCTCCTAAGGGGATACCTGAGGTAGAAGCAAACTATAAATTTTTTGAGATTTTTGGAGGTAGCGCTAACTTTAACGCGTTACTAGTTGAAACTGATTTTCAAGGTCTTACTTATTATGAGACCATTGAGGCTATATGTGATATGGAAGATAGAATCAGAGAAGAAGCAGGAGTTTATGCTGTTTCATATGCTGATTTAATGAAAGAATACATAGATACATATAATCTTGCAAAAGATAGAAATGTTATACTTCAAAAACTTCATAATTTATCAGAACTTTTAGAGTTATTTGATTTCCCAAGTATCGAAAGTATTATGTTGAATAAAATAGCAGAGAGTGGTTTAATCGATGAACCATATTATTCTAAAACTGTTATATATGTCCACATACCTGTTGGAGAGAGCATTCGGGAACTAGAAAAAATAATAAACAAGATTAATAAGGTAGTTGAAGACACAGATATTCCTCATAATGGTTATGTTTCACATCTTACTGGTCAAGACGCAGTGAATGTAGCCGTAAATAAAAGACTTAACAATGAGCAAACACGGTCTATGATTATTGCTTTGATACTCGTCCTAGGAGTTTTGATACTAATATTCGCTTCATCTATGTATGGTTTTTTAACATTGATACCTGTTGCTTTTGTCCTAGCATGGGAACCCGGTTTTCTAGTAGCCGCAAATATTCCTTTATCAGTTATAACAATTTCAATTGCATCTATTATGATAGGTATAGGTATTGACTATGGAATCCATATTACTCAAAGAGTCAAAGAAGGAAGAAAAAGAGGGCTCTCAAGAGAAGAGGCCACTAAAAAAGCAATAGAAAACACAGGTCTTTCACTCGTAGAAGCAGCTTCTACAACAATTGCTGGTCTAATATCTATCTATTTCATTAGCATACCTGCTCTTCAAGAATTCGGACTTATTGTAATACTGATGACCGCGTTATCCTGCATAGCAGCTGCTCTCATACTGCCTGTATTTTTCTGCTCAAAACTAGTAAAATAAAAAGTGTTTTATTTTTTTTCAATAGCCTCTTTTAGAGAATTCAAAAAAGGTATATCAAACATTAAATTCCCAATTATAATAATGATCCCGTGTATAAGTTCACTAGTGAGTTCAAGCTGATTGGTAAAAAAATCTCTAGTAAGCCAATCATATATAAGAGCAACACCCACGATGAACGGAAGTAAAATAAGCAAGGGGGTGAACAAGAGCTCTGCCCTAATGACTCTATCATGCGGTTTACTCTTTTTCACCATGGCATTCTCCCCGGATATATCACTTTTTCAGGGAGTATATCAACTCCATAATAGTTCAAAACCAAATATAATAGTAATAGAAGAACTGCTGGTAGAATCTGAATCATGAAATCATCATCAAGCCACCAAAACTTTTTCACCTCGCCAACTACTGCACCAGCCGCGCCAACAAACGTTATTAGAAAAAGGATCCAAAGATCTGCTCTGTACCATGTTACAATAAAGAAAAAACTGCATATTAGAAAACCAACAATATACACCCATGTTTTTCCAAGACGCAGTCGTACCTCGCCCATGACTGGATCTGCTATACACGCGCAAAGAATACATGGAATCGCAATTTGCTGAGGAAAAAAGACCAATAAAATTAATACTGCAACTCCAAAAAACAAATAACTCCCAATTCTGTTTTTTTCATAAAATCTTAACCCAAAAAAATGTTCACTACTAATTTTACCACTGAGTCTTAGAAATTCAAGGCTGATGGCGAAAACAATTACAACAAGGGGTATCAATATTTTTAGTAGATTAATCCAATCTACATCGGGTAACATGTAATATACAAGGAACGTGGCTCCAAATGTGTGGAAAACCCTTCTGTACCAATGAGCATCAAAATCTATGGAATTAATTTTTTTTTGTGTTTCCCTTATTTGATCTTTAATTTTTTTCATTTTTCAAGTGTTAAAATACCTTGTTTACCACCAACAATTACCTCGTTTACTAGTCCTATGAATAAACCGTTTTCTACAACACCGGGTATAGAGTTTAGGTCTTTTTCAAGTTGTTCAGGTTCTGCTATTCTATCGAAATCACAATCTAAAATGTAATTAGAGTTATCTGTGATGAATGGTTCATCAACAATTTTCCTGAGTTCAATGCTGCAGCCTAATTTTTCCAGTGTTTGTCGTGTTGATGTCCAACCAAATTTTAAAACCTCAACTGGTAATGGGAAATCAATTCCAAGTGCTTTTACAATTTTTGAGTCATCTACTACGATGATTACTTTTTTTGAGTTAAAAGCTACAATTTTTTCACGTGTGAGTGCTCCTCCACCGCCTTTTATTAGATTCATGTTTGAGTCAACTTCATCTGCACCGTCAATGGTTATATCAATTACTGGTTCTTCTTCTAAAGTGGTAAGTGGTATTTTACATTCCTTAGATATTCTACGGGTATGAATTGATGTTGGGATTCCTTTTATTTTAAGTCCATCGTTTACCATTTCCCCTAGTTTTCTGATGCTGTATTCAGTTGTGGAACCAGTACCGAGTCCAACTATCATCCCATCTTCGATATACTCTGTTGCTTTTTCACCAGCTAATTTTTTAAGCTCTTCTCTTTCCAATCACTCACCAAGACTTGTAATATGAATTTAGTACAAAAATTTATACTTTGCATTTTTATTATGGGGTTTGGGGATTTATGTTATCTGAATGTGAAGAACATGGTTGTTACCGTGGGGAAGTATGCCCAGTTTGTAACAAGAAAGGAAAGTTTTTAATGAATGAGAATGAACTAAACTCGTTGAGCCGTATCCTTGCTGGCGCCCTTCGTCATTTCCCGGATAAGCTTGGTCTTATGATGGATGGAAAAGGTTGGGTGGATATTTCCTCTTTGATCGAGGCTATAGGTATCGGGCGGTCAGGTTTTAATTGGCTGAGGGTTCACCATATTGAGGCATTGGTTGCTACTGATCCTCGTGAGAGATATCAGATAGATGGGGGTATGATAAGAGCAACATATGGTCATACTATTGATGTGAATCTTGATGATCTTCCTGAGGCTGAAATTGATGTTTTTTACTATCCTGTTACTAAGGAAGAGATAGATATAGTACTTGAGGGCGGTTTACGTCCTACAGATAGAAAAAAAGTGCATCTGAGTGGTAGTATAGAGAAAGCAGTTGAGGCCGGTAGGGTTAGAACGGATGATCCTCTTGTTTTGAAAATTGATGGCAAGAAAGCAAAAAAAGATGGTGTGGCTGTTTATCACGCGGGTAAGGACGTTTATATCACTGATGGCGTTGATTCAAAGTATATTTCTAAAGTAAGTAAATCCGAAGTTAAAAAACTTGAAGGGAAAAATTAATAAAATATTCTGCTTCTCTTTCGCTGTTTTTTTTGGGCTTGTAGCTCAGCTAGGTAGA
>CAZGOD010000035.1:0-7440 GCA_964527715.1 uncultured Thermoplasmatales archaeon | reverse complement strand
CGCATTAGTTTATTTGTTAGGAATGTTTTTGTGAACCGTTTCAAGCTTGGACTAAGCATCGCCATAATATACCTCTAAATGAATTTATCAAGAATCACTTCTAGGGGAAATGCAGGAGCAAGTAATTGATAGTATTATGTATGAACTATAGAGATTATTAGATTTTCTCATGTTGTAAAGACGCTAACAGTTTAAACCTATCCTAATCAGAAAAATATTTTTTTAGTGTAGTGTTTAGTTATAATAAATAATCGCACGTATTAGTGCGCGTGCCATCTATCGGGATATGTACTAACGATTTTCTAATTATATTAAGTTATTAAAAATAATTTCATGTTAATATTTACCGTGCGTGATAATTTTATGCCCGCATCGTTATTTGGAATTAAAATCTTAAATTAATAAATTTATTTAATAAATTTTTAAATTTCCTTTGATTTTTTCCTTGGGATGTCCCAATATGGGCTTTTACATTTAGGACAGACTCTAGGTTTTTTCTTAATATCCATTGGAACCCATTCATGCCCACATCGTTCACATTTGAATCCTTCAACGGTTATTTTGACCTTTCCCATACGTTCAGGATATATTATTTAGCCATATATAAACATTCGGTATAATATTTTGGAAGTAACATTTAAATACTCCTAAAATATATACTTCTTTAGTAATATATTCAACAAGTTGTACCAAGGCGAGGGTTATAGCCCCCTTGGTTTGGAGACATCGTATGCAACCAGGCAAACGAAACATCTCCAGAGAAAACATAGAACTGGAGATATATAATACATTCGAACGATTCAAAAAAGAAAAAAATATTACGATAGCAGAATTCTTAAATAAATTTAAAAACCAAAATATCGCAAATCAAGATTATAGGAAGATAAAATTTGATTATGAATCACTTTTTAGGCTTTTAATTTTTAAAAATTTAAAGAAAATTAAGTATCAAAACCAACTCCAACAATACTTAAAATCACATCCAGAAGAAACTTTACTACTTGGATTAACTGAAATTCCTAATAGACGAACAATTGGGTATTTTTTACACCATATATTAAATAATGAGCAAAGAGAACTTATAGAGTTCATAGTTACAAAGATAGAAGAAGTATCAGAAAAATTTGGAATATTATTTGATATTCAAACATTTAAACCTGAAAGACCTAACAGATTAACTAAAAAGAGAAATCAAGATATCCAGAGAAAGAAGAATACAAAAGAAGTCTGTAAACTTATTAAGAAGAGATTTTCACCATTTATTGATTTTAAACTTCGACATAATACAGTTTATCAGAAAAATCAGTTCATTAATCTCATGTTACATATGGGGATGACACGTGATTTCGCTGAAAATGGAAGTAAAACACTAAATGAAATAAGAGAAGATAAGAGTCCTAATGCAGATACTCTTCTGTATCATATTAAAAATCATAATGATCTCAAAGAAATCCAGAGGATGTATCTTACTCTTTTTGAAATATTGTGGACGATGATAAAACAATCAAATACGATAGATATTCAAAAACAGTATGATGTTGCAATTGACTATACAGAATGGTTCTATTATGGTGATAGAAGTACTCCGATGGTTGTTGGTAAAAAACCTGAAAGAGGAACAAGTAAATGCTATAAGTTTGCAACAATCAACATAGTTGAGGCAGGTAAACGATTTACGCTTCTTGCTTTGCCTATTGGCCCATTTGATAATAAAGACGAGATCCTTAAGAAGTTATTAGATTACACAGTTAAAAGGATAAAAGTTAGAAGAATTTATGCTGATAGAGGGTTTTTTGACTCTAATTCAATAAAGATTTTCAATAAATATCATCTGAAATATCTAATGCCATGTACGCATTATTCAACTGTTAAAAAAGCATTTGATCTTATGTCTGCTCCATCTGTTGTTAAAGATTTTGAAATGAAAGACATAATATTCAATATGGTAATAGTTGAGGATGATGAAGGTAAAAAAAGAGCGTTTGCAACCAATGAAGAATATAACGAAAATGATCTTAATCTTGCAGAAAGACTCTTCTATCTTTATAGTAAAAGATGGGGTATTGAAACGAGTTACAGAGTAAAGAAACATTCATTTTTACCAAAGACAACATCAAGAAACTATCTAATCAGGATATTTTACTTTCTATTCTCTGTATTATTCTATAATCTTTGGTTACTTGCAGATATCCTTATTTGGATGTCTATATTTGGAGAAGTAGGACAAGATCATCTGGTTACATCAAAGTATTTCGGCACTATTCTCTACAATATTGATCCTGGAGGATAACCTGCAATGATTTATCTTTTTATTATTCAACTGTTGTATTAGTTTAAAGTAGAGTTTAGTCTTATAAAATATATATTATACCTACTGTTTTATTGTTTTTCTCCTTATAAAACACCTTATTTTTGTAAGAAAACGAGTAAGATATGGTCAATTTTTTAGATTTCGACAGTTATAAATTCTACTTTCGGAACTACTTCTTAAGTAATAACATTTATATATGATCTCTATTATGCCTTGTTTCCTTATCTATACCAGACATTCATCGGGCAATTCCCATTGGAACCCCGGTATCAAACAGCCACCTTGTATGTTTTTGGCTGTCTGTGAAATGTCACGGTTTGGATAAATTAACACACAACAGTATCATGTTAAAATAATCATATAGAGGGTATGTTATGTCTAAGCGACATCATCCAAGAAGAGGATCTATGGGCTTTTCGCCACGTAAAAGAGCAAGAGCTGAAACTCCACATATTAAAAGTTGGCCTGAGGGACGAGATAAACCAAAAATCCAAGGGTTCCTAGGATATAAAGCTGGTATGACTCATGCTTTTGTTGTTGACTATCGACCAACTTCAACTACATCTGGTAGAGAAGTAGCTATGCCTGTTTCAGTTGTTGAAACACCACCTATTAAAATAGCTGCGGTAAGAGCTTATAAAAAAACAATTAATGGGTTTCAAACAATAGGTGAAATTTGGGCGGATAAACTAGATTCTGAATTAACAAAAAAACTTTCACTTTCTAAAAAAGAGAAAAAGAAAAAATGGGATTTCATTAAGGAAGCTGATGAGATACGTGTTATAGTTTATACTCAACCTAAACTTGTAACAGGTATACCTAAGAAAACCCCTGAAATACGGGAGATGAGGATAAGCGGTGGAACTCTTGATGATCAGATAAAATATGCTAAGGAAATTCTTGGTAAAGAATTGAAAGTAAATGATGCTATAAAAGAAGGAGATATGCTTGATACTATCGCTGTTACCAAGGGTAAAGGTTTTCAAGGTCATGTGAAACGATGGGGAGTAAAACTACTTACACATAAAAACTCGAAGCATCGTAGGATGATAGGTACTGCTGGTTCCTGGCATCCTAACTGGATACAGGCGACTGTTCCACAAGCTGGGCAGATGGGATATCACCAACGTACCGAGTATAACAAACGTGTTTTGAAAATTGGTGAGAACGGGGAAGAAATCACCCCTATGGGTGGTTTCCCGCATTATGGTGTTGTGAAAAATTCGTATATTTTAATTCATGGTTCAATCCCTGGGCCTACTAAAAGGTTGATTAGTATGAGAGACGCAATAAGATATCAGCGTGGCGTTAAAGTCGAAAAACCAGAGATAACTTATATAAGTACAACTAGCAAACAGGGTGCATGATCATGATTAAGGTTAATGTTTATGGGATTGATGGTTCTTCTTCAGGAAAAATTGATCTTCCAGAGGTTTTCAATACTCCTTATCGTCCTGATGTAATCAGGAAATCTTTTAACACTCTTCATTCGAATAAGAGGCAGCCATATGGCGCAGCTCCTCTTGCTGGTACTAGGCATGCAACAGCCTCTGTTGGTAAAGGACGAGGTATGTCCCGTGTCCCGAGGCTTACGCAGGGGCGGAGAGCGGCTCTTGCACCATGTGTTGTTGGTGGGCGTAGAGCGCATCCTCCAAAAGTGGAGAGAAATTGGAAAGAAAAAATGAATAAAAAAGAAAAAATTCTCGCAAAGAACTCAGCTATCGCTGCGACTGCTGATAAAGAACTGGTTACTCAGCGTGGACATAAGTTTGATGATAAGATAACACTACCCATTGTGATAGATGATAAATTTGATGGTATTAAAAAGACTAAAGATGTTATTGATGCTCTTGATAAAATAGGGGTTTATGATGATGTTCTCCGAGCTACTAATGGGAAACATATAAGAGCTGGCAGGGGAAAAACACGTGGTAGGAAATATAAAACTCCTAAATCAATTTTGATTATTTCTACTAAAGAAGAGGTTCAAAAAAGCTCTGGTAATCTCACAGGTGTTGATATCGTTAAACCAGAGAATATAAATATTGAGTATCTTGCACCTGGTGGTGATGCTGGGCGTTTAACAATTTTTACTAAATCTGCTTTGAAACAGCTAGGCGGTGGTAAGTAATGGACCCTTATGATATAATATATCACCCATATGTAACTGAGAAGACTATGAATTTCATGGAGAAAAACAATGCTTTAGAGTTTGTAGTTAGAAGGGAGGCTAAAAAGAAGCAGATAAAAGACGCAGTTGAGAAACTGTTTGAGGTTAAGGTACAAGATGTTAACACAAGGATTACAAAAAATGGGAAACATGCGATTGTGACGTTTACACCTGAGTTTAAAGCTGAAGATATTGGTATGAGAATTGGAATATTCTAGAGGTAGAATCTTATGGGTAAAAGATTAATCCAGCAGAGACGTGGGCGAATAAAAGGTAGATACGGGGCTCCTTCACACAGGTTTAAAGGTGAGGTGAAATACGCCCGTGATATCACAAAAAATGAGGGAACAGTAGTTGATATAATTCATGATTCAGGTCGTACTGCTCCTCTTGCTAGTGTTAAGCAGAAAGATAACAGTAAGATTCTAGCGATTGCTCCTGAAGGTATTAAGATTGGTGATGAAATTAAATTTTCAGAAAATAAGAAAGGGATTGCTGTTGGAAATATTATGCCTGTTGGTAAAATCCCTGAGGGAGTGCCGGTTTATAATGTAGAGTTATCACCAGGTGATGGTGGTAAACTTGTACGAGCTGGTGGTAGCAATGCAACAGTTGTATCTCATGATAAAAAAACAACTGTGATACAGTTACCATCTGGTGCTTTTAAAAGACTAGATTCATCTTGTAAAGCCACTGTGGGAATAGTAGCGGGCGGTGGTAGAAAAGATAAACCATTTGTAAAAGCAGGAAAAAAATATTATGCGTTTCGGACACGTGGTAAACAGTATCCTGTTGTCCGTGGTGTCGCTATGAACTCTGTTTCCCATCCTCATGGTGGTGGTGGACATCAACATGTTGGTAAACCATATACTGTGAAAAGAGGAGCATCTCCTGGTAGAAAAGTTGGGAGTATAGCAGCAAAACGAACTGGGAGGAAGTAGATAATTATGGCAACTAAAAAAGGTTTCAAAAGCTCTTCGAGAAGTAGGAGAAAAGCTCGAAGGAAAAAGATTGAGATAAAAAAGAAAGAATTCAGATATCGTGGTTTAACTCTAGAAGAGTTACAGAAGCTTTCAATGGAAGAGCTTTTACCACTATTGCCCTCAAGAACACGTAGGACTTTACAAAGAGGATTGACTAAAAAACAAGACAAATTACTTCAGGATATTGAAAAAACGAGCCCTGAGAATCCTATTCGTACACATTGCCGCGATATGGTGATTCTCCCTAGTTTCGTTGGTCATATAGTTAATGTTTATACTGGTAAAGAATTCCAACGGGTTGACATACAACCTGATATGATTGGACATTACCTTGGGGAATTCGCGTTGACACGTCAGAAAGTAAAACATACAGGGCCTGGTGTTGGAGCTACTAGGTCTTCTAAATATATGCCATTAAAGTAGTAGTGATAAGAAATGAGATATTCAACTGATATAGACCCTGACAAAACTGCAAAAGCATATGGGTATGAGTTGCATTGTTCAAAAAAAGATAGTTTGAACCTTGCTCGTGCTATAAAAGGTATGAAAACTGAGGATGCAAAGAAATACCTGCAAGAGATAGCAGATATGAAACGTCCTCTACCTGCGATATTTCATAATAAGAAAAGGGCTCATCAGAAGAGTATTGGCCCTGGCAGTTACCCACAAAAAGCAGCGAAATATATGTTGAAAACCTTGGAAAACGCTGAGAATAATGCAGAGTACAAAGGATTTGATGTTGAAAACATGAAGATAGCGCATATTTCAGCATATGGTGGACGTGTGATTGAGGGAATCATGCCAAGGGCACATGGTAGAGCTACTGCTAAGAATAGAAAAACAGCTAATATAGAAATAATAATCGAAGAGGTAGAGTAATGACAGGTGAGCGTAACTTTATTAGGGAAAATACAAACAGGATTCTAATCAAAGAATTTCTTATAAAAAAAATCGAAGGAGCCGGGTTCGGTGGTATGAACATTCAGAGAACCCCGATGGGTACTAGGATAAACATTGTAGTCGAAAGACCAGGTATGGTCATTGGTAAAGGCGGAGTTAAAATCAAAGAATTAACAGAGGCGATTAGAAAAAACTTTAACGTGGAAAACCCTCAGATTGAAATCGAAGAAGCAGGTAGTAGAGCATCTCTTAATGCTAAAATAATGGCAGAGAAACTAGCAGAAGCACTTCAGCGTGGTTGGCATTTCAGACGAGCAGGTCACTCAACTGTTAGACGAATTATGGATGCAGGAGCAAAAGGCTGTCAGGTTATAATAGCTGGTAAATTAACAGGCGCCCGTCATAGAACTGAGAAGTTTACAGAGGGACATATCAAATATTGTGGTGAAATAGCTAGAGAAATAATGGATATTGGTTACGCTGTAGCTAAGCTAAAAGCAGGTGTTCTAGGTGTCAAAGTTAAGATAATGAGACCTGATGCTAAACTCCCAGATGAAATCAAACTTAAAGTAGTTGAAAAAGAGAAAACAAAGGAACCTACTAAAGAGATAAAAGCTGAAGAGAAACCTGAGGAGGAGAAAAAGAAAACAGATATCAAGAAAATCCTTAAGATACAGGGTGTTGGCCCATCTATTATTAAGAAATTTGAAAAAGCTGGTGTTACCTCACTCGAAGAACTCTTAGAATTAAATGTTGATGATCTATCAGCTATAGATGGTATTGGTGGTAAAACAGCTGAGAATATTGTGAAGAATTTGAAGAAATTACTTGAAGAGGTTGCTTAAATATGGTTCTTAAGGCTAAAGAAATCAGAGAGTTCAATCCTGAAGAAAGAAGGGGAAAACTCAACGAGTTAAAAAGCGAACTAATGCATGAAAGAGGAGTCGCTGCGATGGGTGGTTCGCCTCCATCACCGGGTAAAATCCGGCAGTTGCGAATGTCCATTGCAAAGATTCTTACAATCATGCGGGAGGAAGGAGAAAAATAAATGAGCGACATATGCGAAGTATGTGGTC
>CAZGOD010000034.1:0-9770 GCA_964527715.1 uncultured Thermoplasmatales archaeon | reverse complement strand
TATTACCTCATAGTTAGACTGGTAGGAGAACATGTTGTATTATATACATGGTTATCAATCAAGTCCTCTTAGTACGAAGGGGACGTTGTTTAAAGAAAAATTAAATGCTAAAGCAATCCAGTATAGGGATTGCAAACCAGAGGATTTAATCATTTCAGATTGTTTAGAACGTATAAAAAAAGAAATAGAAAATGATGACAACCCGATACTTATTGGTTCTTCACTTGGTGGTTTCTTAGCTGCTAAAACAGCTCTTGAAAACTCAGATATTAAACAAATCATTCTTCTGAATCCTGCTATTATACCACCATCTGTTGACATGAACACAGTACATGGTATGCCAAAGAGGATACTACTTGAAATGAAAGATGATGCTCTTTTTGAAGATAACATTGATGCTAATGTTTTCATATTATTTGGCACAGAGGACGATGTAGTCCCAAGTTTCTGGGTTTTAGAATTTGCAATGTCACAAGAAGCTACTATTAAATTTATGCATGATGATCATAGTTTTACTCATAATCTTGTTAAACTTCCAAATATTATTAATGAAATAATAAAAAAATGAAAAATTGTTTTTTTATAAAACCAACGCATACAAAAGAAAATTATATATATGTCCGTATAAAGATATATTTAGTATGGAAAAATTACTTACGATTGGGGTTATTGCGCTTTTCATTGGAATAGCAATTGTTCCACCAATAAGTAGCCAAAATGTTAAAAACCAGAATACAACTGGTATGAGAATCAATTTTTATGAAGAATTCCCAACATATGAGAATCTTAGTAAAGCCGAGTTAATTAATTTTCCTTCTACAATCTTTATCGCTGCAAAATCTTTAAAAGAATTTAGAGAACTTGAAAAAGATCTATATGATATAAATCCAATGCTAGAAGCGGCATATTGGCCAATTTTAAATAAATCTTACTGGGTCTCGCCATCTTCTCTTACTTATGAATTAGAAAATCTTTTAAAAGATCTGGAAAAGAACAAAGAAAATGAGACACTTAAGGTTCTCATAGATTTAGAGTCGCCTAGTAGAGAATTTTATTTTAGAAATTTCAAAAATATTTCTTTGATACAGGGAAAGAATTTGATTAAAAAAATCTTTGAAAAAGCTGAAGAATTTAATATTAAAATTTATGCTCATGAAGGAGCGTATGCTAACATAATTGAACAAATGATTCGGCAAATAAAGGGACTTTCGTATCCTCTAAGAAAATATTCGCACACCAAAATATTTGGATATTTTAGTGAACTTTACAAACCTTATTACCGCAGAGAACCAACTATTAGATATATGGAAAGACAACATAATAAATATGGAGAAATAATTCAAGCCGCTCTTGGTCTTATTGCTGTGGGCCAAGCTGGAAATGAATTATTAGTATCACCAGAGGAACTTGATGTAGATTTATGCACAATGTATGAAATTGGATTACGTAATGTTACAATTTTCCGACTCGGCGGTTTAAATGAAGATTATCTAAATGTGATTAATAAATACGTATAAATACAATTTTTTATAAAATCAATCAGACCCCAAATAACTTCCCCAATTAGAAGGGAGATTTCTCATCTCAAAGACTAACGTCCCTCCATTTACAATTTCTGAATGTTTAATCCAAGTTCTGGTCAAAGGTTCACCGTTTAAGGTTACTGATTGAATATATTTATTTTCTTGGGACAGATTATTAGCAATTATTACAAACTCATCACCACAATAATATTGATCATTCAGATGGATAGTTGTTTTGTTGAATATTGGACTCCCAATCTGATATGTAATGTTACCTGGGCAAACAGGATAAAAACCTATGGCGCTAAATACATACCACGATGAAAGCTGTCCACAATCATCATTTCCTGGTATACCCTCTGGCCCGGTACTATATAAATCATCCATAATTCTTCTTACAGTACGTTGTGTTTTCCAAGGTTGATCAACATAGTTATACAAATAAGGAACATGCTGATCTGGTTCATTCCCATGCCAGTAATGAGAAAATGGTCTGGACCAGGTAGGATACACAAATTTACTAAAAAAATAGTCTAATCTTCTACTAAAACGTTCCTTGCCCATGAGATCAATTAAGCCTTGTACATCATGAGGGACAAACCATGTGTAAGTCCATGAATTTCCTTCAGTAAACCCTGTCCATGAACTTGGTAAAAATAGGAGTTTCCATAGACCAATGTAGTATTTGGGGCGCATAAATTTTGTAAAAGGATCAAACAAATTCTTATAATTATGGGATCTCTGCAAGAAAAGCTCATGATCACTGTTGTTACCTAATGATTTTGCTATCTGAGATAAACACCAGTCATCGTAACAGTACTCTAATGTTATTGAAACAGACTGATAGACTCGCCAGTATGGTGCATAACCTATTTTTGTATAGTATTCAAGTCCATAACGACCCTGGTAATCATGAGAAATAGGAGGCAGTTCCATAGCGCTTTTTCGCATTCCTTCATAGGCTTTTGAAACATTGAACTCATCAATCCCCTTAAGATAGGAGTCAACGATGACAGATGTAGAGTGGTCCCCTATCATACAATTTGTATGACGGTTTGCAAAGGCCCACCTAGGAAACCATCCATCACGCTCATATATATCTATCAATGATTTTATCATATCATTTTGTTTTTCTGGTTGCACTAAAGTTAGTAAAGGATGCTCTGATCGGAATGTATCCCAAAGAGAAAACGTGGCATAGTGAATATAATCCTCTGCTAGATGTATTTCATCGTCAAATCCAATGTACTTTCCGTTTACATCGCTAAAAACATGAGGCATCAAAAGACTATGATAAAGAGCAGTGTAAAAAATTATTTTTTGCTGACTAGTTCCTCCTTCAGTTTTTATTACGCTCAATGCATCATTCCAAGCTATCTTAGCATCATATTGTGTTTTATTGAAATCCCAACTTGGAATCTCACTTTCTAAATTCTGTAAAGCCTGCTCTTCACCTACATATGAGAGTCCAACTTTTACATATATTGCTTCATCTTCATGGGTGACAAATGTGACGTACACGCCAATATCATTTCCTGATTCCAAGGTACCCTCAGAGCACTTTTTTGTTCCATTCCATGTACCACACGAGCTGAAAGGTTCGCTAAATTTGGCAGTAAAATATGTGGTGTATGGTTTTTCACCAAAAGATGGTTTTGGAATCGTGATATAACCTGAGACAGTTGTGTTATCAACGATTTCTGCTTTTGCATCTGAAACTCCATATATTTCTAGAGTATGGGATATATCTATCAGGATATTGGCATTATCACTTGATGGAAATATATACTTATGAAAACCACAGCGAGTAGTTGCTGTTAACTCAGTTTTTATGTTATAATCCTCGAGTACAACAGAATAATATCCTGGGTATGCAACCTCGTTTTCATGGCTAAATCTTGATCTATATTGTCTTTCAGTTGTCTTAATATACCCCACAGTTGGCATTAAAAGAATATTACCAAAACCATAAATTCCACAACCACTCAGATGGGTATGACTAAAACCTTCTACATAATTATCTTCATATGAGTATCCTGCCGTGTTCGGTCCTGTATCAGGGCTTAGTTGAACCATGCCAAATGGTACAACTGCACCAGGGTAACAATTCCCTCGTCCCATTGCTCCAAAACGTGAATATATTCCTGTTCCTATGAAAGGATTCACATAATCCGTCAGATTCTCTTCTTCTCCATTGCAATTAGTTCTGATTTGATATGAAGAATCTAACTCAGACTCTACTCTTATCTGCCCTGCTGTTGCTGTCCCAACCAATAAGATAATGGCTGCTATTGAGTATAAACATTTTTTCATGTTTTTCCCTTATATATTAGAATTATTCTTCTACATCATCTTTTTTAGATTAGATTATATATATAATTTTCGTCATATACTTATTTAACAACATAGGGTTTTTGTTTATACGCTAGAAAAAATCAACACAACAAAAAAATAAGTTAGAATTATAGATTACTATGTTGACTCTGAGTAATAGGTATAATAGCCTGTTGAATGATTTGTTGGTTTTGAATGACTAATTCAGGTTCAATTTCTACAGGTTCTGCAACAATTTTTTTACGAACAAGTGTGATAGGATCCAAATTTACAGTAGGTTCATTAATTATGATGTTGTCTTCGTAAGAGTTATAACCTTCTTTACTAACCTTTATAGTATAAGATCCATAGTTAACATCTGAGATTGTAAACTCGCCATTTGAAGCAGTATAAGCACTATAGCAACTAACCCCAATTAGTTGTACTAAAGCATCTGGTAATGGTGCTACTACAGGGTTATCTGGACTACTTCTCCAGTATACACTCCCACTTACCATTGATGTCTCCGGGATATAACATATTTCGTTAATATTTTCATTAATATTTTCTTCTTTTGCTAATGCAGATGTAGTTAAACCTGTTGTTAAAAATATGCCTATTATACATATTAACAATATTTTTTGTTTCATTTTTTTAAACACATCCAGTTTTTAATGGAATATATTAGATATAATTAGTATTTAAAGTTTATTTCCCAGACATCCCACAAAAACATTAATCAATGAAATGTATTATCCCCTAGCGATTTAGATGGAAGAAATCTGGATTGAAAAATATCGACCCAAAAAACTAGATGATGTTGTTGGTCAGGATGAAGTAATCGAGCGACTTAAGGCTTATGCAAGGATTAAGAACATTACCCATATTATGTTTGCAGGGCCAGCGGGTACTGGTAAAACTACTTCTGCGTTGGCACTTGCTAAAGAATTATTTGGTGAATCTTGGAAACAAAACTTTCAGGAGTTAAACGCTAGTGATGAAAGAGGAATTAATATTGTCCGAGGTAAAATCAAGGATTTCGCTCGTACAGCTCCAATAAGTAAGACTCCTTTTAAGATTATTTTCCTTGATGAAGCAGATTCTCTGACCACTGATGCACAAGCAGCGTTACGTAGGACTATAGAGAAATATTCTCATATTTGCAGGTTTATTCTCAGTGTTAATTATTCCTCTAAAATTATTGAGCCGATACAGTCTCGTTGTACAGTTTTTAGGTTTACTCCTATCCAGCCAGATGATATTAAGAAATATATCCGTAAAATTGCGTCTAATGAGAAACTTCAGATAACACCTGATGGTCTTGAAACCCTTATTTTTATTTCACGTGGTGATTTACGTAAAGCAATTAATGTACTCCAAGTTGGTGCATCAGTTAATAAGAAAATCACTGCTGATCTTCTTTATGGGAGTAGTGCTACGGCTAAACCTGAGGATGTTAAAACATTGATTAACTCTTCGCTTGCTGGTAATTTCATGGCCGCGCGTAACCAGCTGTATGATATGCTCATTAAATATGGTCTCAGCGGTGAAGATGTTATTAAACAGATTCATCAGACTATTTTTGATCTATCTATACCTGATGACAGTAAGGTTAAGCTTATTGAGAAAACAGGTGAAACTGAGTTCAGGCTTACTGAGGGTAGCAATGAACACATCCAGCTAGAGGCATTGCTCGCACAGTTTGTACTTGAGGGTAGTAAACTAAGATAGATGTTTTTTTATAAAACTGTCAGCAACTTTTTCAAGTTCAATTCCTGTTTCTTCGCCAACGCTGTATTTTATGCGAATAATTGGTTTACTAGTTTTTAGAACACGGGTTATATCGATTGGTGTACCACTTATGACTATGTCAACATCTGTGTTATTTATTGTTTGCTCAAGTTCTTTGATTTGTTTTTTCCCGTAGCCCATTGCAGGTAAAACATTTGATAGATGTGTATATTTATTGAAGGTATCAATGATTGAACCAACAGCATAACGTCTTGGGTCAATTATTTCTTTTGCACCCCATCGTTCAGCAGCGATTTTTCCAGCACCATATAACATACCACCATGTGTAACAGTTGGTCCATCCTCTATTACTAGGACCCGTTTTCCTTTTATTTTTTCTTGTTCCTCTGAGATTATTGTTGAAACTCCTTTGATGATTTTTGCTTTTGGATTTATCTTTTTTATGTTACTAGTTACTATGTCAATGTCTTCGATTTTTGCTGTGTTAACTTTATTTATTATTATGATATCTGCTTGTCTAGCATTAATTTCCCCAGGGTAGTATAATAGTTCATGTCCTGCGCGGTGTGGATCTGCAATTGTAATTAATAAATCAGGTTTGATGAATGAAAAATCGTTATTACCACCGTCCCAGATTATCAAGTCTGCCTCTTTTTCTGCTTCACGGAGTATTTTTTCATAATCAACACCTGAAAAGATTACTCCACCCATGTCAATGTATGGTTCATATTCTTCTCTTTCTTCAATAGTGCAATTGTATTTATCTAAATCTTCGTAGGATGCAAATCTTTGAACTATTTGGGTTGTTAGATTTGGGTCATATGGCATTGGATGGCGAATTGCTGCTACTTTGTATCCTTTTTTTCTAAATATTTGGAATAGTTTCCGGGAGACTTGTGATTTACCTGATCCAGTTCTAACAGCGCAGACTGCGACTACAGGTTTCGTTGATTTAATCATTGTTTTTTCTGTTCCCATTAAAACAAAATCAGCACCAGTGGAGTTTATTATAGCTGCTTTTTCCATGACATAAGAATTAGGAACATCACTATATGCAAAAACAACTAGGTCAACAGAGTTTTCTTTTATTAATTTAGTTAATTTTTCTTCAGGGTAAATTGGAATTCCTTTAGGGTAAAGACTACCTGATAACTCTGGTGGATAAATCCTATTATGTATACCTGGGATCTGTGTCGCAGTGAAAGCAACAACTTCGTAATCCTTGTTGTCTTTGAAGTAGACATTGTAATTATGGAAGTCTCTGCCTGCGGCTCCCATAATAATGATTTTCTTTTTACTATTCATAAATAAGGCCCTTGGTCGTTTCACGGGTAGCAACTAAGTATTTATAGATTTTTCTAGGTAAAAATTAGAGTTCTTCAAACTTTTTTGCTATTTCCTCTGCAACCTCAAGCGATGTATTATTCCCACCGGTATCATAAGTTTTTGTTTTACCTTCTTTGATTACTGTTGAAATTGCTTGTAAAAGCCTGTCTGCATTATTTTTTTCACCTAGCCAGCCAAGCATTAGTTTTACTGACATAATCATCGCTGTTGGGTTGACCTTATACTGACCAGCATATTTTGGTGCGCTTCCATGTGTTGGTTCAAAAACAGCGTAGTTGTCACCCATGTTTCCACTAGCAGCAAAACCGAGACCGCCGACGAGTTGAGCTGCAAGATCTGATATGATATCGCCAAACATGTTTGATGCAACAAGTACGTCGTAATCCTGTGGGTTTTTCACAAGCCACATGCACATAGCGTCAACGTTTGTCTCCCATAGTTCAATCCAGGGGTAGTTCTCCGCGATTTTTCTGGCTTCTCTTATCATCATCCCGCTTGTTTCACGGATAACATTTGGTTTTTCAACAACAGTTACGCTTTTACGATTATGTTTTTTTGCGTATTCAAAAGCTTGACTGATTATGCTCTGGCAACTCTCTTGGGTAAAAATACGAGTTGATATTGCTAAATCATCAAGTGGTACGTTTTCAAATTTTTTCATTTTAGGATGAACCATTAAAGCATTAAAAACATCCTGAGGAACAGGATGAAATTCTACTCCTGCGTAAAGACCTTGAGTGTTTTCTCGGAATACTACAAGATCAATGTCATCTCGGTAGTTTAATGGATTCCCCTTGAATGCTTTACAGGGTCGCATGTTTGTATGAAGGTTAAGTAGTTGTCTAAGTCCAACAATTGGGCTGGAATACACAAAACCTTTATTTTGAAGCTCTGGTGCTAGTTCTTTTTGTGCTTCATCCCTGGGTTTTGAGGTGATAGCACCAAATAGGCAGCAATCTGTTTCTTTTAAAATATTGATAGTTCTATCTGGTAGTGGGTTTCCTTCTTTTTTCCAGAACTGCCAGCCAACGTCACCATGTATATATTCAGCATCTAATTTGATTGTGTCCAGGATTATTTTTGCGCAATCCATTACATCGTTTCCAACACCATCTCCAGGTAGCCATGCAATCTTATATTTAGCCATGAGCCTCTGTAATTAAAAACGGATTTTAAAGGTTTCTAACTTCTTAGTTCACCGAGAGTGGTTACTCGCTCTGCGAAAGCATTATGTTTATGGATTGATTCTTCACTCTCACTTTTTACTACTACCATGACATCATCTGGTAATTTTTTGTATTTTTTTAGTAAGGCACTAAGGATGTCTCTTACTACGTCCTCTACGAACTTTGGGTTTTTATGAGCATTAAAAACTAGTTTCCCTTCTTCTTCACGTTTTAAAATACCATAAGTGGGACTGCTGAAAGATTGTTCCACGATATCTATTAGATCATTTGCGTCAACAGATTTATCATCACCGGGTACTTCAATTAGGAGGGTGGTAAGGTTTCTCTGATTATGCGTGGGTGGGACTTCTTCTTTTTTGTAGGTTACAACTTTACGTATTACTTCCATTGCGCAGGGGCAAGCGGTCATACCAATTACTTTTACACCGATGAGTTTTTTGATTTCGCCAGTGTTTTTTGCTCGTGCTTCTGCTACAAGTTTGTATGGTTCTAGTCCTTTTTTTCCTGAGGGATATGTACGCTCTAGGAAGTAATCTGCTTCTGCTTTTACCTCTGAAAAAGTAGCATAATCATGTTTATCTAGTAGGAATTTCGCTATCATTGCGCAGAATGTTTCAAGGTCAGTGACAGGTTTACGCAGGTTTAACTCTGTTAACTCTGTTACAAGTTCTAGGTTTCGTGACATGTGACTTCCTTTCTGAGATGCTGGGAGGTCAACGAAAAGATCCATTTTAACAACAAGTGGTATAACGTTTTCTTCACCTGGTCTTTTTATGTGAACAAGTTTCTTGACATCTGTGACACCGACTCTTGTAATTTTAAAATTAGACTCAGATGGGCTAGATTGTACATCAGGTAAATCTAATGATCTTATAAGGAATCACCTAGGCGAAAATAGAGATATGTCATATTAAATTTTAGTTACATCCCGTTTTTGAGTAACACTCGTGTGTTGTTAATCTTAAAATCATCTTGGATTTTTAGAGTTAATAAACCTGACACCCATCTCAGTAATCTCAACATCATTATCAGAGGTAAAACTTAAAAAACCAAGATCCACCATTTCATTAATCAAATACCAAAGCTCATCAGTAGACAAATTCAAAGACCTAGTAACCAGAGAAACATCAGTTATATCATCAGGATATATCATCTCTAACATCTCAAGCATTAAATCCCCTCTAGTTTTCATACCCGCATCTTCATCAATCATAGTGGAGGGTTGATTCTCATAAGCATCATTTATTTTCAGAATTTCTGATTCCATTTTCTCTATTAAACTATTTTTAACATCGAGTTCTCTCTCAAGATGCAGTAATTGTTTTTCTTTCTCTTTTAACTCTTTTTTAAAATCCCTATTAGACTTTCTTCCCCGTCCGGACTTGTCTCGTCTTCGTCTTTTAGGCTCCGAGTCAATAGTATCTTCTTTGTTTTTCTTTCTCCTCTTAGTTTTAATCCTTCTCTTTCTAATTATTAATCCCCCCTACCAGGTCATTCTATAATATCTTTTATGATTATTAACTTATGCTAGCAAAAAATAAAATAAGCCCCTGTTTTATTCTGGGAAAGAGTTCTGCCGCTGTGGCTTAGAGGTATAGCGATTCCTTGGTAAGGAATAGGTCGGGGGTTCAATTCCCCCCAGCGGCTT
>CAZGOD010000033.1:0-10211 GCA_964527715.1 uncultured Thermoplasmatales archaeon | reverse complement strand
CGTTATTATTATAACAGATATTATAAATATTTTGAGTTACAATATATAAGGTATAAGTTTACTAAAAGAGGCTGACATGATAAAAAGAAAACTAATCGTTATATGCCTAGTTATACTAATATTATCGTTATTACCAACTATAAACACTTCTTTTGCAAAAAAAACAATTACCACCAATTCGGAGATTAAATTACCATCCCTGGCACCCATGAACATGAGCATTGAAAACGTTATTCAAAGAAGAACATGCATTCGAGATTTTTCAAATGAATCTGTCACAGATAAACAATTATCAACGATTTTATGGTCTGCATATGGATTCAGAGATGATAAAAACCGAACTGTCTCCCCAGTTAATGGTAGTCTTGCAGTAAAAATTTATGTTATACGAGAAGAAGCAGTATATTGGTATGACCCAGTAAATCATTCATTAGTTTTCCATAAAGATGGTGATTATCGAGGTATTGGTCAATATTGGGCTCCAATCTTGTTAGGCCTTGCCTGGGATAGAGATCTAAATAAAAATGAAAATATCGTTGGTGCACAAATCGGTCAAATAGGTCAGAATATAATTCTATCTTCTATTTCATTAGGTTTAGGTACTGTACCTACTAACGATTTTATCTCCCCCTTGATGAATATAGATTTACCTTTAAACGAGGTTGGCAGGCTTGTAATGCTCCTGGGCCATCCTAAAAATCCAACTATTTGGAAATATCGCCCCTTATATTTTTCTTTATTACCACGTATAAGAGACTCAGTTGTCTCATTAACAGATGTATTACAAAATAGAAGTTTGACACAGGTTTTTGACGAACGAGATCTTTCCAGGAATAATATCAGCCAGCTATTATGGGCAGGTTATGGTTATTCCTATTATGTTGACCTCCATAACTCTAGGTCACTTTTTGGTCAAAGACATAGAACCATTCCCAGCGGCCATGGTTACTATCCCTTGGAGATATATGCTGTTACCTCTTCTGGTATTTACCGTTATGTACATGGTCTTAGACATATGGACTTATATGGACTCCCCATTGTATCATTTTTATTCAAAATTAGAACAGGAGATTACCGACAAAAAATTGCAGAATGTTCGCAGTCTTTTATTAAAGATGCACCATTTCTAGTTATCTCAGTTTTAAACACAGAGCATACTAAGGGAAGAGATGTTATAGGAGATGATTTCTCATCACCTCAATTTCGATGGGTCTGGTATTATGAGGCAGGATCTTGTGCTCAAAATATTTTGTTAGATTCAACAGCATGGGGGTTATCTGGAAACATCATAGAATTATCCAACCATGAAAACATCATATCTCTGTTGAGATTAAATGAAGATTTCATTCCATTATTTGTGACTCCTATCGGATGGTCGTCTGAATAAAAAAATAGGTTTGATGATGAAATGCTAATAAAAAATAGGAACAATGCAAAATTAATCTTTATAACATTAATTACTCTAGTATTGTTTTTTAATATATTTAGTAATTTTTCTTTTTCAAAAAAAACTGATGATGTTAATGACATAGAAAATAATTCTACATATAATTGTTTTACCTGGCGTAATATAAACGAGACTGATTTTACATCACCTATAAAAAATCAAGAGTTTTGTAAAAGCAGTGCATCCTTTGCTCTCATAGCATGTTTGGAAACAAAAATACAATACACCATAGGTTATCCTTTCTACTGCGATCTATCTGAAGCTCATTTATTTTTTAAATCCAATGGAACCTGTGACAAAGGCGTTAATATCAGTGTCTGCGCTGATTATTTGAAAAACCATGGAGTCCCAGATGAAGGATGTTTCCCTTACCCTGAAAGATATTGCATTACCCCCAGTTTTGATAATATCTCTGCTTGGGAGGACCGCGCTGTAAAAATCCATGATTGGGGATGGATCAATAACGATGTTGAAAGTATCAAAGAAGCAATAGTTCAACATGGTCCTGTTTGTGCTCTAATTAATTATTCACTTTCATTTGTTAACTATAAAGGAGGTGTTTATGAGCCTAAGGGTAAAACCCGGGGTGTACAATGGATATCTATCGTTGGATTTGATGATAACCCTGGTTATTGGATTTGTAAAAACAGTTGGGGTGAAGAATGGGGTGAATATGGATGGTTTAAAATACCATACGATTCAGATATGATTACCACAGGTAAATATCTAGATTCTGAGAACATTCCAGATGATTGTAATGGTGTAATATTTTTAAATGGTACCTTGAGGAATTTAACACCTGATGTACCAATTGTCAAAATATATCAACCCTCACTTGGCTTTATTTATTCAAACTTGTTCAGAGATAAAAAAAGATTTTTTAAATCTAATTTTTTCACTGAGCGTTTAACCTATACAGTTTATAACAATTTTTTAAATAACGTTTTCAAAAAACGATTTATAGATATCAGAACTCCATGGGTGATAAATTCTTGTATGATAGAAGTCTGCGCGGTTAGATATGTAGGTAATGTTAGTGTTTACATTGATGATGAATTAAAATATAATTTTACTAAAACCACTTTTTTCACACGCATCAGTGTGGATACACCTGGTTTTCATACTTTAAAAGCAATAGCTTATAACGATGAAGGTACTAAATCAGTGGACATAAGAGAGTTTTTA
Source organism: uncultured Thermoplasmatales archaeon (assembly GCA_964527715.1). Taxonomy (GTDB): domain Archaea; phylum Thermoplasmatota; class E2; order DHVEG-1; family DHVEG-1; genus CAZGOD01. Next base: position 7,579 of record CAZGOD010000033.1, on the reverse strand, counting down.
GTTATAAAATAATTTTTTAAAAAAGAAAAAATAGTTGTTATGTGTGGGTTTATTATTTAAAACAAAAAAACCCCATGGGCTCGGAGAGATTTGAACTCTCGACCTCCGCCATGTCAAGGCGACGTCATAACCACTAGACCACGAGCCCGTTTTGTTGGATGGGAATAACCTAATTGTTTTTCTAATTTACTGACAAAAAAAACAGTGATTTAATCTACATATTTACTTACATAACTACATACAAAAAAGATACATAAACCATGATATCAATATTAAATTTCCAATAAACTGGGATGAGAGGATGCATATGAAAAAAGAAGGTACGTCTAAAAAAACTTGCACTGTTTTTATAACTAATGTTCCAAGAAAAGTGGAAGAATTAGATGATTACACTTTTGATTTATGGAAAAATGAGTTAAAAAAAGAACTCCCAGTTTTCTGGGAGTCAATGAATAATTCAAGGCTTAGATTTAGACAATAAACCAGTTGGAAATATTCTTTGAAAAAACATTTTTTTTGTTAAACATTAAATACATTGTTTGTTATGCATGTGAAGATGAACGATAAATCCCCACGTTTAACAGTTGATGGAGTAATATTAAAAGATGAAAAAATCCTTTTAATTAAAAGAAAAAATGAGCCTTTTAAAGACAAATGGGCTCTCCCTGGTGGTTTTGTTGAATATGGTGAAAAAGTTGAGGATGCTGTTGTTAGAGAAGTTTTTGAGGAGACTGGTTTGAGAACAGAGATAAGTAGTTTGTTTGGTATTTATTCTGATCCAGGTCGTGATCCACGTGGTCATACTATTTCAGCTGTGTTTATTTTAAATGTCTGTGGTGGTGAGCTGAGTTGTGGTGATGATGCCTCTGATGCTAGGTTTTTCCATTTTGAGGATTTACCTGAGCTTTCTTTTGATCATGATAAAATAGTTGATGATTTCAAAAAGGAGGTTTTATAATATGGGGTTTTGTCCAAAGTGTAGAGCGCTTATGTATCCTAAAGATGGTTCTTTTGTTTGTAATAAATGTGGTTTTAAGAAAAAGAAAGAAGATAGTAATATAGTGGTAAATAAACAAGAGCGGAAGGATGTGACCATTGTTGATGGTAAGGAGGAAAGTGTTCTCCCTAAGACGCGGGTTAAGTGTTCTAAATGTGGTAATAATATGGCTTTTTGGGTGCTACGTCAGATGAGAGGTAGTGATGAACCTGAGAGTCGTTTTTATACTTGTACAAAGTGTGGTTATCGTTGGAGGGAGGATTAAAGTCGGGAAAGTCTTATATATTAATAACTTGATATTAATAGTAATTAGTAAATTAAAAATAGCCATTGGGGGCTTTATAAGTGAATAAAATTGTAAAAAAAATAGCTATAACATTGATATGTATCGCGTTTATAACAACCGCAGTAGGAACATCATCCGCTTTATTTACTGATAACAAAACTGTCAGGGAAATCATATTGTACCGTCATAGCCCTGATGGTTCCATAAAACCTATAAAGACTACTATAAAACTAGGAACGGGAGAAGATATCGGAAAAATAATAGCTGATAAATGTGAAGAACTTTTTGAAAATGATCTAGAAATACAAAATTTTCTCAACGTATCACAAATCCCTATAGGAGTTTTTGCTAAAATCAAATCATATGGTAAAGGAGTTCATTACCAGTCGAAGTTTCTTGAAAAGATGACATTAAAATTTGTACTTTTCAGATTAGGATTGCCTCGGGTTCACACATTAGTGAATAAACCATTAATTTTATGTAAATACCCCGAAGACATCAACGCAAAAACCACGATAAACCCAGTATTTAGACCCAATGTAAGTAAAATCATAGAGGGTAACCACACAGTAATTGTTTGTAACTTTATTGGTATTACATCCTGGTTTGGTCATTTTTCATTTTCACCTTTTGATATTTTACCAAGAGCGTTTTACGGGTTTGGTAATTTAGCGTTTTGTATTAGAACACCATAAATTAAAATACCGTCATAGTTATAAACATAAAACGTATTATTATCCTATAGGAAAACAAGTTTACAATTAATATTGCGGGGAGGAAAAATAGCATGTTTAATGCAAAAGTAAAATCAGAGGTATTGAAAGGTATAATTGATGTAACATCTCCACTTGTTAACGAGGTAAAATTCAACATTACATCAAAAGGAATCTCATTAAGAGCTGTTGACCCAGCACATGTAGCTATGGTGGATCTACAAGTTAATAGTGATGCTTTTGAAGAATTCAAAGCAAATGAAATGGAACTAGGAATAGATATGGATAAACTCTCAAGTATCATGCGACTCTCAAACACAGGTGATATGGTCTCAATGGAATATGATGAAAATACAAACAGGCTAGTAATAAGAATTGGAAATCTAGTACGACGAATGGGACTCATTGACACCGCTGGTATGCCAGATCCAAAAATGCCAAATCTTAACTTACCAGCCAAGGTAATAATCAAAGCATCAGAGTTAAACCAGGGAGTACGCGCTTCAGAAGCAGTATCTGATCACCTAGCATTAACAGTAAATAAAGACAATTTTGAACTTTTCGCAGAGGGTGACACAGACACAGTGAACCTCAAACTACCAAAAAAACTACTCACTGAACTAGATGTTAAGAGTAAATGCAAAAGCCTATTCTCAATAGACTACTTCAGCAACATGATAAAACCCGTAAAAGGAGAAGACCCCATCACAATAATGATAGGAAACGACAACCCAATAAAAGTAGAATTCAACATCGCTGACGACAAAGGACACGTAATCTACTTGCTTGCACCTCGTATAGAATCCGAATAAAACAAAAAAAATAATTTTTTTTGAGGTGTAACACCATCATTAAAGAAGGCAGACGAAAAAGATACATAGGATTCACAATAAAACAAAAAGATAACGATTTTGAGAAAACAGAGATTATAAACGAAATTAGAAGTCAATGTAACTCTCTTTTTAATAAAAACTATAGAGAACTAGGACTCTACCTGATCAGATTTAACGGTGAGCAAGGAATACTCCAGTGTAAACATACTGAAAAAGAAAACGCGATACAACTTCTAAGGTCAATAAAAAAAGTTTCCTCTAAAAATGTGCAAATAGAGACCCTTGGAACATCTGGTACAATAAAATCATTGATAAAAAAACATATGACAGATTTTGGATAAAAAATAGTTTTATAAAACAAAAAAACCATACATACTATTGAGTTGAAGAGAGATGGAAAGGAAAATTATAATTATACTGGTTTCTACTTTGCTTTTATCTATTGTATTTAGTGGATGTTTTGAGGAAAAATCTGATAAGGATACTTCGGCAGATGGATTTGTTAAAAATGAATTCTTAGGTAATTGGTTTTTAGGTTATAATAATTCAACTCAAATGTGGACTTTTTATAAAAATGGAAGTATTTTAAATACTTTTTATGATAGTTGGGAAAAACCTGAAATAGCTTTTACACAGGATGATGTAAATAAAACTTTAATTGTTATCTCTATTAGTTCTACAGATGGATTAAGTAGTTCATCTTGGGCGAGTTATGAAATAAAAAATAATAAATTATGTTTTAGTGGAGAAGGTACCGAAGATGTTTTTTGTCTGGATTACTTACTAAATGGTGATTCAATTACTTTAAGTGGAGAATTTAATGGTACCTATTCTGAATTAAGGTTAGTAAAAAGTGAGTTATCTCCGCATGAAGTATATGATATTGATGACAAAGTTAGATGGGATGAAATTAATGCGAGTCTTTGGTTATCTGTGTTTGATGTAAAAGCTAATTATTCATTGTTAAGGCTTCAGCGTTCGTCAGTTTCATATTATGGGAAGTATGCTCCAACTGAATGGGGCGAAGTAGAAGTTGGAGATGTGTTATTTGTTGGGGAATACAACTTTGGTCTTATTGTTGATTTGGATTATTGGAACGAGGGGTTTTTGTCGGGTGGTTCTTATTATTTTAGTAAAGTTCCAGTTATTTACTATGTCGGTGGAAGTGAAGCTGGTAACTATACAATAATACAAGATGCAATAGACGATTCAACTGATGGAGACATAATTTATGTGTATAATGGGATTTATGATGAGAGTTTGAATGTAAATAAATCTGTTAAGATCATTGGAGAAGATAAGTATACCACAATAATTAATGGAAAAAATAATTGGGTGTGTGTTTATATAAATGCCAGAGATGCAACATTTAGTGGATTTACTGTAAGATATGAAGGCATAAATACCCCTGCAGACCCAGATGTTATGGATGCAATAATTGTTTCTGATTATAATATTAATATTTCAAATAATATCATTGACGGAGATTTTATTTTTGGTATTGCATTATCAAATCTTGCTTCAAATTGCAATGTCTTTAATAATTCTATAACAAATATTTCACAACAAGCATTATCAATCGGTAGTTCTCATCATAACGTTTATAACAATTATTTAGAAAATAATGATGACGGAATATCTATAGGTGGTTCAAATAATAATGTATTTAATAACATAATAAAAAAGACATCACCTTGTATAACTTTAAGAGGAATGATCAATAACAACTCGATTTATAAAAATACTTTTGAAAATGCATATCAAGCAGTCTATTCTTACAATTTTACTGGAACACCAACTAATAATGTTTTTTACCATAACAATTTCTTAGATATTTCTTCAAATTATGATGAAAGCAATAATATCTGGTATAACTCTTTATTAAATGAAGGTAACTACTGGGATGATTATATCGATAAATATCCTTCAGCTTCAAATGATGGTACTATCTGGGATACACCGTATATTATATCTGGTGGAGATAATCAAGATATTTATCCTTTGGTAAATCCAGTTGAAATTTAAACATACTTTGTTGTTGTGTGGGTTATTATTTAAAAACAAAAAACAATTATTGAGGTTCAAGAGGTTTGTTCAATTCTTTATATTTTAACTTTTTTCATATTTTTATATTTTTCAAACCTGATGTACATTTTATAAACCACATACAAAGACAATACTGCATAAACTAAACCAGTTAAACCTAGTAATCCCTTTAAAGATATTATGTAATAAGCAGGTATTACAGGAACATAAGTAAAAAGACAAAACCAAAAAAGGATTTGCCAAGCATCCTTACATCTACTACTCATCCATTTAAACATCTTTTACCACATCCTCCTTACCACATTAAATATTCCCTTATATACACTATACTCTCCCTTACTTTATATATAAAGGTTTTGTGTAAATATAGCAAAAAGTTATTTTTTGTTTGTGTATGGGTTTTATAAAGCAGTTGTAAAAATGTTTATATACTCATAGCCAAGATATATATTGTTGTAATCTAATAAAAAAATAGATTTGGGGGCATAGACAGATTAAATGATATCTACAGAGAACATATTGAAACTTGAAATAAGGCAAAAAATTTATAGATATATCTCTAACAACCCAGGATTACATTTAAGGGAAATTCAAAGGAGAATAAATATACCATATGGTACACTGAAACATCATCTTAGATATCTTGAAAAACATAATCTTATATCAACAAAATCTGGAAATGAATATTATAAAAGATATAATATCTCGGATAAATTTGGTAACAATGAAACAAAAATATTGTATCTCCTTAGACAAGAGGTTCCACGTTATATTTTAATTTATATACTTTTTTATCGTGTCTGTTCACAAACAGAACTCAGTAAAGCTCTAGAAAAAACCATATCAACGATAGCTTTTCATTTAAATAAGTTTAAAAAATTAGGAGTTATATTAAAATTAGATAAAAACACTAATTTTGATACATGGAAACTTGTTATTAAACGTAGTAGAATAAGTAGTGAAAGTTTGTATACTTTCAGTACTCGTGAAATGTTTTATAGCGTGTATAACATGTTGATTGTTTATAAAAATAGTTTACCTGATCAGAAGTTAATTGATGATATTTTACATACCTATCTTGATTGTATTGATAAATCAAAACAGGATAAAAGAAAAAGAGATTTTCCTAAAACAATTTATAAAAGGAATAATAATCCTGATGTTGGGATAGATAAAGCTATAGATCTTTTTTATGAGATTTTCCCGAATCCATTTTGTTGTTAAAATATTAGTATTATTGAAATTTTTAACTGAATTTCATTAAAACTAACTTTTGATACTTGAGCTACAAAGCTTATATATCAATAATATACATCTTTTTTCTATAGAAGTAAAATTGGTGATAAAAGATGAAGAAAAATAAGAAAAGAGTATTGATTGGAAAGTATTTTAGCAGCACTATTATTGCTTTCTATACCTTTTGCATCGACTCTTCAGGCACAGTCAGTATCTCAGGAAACCACGAATGAGTCTTGTGGATGCTACAACAGCATGCCATCAGATGAAGAGATAGGGGAGTTAATTATAGCAATACAGAATCTCATAGATTTCCTAGAATCTATAGGAGGCTATGGAACTTTTATCCAGCAATTACAGTACTTTGTAGATGGTATAATCAATTGGGCAAAAAAACATGCGTTGCATGAGTTTATGTGTGAGATGTTTTGGTTTTTCGTGATATGCCTGATGCTGAAGATAATTGACGATTTATTGGCAACTGGAAGTGATATTCAGGTAATAATATTTGGCCTATTAGTATTGGTACCAATAGCGAACATATATGGTGCTTTCGGTTGCAGTCAATATGACTTTGATGATTGTAATTGTCTATCTACTTATATAGAACCCATAACTGCCATTTCAACAACTACGGCCATTATCATAGCAGGTTCTATAACTAATACTTATGTGACAACAACTACAAGCCAATCTGCTAACATTTAGAATTAGAATAACTTTGATTTAAAAATATGAAAAAAGTGCTAAAATATTTACTGGTTTCCAGCAAAATTATCAATCAGAATATAATCGCTAACCCCCTTCTTTTCTTTCTTTTTGCTTGTGTGGATTTTATAAAACTCTACCGAAAAGTATATAAATAATATCTACTTATAAATATAAATATCAATTTAATATAATCTGTGTGGTAACATGGCCTACGCCTTTAGACATATAATCAAATGGCCTTAAAAGGCCCTGCACTTGCCCCTATAGATTATATCAGACACCCCTGTTTTTTAAAGACTCATACCAACGAACTATACTCTTTTTAGAACACTATTTCTCAAACGAGATAAAACCAGGAGGGAAACATATAGAAAAAAATATCGAAGGGAAAATAATGAAAATCGTGGGACAAATCTCGACTCAAGAAGAGTTAGAGGAAATAAAGCTCATTACGAAAATCTGTATAGTTGGAAATCGTGCTAGATTACTTGCTCTTAAAACCCATGAGTTGAAGACAAACCAAAAAACAAAGAGAAAAAACCAATTCCTATAGATATCACAAAAAAATCTTAGTAAAGCATATAAATGACAAATTAACCCTTTTGTGTGTAGGGTTTATCATTTAAAACAACAAAGGGTTTAAAGCCGTCATCAATTTTTTGCAAAAAAAGTGTGTTTTTACAGGAGAAAAATACTTCTCAGAAGCCGCTGGGGGGAATTGAACCCCCGACCTATTCCTTACCAAGGAATCGCTATA
>CAZGOD010000032.1:0-10374 GCA_964527715.1 uncultured Thermoplasmatales archaeon | reverse complement strand
AACAGTTTATCTACAAAGTTCATGAATTTGAGTGGAAAGCAGATCAAAAGAAATACAAGGCTACTCAGGGAATCTATAAACTTGAAAAGAAATTAAACCCGATGGATGTATATCATCTTCTCAAGATTGCTGATTGGGTTGACGACATTGCAGATCATGCAGAAAATGTAGCAGATTGGTTACGTGCGATGATAGCGAAATAAGATGAAACAAAAAGTTCTTATCTAAATAGTTTTACAGCGTTAACGCCTAGAGGAACACCCATAGAACTAGCAATAGGGTGACATTTTGTTCTCAACAAATAAACAACAGGCCGGTACTCAGTTTCTGAAAAAACCTCATAATTAGCCATACCTTTACAAACTATAAGATCAGCTTTTTCCAAAGTTTTCTCAAGCGCTCCAGGTATTTTTTTGAAATCAACGCCTACCGCAAAACAACCAGTTGTCAAAATCTCATCAACCACTTCATCAAAACCCAGCTCCACAGCCTCATCCATAGTGGCATCGCTAAGCACCGGTTCACCTTTTACAACAAGTGTCAAAAAAACATCAGAGTTATATTTCTTAATTTCGCGACAAAGTATTTTATCAAAAACAATCTCACCACAGTTATCAGTAAATAATACCACCTGTTTAGATTTCTTCAGAGTATTTTTAACCTTCTCAGTATCATTATAACCTAGACCTTCCTCAAAAAGCTCGTTAAAAATATCTTTCAACGTGTCAGGACTGTCACTACCACCACGTATTCCAAAATCCATCATGTTGCCAATAATAGAACAAAGAATACTCGTACGCAACTGATCACTAGACTCTCTAACAAGTTTTTCAACACGGGGAACAAGTGACAACGCAATCTTGTTACTCTGACTCTTCAAATTACTATAAGGATCATCATCACCAAGGGTTTCATAAACTAGTTTATGCACCTTGGTAGCAATAGCAGCGCTACATTCATCCGGGTCATAAATCTCACCAAGGAGCCTACATGCATTCTGTACAACTTTTTTCTTAACCTGTTTATCCTTGGTGCTATATTCCGCTTCAAACATAACACGTCGTATAAGACAAGGGATACATTCACTATGAATCTTCATACAAAATCAACCATGAAACATAGTTGTATATAATAGTCTTACCCTGTGTTTTTAACCAAGTAAACACCTTCATCCTTGAAACCAAGACGACGATAGTAACCCTTCACACCAACACCGCTGAGTACAAACAAATGTTTTTTATTAAACTCCTCAAAACAAATCCGCTCTGCCTCATCAACTAGTTCTTTACCGAATCCTTTATGCTGCAAACCACTATGGGTTCTCTGACCAAAAGGAAGCTCACGTCCAACAACTTTTAACTCACGGATAATCATACAAGGATGTTTCTGTAATTCAAAACGATGAGAATCTACAACATCTCGGAGGCGCAGGTAACCAACCAATGCATCATTTTTTCTATCAACTAATGAGATGAAAACCTCATCACCACCACTAGCCTCATAAAAAACAATATCCAGGCCTATATCATCCTCATCTACCTGTATATTCTCACGAAGTGATCTATGACCAATCTCCCGGCAGCGAATACAACGACACACCTCACCATGTTTCTTCATCTCTTTTTCAACAAGCTGACGAAGATTACTCTTATCCACACCAGAGTCAATATACTGAGCAGGTATATCCCTCTGAATACGCTGTATGCGAACCCATTCCGGAACTAAAACCTTCAAGCGAGCTATAAGCTTTGACGCCTGCTCCGTTGAAAGAGGCTCATAACTTCCATGTTTCCACATATCATAAAGAGGGGTACCCTTGACTGTAAGAGTCGGATAAATCTTAATCATATCCGGCTTAAAATCAGCGTCTTCAAAAATAGTCCTAAACGATTCAATATCCATTTCTTCATCAGAGCCAGGTAGACCAGGCATCATATGATAAACTATCTTGAAACCACAATTCTTTGCGATACGAGTTGCATAAACTGAGTCCATCATCGTGTGGCCACGACCAATGCCATACAAGATATCATCAAAAACTGTTTGAACACCTAGCTCCACACGTGTAGCACCAAGCCAGAGAGACTGATCAGCATGCCACAGTTGGAACCAATCAGGGCGAGTCTCAACAGTGAGACCAATACAACGTGAAGCAGCTTTTTCATTCAACTGTTTAGCATCCTCCAATGACTTTGAATCTCTATCGTTGAGTGCATCTAGGCATCTTTTAACAAACCAGTCCTGATAAAACATAGGTCGGGAAGTAAAAGTGCCACCCATCAAAATAAGATCAACCTTATCCACCGCATGACCAATAGCACAAAGCTGATTTAGCCTGTTGCGTGTCTGCAAAAAAGGATCAAAACTATTCATTGAAGCACGTAACGCCGCAGGTTCATAACCCGTGTAACTCTGTGGAGTACCAACACCTGGGCCACCAGGACATGGAATGCATCGTCCATGAGGACAACTCTCCGGGGAAGTCATAACCGCTATAATAGCAACACCAGAAATCGTACGCATAGGTTTCTTACGTAACACAGAAATCAATATCTCATTCTCCTCATCAGAGAAATCAGATGAAAGATGAGCCAATATCTCACTATCACGGGGAACAACACCCCTACGATATTTCTTACAAAGCCGTATCTTAGCCTTATGAAGCTCCTCCTTGGAACTTATCTTCTTTAAAAGAATAAGATCAGTAATCTCAGAGTAGAACGACATAACAAAGGCCCCATAATATTAACAGATAAAAAATCTTTGTTTAAAAAAATAGAGTATATTTATTAACGAAACCCATATTAAACAATGGTAAAAGGAGAGACAAAAAAACTTGGAAATAATCAAAACACACAACCTAACAAAAAAATTCGATAAACTAACAGCAGTAGACAACGTATCTTTCTCAGTTAAAAAAGGAGAAATATTTGGATTCCTAGGACCCAACGGCGCAGGAAAAACCACTACGATAAAAATGCTAACAACACTGCTAAACCCCACTGGTGGCTCCGCAGAAGTAGCAGGTTTCAATATAATTAAACAAAGAGATATGGTAAGACAAAACATAGGAGTAGTATTCCAAGAACCCGCACTTGATATAGAACTCACAGGAAAAGAAAACCTAGAGTACCATGCACGAATGTACGGTCTAAGCAAAAACAAACGCGAATCAAGAATAAAAGATGTACTCCAATTGGTTGACCTTGAAAACAAAAAAAAAGTATTTGTAAAAAAATACTCAGGTGGAATGAAAAGACGACTGGAGATAGCAAGAGGACTAATGCACTACCCAAAAGTCTTGTTCCTAGATGAACCAACACTTGGTCTTGACTCTCAGACACGACGCGCTATATGGTCATATATCAAAAAAATGAATATGGAAGAGGGTACAACGATTTTTTTAACAACTCATTACATGGAAGAAGCAGATTTCCTATGCGACCGCGTAGGCATTATAGACTATGGTAAAATACTCATCATGGATTCAACTCTGAATCTAAAAAACTCAGTTGGAAACGATGTAATAACATTATCATCACAGGATAACGAAAAACTTGCTGAAAAACTCAAAAAAGAACCCTGGATTAAAAACATAAAACAATATGACTCATTTTTAACCCTGGGTGTGGAAAAAGGGGAAGAAAAAATACCAGTTATAATAGAAATCGGGCAATCACATAACATACGTATTAAATCTATTAGTGTGAGAAAACCCACACTTGATGATGTTTTCTTACATTTCACTGGTAGAACCATCCGTGATCAAGAAAACGTCAACCCTTTGAACAACATACCTCGAGGATTTCGTAATAGGGGGAGATAACAGTATGATAACCGCTGAGTTACAAGCAATCTATGTCATGTGGCTACGTCAAATGAAACGGTTCATGAGATCTAAGAGTAGAATTATCGCAGCGATTGTTCAACCACTTTTTTTCCTAGTAATATTAGGCGGAGGTTTTAGTACAGCAGAACTACCCGGTGTAGATGGCAACTACATCTACTATATTGCACCAGGTATTATAGCAATGGCTATACTGTTTTCATCAATGTTCACAGGCATCTCAGTACTATGGGATAAACAATTTGGTTTCATGCAGGAAGTACTAGTAGCACCAATTAGTAGATTTTCCATAGTAATCGGTCGAACACTCGGTGGTGCTACAACAGCGCTTATACAAGGTTTTATGATCCTATTTATCGCAATTGCGCTAGGGACCCCAATAATGGGCTCTATGGGTATTTTATTAACACTTGTTTTCATGATTTTAATAGCTTTCACAGCTGTTGGATTTGGGTTGATACTTGCATCTAGAATGAATGATTTCCAGGGTTTCCAAATAATAATGAACCTTATAATCTTCCCACTCTTTTTCCTATCCTCAGCGATTTTCCCAATCGCTAGCAACCCAAATCTTCCAGAGATAGTTGTAAAAATCTCTTACATTAACCCATTGTTCTACATGGTCGATGGTTTGAGGGGGAGTTTAACCGGAGCTAATAACCTTGTAGATCCAATGGTCAACCTAGGTATTGTTCTAATAATATGTGTTATCATGCTTTCACTGGGTAGTTTTATGTTTAGTAAAAGCGAAGCATAAAAAAAATTAGGAAAAGAAGTTTATTATGAATTCAATATTTGATACGTTCTATCTATGAACAAACGTCCTAATACAAAACCATAAAACGTTTGCGTAAATGAATATGGACCAGCTTTTACCTCAACAGTTATGGTAACTTTTCCTAATCGTCTAACTATAGAGTTAAAACCCGTTGTAACTTTTTCAGACATACCCGGATCCAGTGTTTCAATTGTACCATTCGCGGAGATATTTAGTAAGCCAAGAATTCCACCAGTTACAGAGACATTCCATTCAATATTAGAAAAGGAAACACTTTCCTTGTTTCGTATGAAAGCACTGATTTTACCAAAGTCAAAAGGAGCAATTTTAATAGAGAGTTCAACTGAACCAAACGGTTGCATTAATGGATAATAATCCGTATTGTTATATTTTTCACTTGAGGATATATTGTATGGAGTATCTCCTAAACCGTCACCATCATCATCTTCTCCAGTATAATTATCCCAATAGTTACCACCAATAGGATATGACTCATTCCAATAATTGCTCTCTTTAGCACCAGCATGCTTGGTGTTATTGATGAAGTTGTTATGATAAATTGTATTGTTATAGCAGGAGCAACCGAGAGATATACCAAATTCGTGGTTTGAAGAGATAGTGTTACCAATAACGAAATTACCGCTTGAACTACCATAATCCCCTCCTGCACCTATTGCTATACCCTCCGTGTTGTTTTTTATGATGTTATCAATGATATGAATATCTTTACAATTAAGTATGAATATGCCAGCAGAACCGTTAATAATTATGTTTTTAGAAATATAAGTTTTAGATCCGGTAGATGAATTAGATTGAATAAATATACCAGCACCAGAGTTATTCATTATTATTATATTATCTGTGATAAAATTGAAACCATGTTTTGAACCTGTAAACTCGATATAAATACCACCCCACCAAGAATCACTTTCAATTTTAAATCCACTTAAATTTACAAAAGCTTCAATAACTATTACACTACCATTGATAGTAGTATTATCTTTACTTTCGCCCTTAAGAGTTATTGATTTATTTACCCAAACATTTTCAGAATATGTTCCGCTATAAACAAAAACAGTATCACCATCTGATGAATCATTGATAGCATCCTGAATCACTGTATAGTTGCCAGGTCCACTTCCACCTACATATAGTGTATTTCCACCATTTAATACACCTATCAATTTATTCTCAGATGCTGATGTTATCATAAAGCTTGATAGCAAGAACATTCCAATTATTCCAATTGCTATTATTTTTTTCATATTTTTGCCCCCAATATTTTTCATAATTAAATTGCCACTATATTTTATCATTCATATCATATAATATTTTCTTTACATTTGTAGCCTTTATGTTTAAGGTTTATTGGCTGATAATCCTTACTTGAACTCCAAAGATATATAAACTTTATTGTCCAATCATCAAATTTTATTTTATATTGGAATTATAATATTATTCATAAGTATTTAAGTCTTATTGAATGTAATCGATTTTAAAAACATCACAGATAAAACATAAAAAGCAAAAAAATGATATTTATTCATTCCGTTTTTCCCTATAAACAGTTTTGAAAAGTTTTAACCATGTTTTCAAGTGAGCAAGCAACAGTAACAGGACCTACACCGCCAGGAACAGGAGTAATCTTACCCGCTATATCTTTAACGGAATCAAAATCTACATCACCACAAATACCATCTTTCGTCTTAGAAATACCAACATCAACCACAAAAGCACCCTTTTTCACATAATCACTAGTAATCAACCTTGGAACACCTGTGGCAGTGACAAGAACATCTCCCTTAGAAGTATACTTCTTAGTGTCCTTGGTAAAAACATGACAAACAGATACGGTTGCATTCCTATTAAGAAATAGAGCAGCAAGCGGTTTACCAACAAGATCACTATGATTAACAATTACAACATCCAACCCTTCAAACTTGATATTCTCATATTCTAGAATAGTCAAAACCGCTAAAGGAGTACAAGGAACTAAATGTTCATCACCAAGAAGAGTCCTACCCATATTAAATGGATGAAGACCCTCTACATCCTTATCTGGATCTAAAGCCTCTATAAGTTTATCCTGTGAAATATGACCGGGTAAAGGAAACTGAACCAGGATACCATGAACATCATCATTCTGGTTAAGCTCATTAATCGATTTTAAAACCTCTTTTTCACTTGTTTTCTCAGGGAATTCAACAAGGTTTGATTTTATACCTACTTCTTTACAAGCATTATCTCTAAGTCTCAGATAAAGCTCTGACTCAGGATTTTCACCGATTTTAATCGTCGTAATACTTGGAACAATATTGTATTTTGATTGTAATTGTTTTACCTCATCAGAAATATTCCTACGTATCTGTTTAGCTATTTTTCTTCCATCAATTATTTTAGCAACCATTTCTGCAAAAAAGTAAGTCAAAACCGTATTTTAAAACTATGGTTTTGTACCAATAGCGTAGAACTGTGGGAAAAAATTAAGTTGTACTCCTTCATCAAGTGATTTAAGATAGTCATATTCCCATTTATCTATTTCCTCTGATGATAGACCGGCGTTTTTCAAAGCTTTAACATAGAAATCACGAGCATGTCGATAATATGCTTTATCCTCTTCACAACTCCAAATACGATTATTACCAATACCTACTTTAGTCCTTAGACCTGCTCGGACAAAGAGAAGACGGAGTTTCCTACCAATATGCGGATCACCACCTTTCTCTAGTATAGCCCAGCCAGCAAAAATCGGGTCAACCTTCGGGTTCTCAGGCCAATGAAGTTTACCACCATAATCTGGTTCAAGAGATGCGAGTACTTTCCCACCAGACTTGGTAACACGTGCCATCTCGTTAACAACTTTTTGTGGATCTTTCGCCCACATAAGCAAAAGGTTACATGTTACAATATCAAACATGTTATCCTTAAAAGGTAGTTTTTCAGCTTCACCCAAACGAAGTTCAACATTTTTATAGACCTTTAGAACCTTACGAGCTACCTTTATCATCTCCTCTGATCCATCAATCGCTATAACCTTGCCCTTAGTTAGATGGGCAATATCCCGCGTAGCCACGCCTGACCCACAGCCTACATCTAAAATCAGATTTGCATCTTTCAAACCTACCTCAAGGTATAGGGGTATTCTCTCCTCAGCGGTCTCAAGTGCCTGTAACTCTAGTTTTTTAATAAAATCATCAAGGTCCTCTTTTGACCTCTTATGAAAATTGTCATTCTCTTTTAATCGCATAACTTTTCAGAAAACAAATATTAAACAGTTTAGTATAAACTTTTCTTTCCTTACCCCTAGGTTTTTAAATAGAATAATATTATTCAGGGTCATTATGAAAGGGGCTGTTCTACAAATCGCTCTAGATTTACTAAACGGAGATAGAGCATTAACCATCGCCAAAGACTCCGTAAAAGGTGACCCAGATTGCTGGATGGAAGCAGGGACACCACTAATAAAAAGCGAAGGCATGGACATAGTCCGCAAACTCAAAGAAACATTTCCAAAAAAAACAATTGTCGCAGATATGAAAACCATGGACACCGGAGCATTTGAAACAGAGATGGCAGCAAAAGCCGGAGCAAACATAATCTGTGTACTAGCAGCCTCAGATGATACCACAATAGTAGACGCGTTGAAAAGTGCACGAAAATATGGTACTAAAATCATGGTAGACCTCATCGGCGTTAAAGACAAAACCAGACGCGCGAAACAACTAGAAAAACTAGGAGTAGACTACCTATGCATGCACGTTGGTATAGATGAACAAATGACAGGTAAAAAACCAGTTGAAGTACTCTCCAAAGTTGTCAACGCTACAAACATACCTATCGCAGTAGCAGGTGGGCTAAACAGCGAAACTGTACCTGATGTAGTAAAAGCTGGTGCGAGTATAATAATAGTAGGAGGAGCCATCACTAAAGCCAAGGATGTTACACAGGCTACAAAACAAATCAAAAAAGCCATAACTGAGAAGAAACCAGTGAAAACTACTCTTTTTAAAAAATATGACAAAACCGAGCTGCAAAAAGCCTTTACTATGGTTTCAACACCAAACATCTCTGATGCTATGCATAAACAAGGAGCCATGCAAGGTATACATCCAATTAAACCTGGTTTCCAAATGGTTGGAAAAGCTCTCACTGTGCGTACAATTGATGGTGATTGGGCGAAACCCGTAGAAGCCATAGACCAGGCAGAAAAAGGAGAAATCATAGTAGTAGACGTGAACGGTGGCCAAACAGCTATCTGGGGGGAGCTTGCTACTCGGAGCGCAAAAATAAAAGGCGTAGGTGGCGTAGTAATAGATGGAGCCATACGGGACCTTGATGACCTAGTAAAAATCGATTTCCCAGTTTTCACTAGACATGTTTCACCAAATGCTGGTGAACCTAAGGGCTTAGGTGAAATCGGAGCTGAGATAAACTGTGGTAATCAAACTATTAAAACTGGTGACTGGATAATTGGTGACGACTCAGGCGTCGTAGTAGTACCACAGGAAATCGCACAGGAAATCGCTAACCGCGCTCTTGATGTAAAAGAACACGAAAACCGTATCCGTGAAGAAATTAAAAGTGGAGGATCACTTGGTACAGTTGTAAAAGTGAAGAAGTGGGAGAAGAAAATCGGATGAAAAAGGTTGTTTTTTTCACTGATTTGAAAAAGCTTTATGATGCACTTGAGAATTTTCAAATTAAAAGCTTTGCAGGTAAAAAGGTTCCAGTAAAGCTTCATATGGGCGAAGAGAAAAACAAATTTTTCCCTAGACCTGAATTCGTTAAAACAGTTGTAGATGAACTAAAAAAAATAAATATAGATCCTTATCTACATGACACAACCGTTGTTTATAGTGGACCAAGACGTCGAAAAGAAAGTTATGAACAACTTGCAATACAGCATGGTTTTACACCTGAGAATGTTGGTTGTAATGTAGTAATTGACGACTCTGGAGTTCCAATAAAAATCGAGGGCAGGGACTACGAAGTTGCTGATCATATTATTGAATCATCTCACATTTTTGTTTTAACTCATGTAAAAGGTCACATTGCAACAGGAATGGGCGGTGCAATTAAAAATCTAGGAATGGGTGGTGTAACCCGCGAAACCAAATCAAGGATGCATTATGGTGCAAGGCCTATATACAAAAAAGACGCATGCACTTACTGTGGTATCTGTGCTGAAGTTTGTCCATTTGATGCAATAAGTGTTGAAAAACCTAATTGGAATCGAAATAAACAATCTTGTTTTGGTTGTGGAGTATGTGTTGATAATTGTAAGGAAAATGCTATAGAATACGAGGATGCAGATTTTCAATATGTTTTAGCCTGTGCTGCAAAGGCTTGTGTTCAGGATAAAAATGTTATCTATTTAAACGAGTTAAAACGGATTGCACGAAGTTGTGATTGCGATCCATATGCAGGACCTATTATTTGTCCGGATATTGGCTATCTAGTGTCAGATGATCCTATAGCAATAGATAAAGCATCACTTGATCTTATTAACGATGTTAAAAAAGATGTTTTTGAGAAAGAAAATAAGATTAACCCGTTGAAACAAATAAAGTATGGTGAGGAGATCGGCCTTGGATCCTCCTCATATCAGCTTATTGAAATCTAAACGTTTTTATTTTATTGTTGGTCCACCAATTAGTAGGATGGTTTTACCATATGTCTCATTTATAACCTCAGCCATCGCTAGATATATTGCGCTTAGACCACAAATTATGCCCTCATACCCGGCTAT
>CAZGOD010000031.1:0-10541 GCA_964527715.1 uncultured Thermoplasmatales archaeon | reverse complement strand
TTATCCAATATTATTGCATTATTTCCTCTTTTTATGTAGTTTTTCGTCAATGGTTCCATCAGGCAGCATCCAATCTGGATGAGGCTTTCCACTTTCTTCCATTTCATAACGGATACAACTTTCCCAATTTCCCTTGCAATAAAGTTCAATCCACTTTTCATCTATTTTCCCATCCTCATAGAATCTTTTCATCGGGCATGATGGATACCATTTGCAATTTGCGGATAGTACGTTCAATTTGTGATAATTTTTTACTAGTAATTCTCTAATGTCCGGATTATGCAAAACTGCAGCAGGATGTTGCAAAGGCAAAATTTTTCGTTTATCCACTAACAATAGCCCTCCGTACATTTTATAAAAATCCTGTTTAGATGGTAATGGAAGATTGTATTTAGTAAAGATGTATGTGGTTGCATAATATCCAAGAGGTACTAGTATCTCTGGATTTATCAATTCTATCTCCTTGTCTAAGTAATCGCTACATATGTCAATTTCATCCTGCTTTGGTTTCCTATATTTGGGAAGCATACATTTAACAAGATTTGTCATGTAAATTTCTTCTCTATCGGTATCAGATATTCTTAATAATTCATCTAACACTTTTCCAGATGGACCAATGAACATTTCCCCTTCTCTATCTTCATTCTCACCCGGCGCCTGAGCAATAATCATGAACTTAGCATCAAGGTTTCCTTCACCACAAAGGGCATGTATCCGAGTCTCAGAGAGCCTACATTTATTACATCTCTTGATCTCTGCGTTCAACTCTTGAATCTTTAATTGCATGCTCTCCTCATCCAATTAACATTATGATTTCTTTAATAGACCATCAATTGTGTCTTTTATATTGCCAACGGATTTTACACCAGTCATACTAGCAACTTTTTTTCCATAGCTAAAAAATTTAAAATGGGGGATTCCCATGATTTTATATTTTTTAGAGATGGCCTCATTCTCTTGGGTATTAAGCCTTCCGAAAGCTACTTTACCTTTGTAAATTACAGACAACCGCCTCAACCTTGGAAGCATTGCTTTGCATGGAGCACACCACGGTGCCCAGAAATCCACTATAGATAAGGGATATTTTTCAATAAAATTATTAAAGTTTTTTCCTTCAAGGGTTACAACATGATCTGGCCATTCCTTAGATTGTATAGGTTTCTTTGCAGGCTCTTTTTTTCTTTTTAAAAAATCTAAATCAACCATGGTTTCAATTTATTCCTTGTAGGGTATCAGACAAAGGAATTTCAAGGTCTTTTTCCCAGTGTTGACAAACTGATGCCACTCCATTCCTGGGACAAAGAAAACAGCCCCTGCCTTAAATGGTTCCTCCTTATTTTTATCCCGAGTAATGCCGCTCCCTTCTAAAATAAACACTTCATGTTCCCAGTCATGTTGATGTAACGGTGTGTACCCCTCTGGCTTAATCTCGAACAGACGCATGGCAAAATTTTCTGCTCCATCTTTTTTTGAGATAAGCCATCGTACCATAACATCTTTTATTCCTTGTTCTTTTGGTTCTTCTAATTCTACTTCTGTATGATGAACATGTTTCATGATTATCACCATTATTTTCTCTTTTCCTTATGCAGTTTATTTTTATTAAGGCATCTAAGCAACAATTTAATATATAGGTGAAAATAAATGCTAGAGATATAAAATGAATAAAAGAAAACTGTATCCTCTGTTAGCAATATTACTTAGTTTAATCTTGTTTTCGGTATTATTTTCAGGATGTATTCAAGAGGCAGAAGAAAAAGTGACATTACCTCCTCAATTAGAAGAAGTTAAAATAGATTCTCCAGCAATATTGCCAGATTGGGATGATGGAAATTACCATGATTACGATGCAACAACTCAAATGATTAACAATTTTAACCGTAACTATCCAGATTTAGTATATGTCGAATCTATAGGAAAAAGCGTCCAAGGAAAAGATATTTGGTGTATGTGCCTTACAAATGAAAGTTCAACACGAAGTAAATTTTCTTGTTTAATAGATGGATGTATTCATGGATGTGAATGGGAGGCAGGTGGGGCTTGTTTATATCTCACGGAATATCTTCTTATCAATTATGGTTCAAATTCAACTATTGCAGAACTCTTAGATAAAAATGAAATTTATATCCTTCCTTTATTGAATCCTGATGGTAGAGATGCAGATGATCGTTTCAATGATAATGGAATAGATTTGAATCGTAATTTTGATGTTGATTTCGGTAGAATAAGAGGGGGGAGTATGCCTTTAGGAAAATTATTTGGTCGAATAAAAATTCCTTATAGATTTTTCCCCCGCTTGCATAAATGGTTACCGGGTTTTCCATCGTTTCTTACTAATAGTGGACGTCGTGCTTTTTCAGAACCTGAAACTCGAGCTCTTAGAGATTTTATGGGAGAAGTTGACAGCCATGATTTTTCTTTTTATGTGAACTGTCATACTGCTATGCATCTGTTTAGTAATCCTTGGAGTTCTTTTAAACCACCTTTTGAAATGTCGGAACAGGAGAAACAAGTATATAATTGCGTTAAAGAGTGGGTTGGTAAAAATTCAGAATATGAAGATAACTCAATAAGTTATTATGCAAGTGGAACTGCGACTGATTGGTGTTTCAAAGAATTTGGGGTTCCTTCATTTACTTTTGAAATATTATCAACAGATTATGAGCCGGGCGCAGGTGGCGGTAAACACGATAATCTTGTCCACTGGATGAAGACTACTTTACCTGTTTTTATGTATCTACTTGTTAATATTGAAAATCTTCATAATTGGGAAACACCAGATATTCAGCCAACATTGCCTGAAGGTGTTCCACCAGAGCCTCTAAAGTGATTTTTGCCCTTTTAGATACACCTAATTATTAACAATGCGGATTTTTCTCTGATATTCTCTTAGAGATATTATGATGTTAGTTGTCCTATAAAGTTTATATATTACTAAATATAATATTACGTTGGTTAATATTATGAATCTTAGAAAGACACTGGTTCTATCTAATATCTTATTGTTAATATCAGTCTCTTTTCTACCTGCAATAGATGGTCTAATAATGGATAATGGAGAGTTATCAGTGGGGAATAACTCTGAAAAGTCAATAATTTATATCAGAGCCTCTTCTCCATATGATTACGGTTTCAAAGCAGGTAAACTATATCGTCTAAAATATAAGATATTGGATTTATTGTTTCTCTTTACAAAAAATGATAATTCCATTGAAGAAAGCGTTGAAGATCAAATAAGTTCTCTCGAGAAGTATTGTCCTGATTTCCTTGAAGAGTTAAGAGGATTGTCCGATAGCACGGGGATAAAAATTGAGAGATTGTTAGAAATTCAACGGTATATTTCCTCCATATTTAGAACACAGTGTTCTATAACTGCTTCTACTTCCCCAGCAACAAAAAATAATGAGACTTTTCTAACTCAAAACTGGGATGTTGAGGCCCCCTTTCTATTTATAAAGTTAATCTATACATCAATAAAGACTTATTTTCCTCATATTTGCCATATTACTTCAAATTACAAATATGTTTATCTAGGTCTGCCTATTTTAGATGAAATTTTTTTAATAAACGAAAGGGGGCTTAGTTGGGGTGCAATATATACCGCGCTAACAGATAATGAGAGTAGGCACATTGATGAAGGCGATGGCATACCAACTTATTTATTAGAAAAAAGAACAATGATGACATGTGCGAATGTATCAGAAGTAGCAAATCTTTGGAAAACAAGCGAAAGAGCAGCCAATAAAAATCGTATCTTTCCAAATCAATGGGATTTTTCGAGCATCGTATGGTGTGATAAAGAAGGAGGGATCCTAATGATCGAACAATCACATAATCACATTATCACAGTTTTTGGAAATTCTACTGATATAACAGGGGCATCTGAGGGTATTTTATGGCATAGTTTTCATCATCAATGGATTGATCCAAATTTAACAGGGTCAGCGTATCCTGATGAACTGGCCACTTCACCTATAAGGGCGAATAGACTCCTTGAGCTATTAGAAGATAATCATGGTAATATAACACTAGCTGTATGTAAAAGTATAATGCGAGATCATGGAGGTGGATTCGATCCGACAAAACCAGATTCTGCAGATATATGCTGGCATTATTTTCCTAGAGATCAAAAAGTTAGGACTGCTTTTTCGTGGATAACGGAGCCAGAAAAGCTTACTGTGCATCTGACTCATAGAATACCATGTAGAAGTATATATTGGAGATATAACTTTACAAGAATATTTAGCAGATTCAACTAGTTTTTCTGTCAGAAATCTTGTTTTTTTTATCTTTTCATTAATCTTATCAGCTTGTTCAATATACCTTTCTAGCAGATGAAACTAATTTCATGGAATGTTAATGGTATTCGTGCTGCTGATAGAAAGGGATTATTTGATTGGTTTAAAAAGGAATCGCCAGATGTTCTCTGTTTGCAGGAAATAAAAGCTTTACCAGAACAAGTTCCACCTCATCTTAGGAACATGCCCGGTTATCTCATATATTGGAATTCTGCTGAGAGAAAAGGTTACAGTGGTGTTGCGACTTTTACAAAAAAACAGCCTCTTAGTGTTAAAACAGGTTTCGGAATGGATAAATTCGATAGTGAGGGTAGAATACTGATTACAGAGTTCTCTTCTTTTACATTGTTCAATGTTTATTTTCCAAATGGTAAAAAAAACCAGGAAAGACTTGATTACAAACTTGACTTCTATAATACCTTTCTTGCCTATGCAGATAATCTAAAAGCGAAAGGAAAAAATATTGTTGTATGTGGTGATTTTAATACTGCTCATAAAGAGATAGATCTAGCGCGTCCCAAAGAAAACGAGCATATCTCTGGTTTTTTACCAGTTGAACGAGCATGGATTGACACATTCATAGATCATGGTTATGTAGATACATTTAGATATTTCAACAAAGAACCAGATCAATACAGCTGGTGGGATATGAAATCCCGAGCTCGTGAAAGAAATGTTGGCTGGAGAATCGACTACTTTTTTGCTAATAAAGAATTCATGCCATATGTCAAAAAAACATTTATTCTACAGGATGTTACTGGTTCAGATCATTGCCCAGTTGCTATAGAAATTGAGGTTTAATTTGAGGAATACCTATGAAAGAATCACTTGAGTTCATATACAGAGAACAAAAAGAACTTTCAACTTTTGGAGAAATAGCAGCACTCCTTGGATGGGATCAGATGACCTACATGCCGCACAGTGGGGTAACAGAAAGATCAGAACAGTCCTCGCTGATATCAAGATTATCACATGAGAGAGCTATATCAGATAATTTCTGGAATCATATCCAAAAACTAACTAAATCTGAAATTTTTCAAAAATTAAAAGAAAATGATAAATCAGTTATAACCCGTCTAAAAAAAGATGTTGAGAAAGCCCGGAAAGTACCATCTGAGTTCGTAGAAAAAATGTCAAAAACCACCACTCTCGCTTATTCGGCATGGGAAAAAGCTAGGCAAAAAAACAAGTTCTCAATCTTCTCTCCACATCTTAAAAAAATCATAGAGTTAGAGAAAGAATACTGTGGCTATATCAATTTACCAGGCCCAGCATACAATAGCTTACTAGACGATTACGAGGAGGGAATGACAGTTGACAAACTCAAAAAAGAATTTGAATACCTTAAACCACAGCTTATCAGAATACTTGAAAAAATAAAAACGAGTAAGCATTACAAAAACCAACAAGATTTAAACATTAAATTTGACGTTGAAACACAGAGAAAACTCTGCCGGATGGTAATAGAGAAAATGGGATTACCCGAGGATCGCTCAAGGCTTGATGTATCAACTCATCCTTTTACCACTTCTATGGGAAATGATGATGTTAGAATTACTACAAACTTTGAACGTGAAAACCCTTTGTTTTCTTTTTTCTCAACAGTTCATGAAGCAGGCCATGCATTATATGAACTAGGGATGCCGAAGGATGAGTACAAAAATACTGTGATATCAGATTCACCATCTCTTGGTTTACATGAATCTCAATCTCGTTTCTGGGAGAACATGATTGCACGGAGTAAAACGTTTTGGAAATATTTCTACCCAGTTTTCAAAAAAATATCCCCTAAACAGTTCACCGATATGAATCTAGACAAATGGTATCATCTAGTAAATCAGGTCAAACCATCGCTTATTCGTGTTGAAGCAGATGAACTTACTTACTGTCTTCATGTTATTCTTCGTTTTGAACTTGAGAACCTTCTCATTAATGATGAAGTAAGAGTATCTGGACTGCCAGATATGTGGAATGAGAAAATGAATGAAATGCTGAGGATAGTTCCTAAATCTGATAAAGAAGGCATCCTGCAGGATATGCATTGGAGTGGTGGAAGTTTTGGCTACTTCCCTACTTATGCTATTGGAACAATTTATTCATCTCAACTTTTCAAGAAGTTATTAGAAGAAAACCAGGGTTTGAATGATGAAATTGAAAAAGGAGAATTTGGAAACATTATATCATGGTTGAAAGAACATGTTCATAGATATGGTCGTTTAATGACAGCTAATGAAATCATAAAAAACACTTGTGGAGAAGGTTTAAATTCTAAAGTTTTCGTGGAATATTTAAAAGATAAATACTATCAGTTATATGACATATAATGGAGAGGATACTTTGTCAAAATTAGTATTAGTCCGTCATGGGCAGTCACAATGGAATCTTGAGAATCGTTTTACAGGTTGGGTCGATGTACCTTTATCTAAGAAAGGTATCGATGAGGCAATATCTGCAGGTGAAAAACTCAAAGATGAAAAATTTGACACTATGTACGTGTCACATATGCTGAGAGCAATTCAAACACTTCATTACATTTTAATTAAATCCAATGATGAGAGAACTCCTGTGATTTACCATGAGGAGAAACGAATCCGTGACTGGGAACACCATACTAGTGATCCTAACTCAGAGATACCAACCTATATGTCTGTGGATCTCGCTGAGAGATATTATGGGGACCTACAAGGTTTGAATAAACAAAAAACACGGGAGGAATATGGTGATGAACAAGTTCATCTCTGGCGACGTAGCTTCGATGTTAAACCACCAGGTGGCGAATGTCTAAAAGATACAGCGGATCGTACCATTCCTTACTATGAGAAATATATACTAAAAGACCTCGAAAGGGGTAAGACTGTTCTTGTTTCTGCTCATGGGAACAGCATTCGCTCAATAGTTATGTACGTTGAAAATATTTCAAAAAACGAGGTCCCCAAACTGGAAATCCCAACAGGTATACCAATTGTTTACACTTTTGATAAAAAAATGAAGCTAGCTGATAAAGAGTTTTTATAAACTATTTAGAAAATACATATATACCTGTTTTTATATGCCCCCCCCATTAAAAGAGATGCCTCATGGTTGAAAAAAAAGTTAAATGTCCTGGTTGCGGAGAAGTTATGACCTGCTCCGGTCAGCCTGGGGAAGTTGTACAAATAACTTGTCCGAAATGTGATCTTGATGGGAAAGTCACTTTTAAAAAACCCCTCTCTTCTTCTGGTGCCGCGGTTGAGGTATCAAACCTAAAAAAAGTATATGGGGATGTCACTGCTGTTAATGATATATCTTTTACTGTTAAAAGAGGGGAGATATTTGCGTTCTTAGGCCCAAATGGTGCTGGTAAAACAACAACTGTGGAAATGATTGAGTCAATACGTCAACCAACCGCAGGTATTATCAAAATATTTGGAAAAGATATTACTACTTCCTTCAATGATGTAAAAGATAAAATAGGTATACTGCCACAGGAGTTTCATTCTTTTGAACGGCTTACTGTCCGTGAGACTCTGTATTATTTTTCAAAGCTTTACAGAAAACGTGCTAATATCGATGATATTGTTGATGCTATGGATCTTAAGGATGAGGAAAATAGACTGTATAAGGATCTATCGGGTGGTCTGAAACAACGTGTTGGTGTTGCTATCTCTCTTGTAAATGATCCAGAGATACTATTTTTAGATGAGCCTACAACAGGTCTTGATCCTAAGGCAAGACGTGAAGTCTGGGAGGTAATCGCTGGTTTGAGAAACGAAGGTAAAACCGTGTTTCTCACAACGCATTATATGGAAGAAGCTGAATATCTCGCTGATCATATCGCTATTATCCATAAGGGTAAACTCATTGCAGAGGGTGGACTTGAGGAGTTAATAAGTAAATATGGCAATGGTAGCATACTTCGTATTAAAAGCTGTAAATCTAAAAATGCGATTAGTGTTCTACGTAAACGAGGTTTTGATGCAAAAACTGAGGGAAACGGTGATATCGCAGTTAAAATTGATTACAAAGAAAGGGTGCTTGAGGTTTTATCCATATTAAAACATGAATGCATTGAATACGCTAGTATTGATATCCGCAGGTCAAATCTTGAAGAAATATTCCTTAAGCTTACTGGTGCTAGACTTAGAGAGGTGACCATGTGAACCCTAAATTCATAGCAACCGATCTACGCCTGAGTATCAGATCATGGCTTCGAAGCCCAGGTACTGTTTTCTGGACGCTTTTGTTTCCAGTTCTTCTTATCTTGATTTTTGGCGCTATTTTCTCAGGAGCAGATGAAGTAGAATATGATCTCATTATTCAGGATTTAGATGATTCCCCATTTTCACAAAATTTTACCAAAAACTTGGAACACGTCTCTGTTCTAAATATTGACACGGTTGGTAAAAACAAAGATGTTACAAAATATATGTATGATGAGGGTATCTCAGCTGCACTAGTCATACCTAAAGGCTTCGGTGAAAATATTACAAAATATTTTGAATCCCAGTATAATCCATTGATAACGTTTGATAATGTTCCTTTTAATCTCACGTTTTATGTTGACCCGTCGGATCAAACTACCTCATCTGTTCTTAGGAGTATAATGATAGGGATCCTTCATGAATTTAACATAAATATTACTGGTGGAGAGAATATAATAGGAATAAATGAGAAAAGCTCAATCGGGCAGGATTTTGAGTTCATTGATTTTTTTGTACCAGGCATGATAGGTTTCACTATTATGACATCGATGGTTTATGGGAGTATTGAGCGTAATACCAAATATCGGAAGGATGGGATTCTAAGAAAACTTCTCACTATGCCTGTTACACGAGCTGATTGGATTATTTCAAAGATGTTATTCATGCTTTTCCTCTCATTTTTATCTACACTTGTTATCATTATTGTCGGGGTTTTTGTCTGGGATCTGACTATCAATATTAACATATTTTTCTTTATTCTTGTAATTGCAACTAGTTTTCTTTTCTCAGGTATGGGTATGATAATTGGTAGGTTTGTTAAAGACGAGGAAACTGCTGATATGGCGGGTGGTGCAATCACGTTTCCGATGATGTTTCTCGCTGGTACTTTTTTCCCGTTGGAGATGATGCCAGATTTCTTACAATCATTTGCACAGGTTCTTCCGTTGTATTATGTGAATGAGGCTTTTAGGAATGCAATGACTTATGTTGATCTTGATAAGACCTTTTATTTTTCAGCTTTTGTTTTGCTATTTGCAGTTGTGTTTTTTGTCCTTGGTGTTTTTCTTACTAAATGGAAAGAAGATTAAAACGCGCTGATTATTTATATTCAGTTATTTTTTATAAATATCTTTTAAAAAAATAGAAAATTATATATAATAACAAATAACAAAATTTAACTTAGGGAATAGTGCTAATAATTAGCACTATATGTGTCTGAAAAGAAAGTGGAAAAAATGTTAATCGTAGGGCAAGTATCAAGCGAAGAAGAAAGATGCGAAGCAAGATTTGTAGCAGAGGTCTTCATAGTTGGTGAAAGATTTAGACACCTTGCCCGAAATCAAAAGAAAAAATAAACGAATTTTTTTTATGCTTCTCCTTGCAGACTCTTTGTGCCAATAAGCGTTTTTGTATCCATAACTCCATCTGTAGCCCTTATTTTTTTAATTACTACCTCACCTATCACATCGATATCAGCACATTCAATTTTCACTAAAATGTCATATTCCCCAAATATAGGGTGAACCTCAACTACTTGGGGGATGTTTTTAAGGACTTCATATACTTCTTTTTCATGTAACGGGCTTATCGTTAAGAGTGCAAATCCTATTGCCATGTTATACAGAATAAGTATCATGAGTCTTATACTTTTTCTTTAGTTTTTTTCTCTCCAGTAAAAAATAAATATCAGTAATGCATTATGTTAACAATTAACAGGAGGTGTTTTATTGGCAGAAAAAATCGATAATAGGTCAAGTATAACTAGTGTAGCAGAGAAAGAACTGGGCTTACTAGGTAGACATATCGAAGTTTTAAAAACAGTTAGAGATCACGGCCCAATTGGCATAATACGACTATCTCAGATGACAGGGCAACCTCAACATATGATAAGATATTCCTTGAGGACATTGGAGAAAGATGGAATAATAACGCCCTCGCCTCATGGAGCAGTGATCACTGATAGAATACATGATACGCTAGGTACACTAGAGTCAACATTAGAAGATTTTTCAACAACGGTCCACGACCTGAAAAAGAAATTGAAATAAAAACTAAATAAAGT
>CAZGOD010000030.1:0-11887 GCA_964527715.1 uncultured Thermoplasmatales archaeon | reverse complement strand
TGGGCTTGTAGCTCAGCTAGGTAGAGCAATCGGCTCTTAACCGATTGGCCAGGGGTTCGAATCCCCTCAAGCCCGTTTTTGGTTTTTTATTCAGTGATTTCTATGTAATCAATGTAAAGGCTGGTGGGACGTAGTATTCTATTTGGGATGAATTTATACCAGCTAAAGATTGGGGTATAAGGTATTTGTGAAATCTGCCAATACCATACAGCGTTGTCTATCCATATGTCAGCTCTGCAATTTGTGTTAGGTATCCCCATGCTAAGATTAGCAACCAAATTTTTATCTATAAAAAATTCAGTGTAATTTTCATTCCATTTTATTTCATATTCATGCCAATTACTTATGTCATATCCTATTATGGGCCGTGTTGTCATGTTATCTGGATTTCCATTTACACATTGTACCCATAATCCGTTCATATGGTAGAGAGGTGAGCCTTTCTGGTATATAAACCAGGCCATTTGACAACCTGCAAAACCGAAGTTTCCATTCCAGAACCCCCATCCTCTGCTTCCTTTCATAATAGGGTCAACTTTTACTTTTATCTTCATGTTGTTGTATTTGTAGGGTAAATCTTTGTCATATATTTCTGCATCAAAATAATAGAACCTGGTTGCTAAACGGATTTTAAGTTCTGCTATTCCATTATGACTTGAACAAGTGGCGAATCTTTGTGAAGGGATGATGTCACATTGCCAATGTGAAGATAAATTATCGAAGTCGTCGCGGAAAATTACATCGTTAGATGTCTTGATGTCTTCGAGTGTATTTGTTTTATAAGCTGTGTTTACTGGTAAATATGATAGGATTGCTAAAGAAATAATTATACTAATGGTGATAATGGTCTTTTTCATCCTTCTAATATATTTATATCTCACGTTATATAAATGTTTTTAGATGTTGATAAAAATACAAGTTATATTTTTAATAGTCACTTAATTTACAAGAAATCCAATTTTTTTTATCATTTTTGTTACGTTTGTTATACAAAATTATTTCAATGGCCTTCTGTAGTGTATAATCCTCTTTTTTAGATACACTTATATTATTAAATAATATACCCTCATCGTTAACACTGGAGGTTTTAGATATGAGGGAACTGAAAACTACGTTTGGTCTTAACGCGGGGAAGATTTGGTCAGCCTTAGATGAGAAACCCTCTCAAAAAAAGAAGGAAATAATTAAAACCGCTAAGTTAAATGATAACGATTTTTATGCCGCTATAGGTTGGCTTGCTAGAGAAGATAAAATATTCGAAGAATCTGGGGATCATTATAAAATTGATAATACAAATCTAACCTCTAAAATAGGTAGTAACGCGGGGAGAATCTGGAGAATACTGGATATATGGGAAGAAGTTGATTTATCTGTAATGCAGAGACTATCAGGTCTTGATGAAGGAGAGCTTTATTCTGCTCTTGGCTGGCTAGTGCGGGAAGATAAAATATTTGTTGATGATAAATCAAGGTTTAAATTGAAATAAATTAGGATTAAGTGTCTTACATAAGTGGCGATATTGGATTTAATTCGAAAAATGTTCGAAAAAGTTTGGTTACTGAGAAAGTCGTTTAGAGCTGAAGATAGGGTGAGATAGATGAAGATAGCGATGATTGGCTGGGAGTATCCACCGTTTAAAGCAGGTGGCCTGGGTACTCATTGCTATGGACTTACTCGTAGTCTCGCTGATAAAAACGTGAAAGTCGATTTTTATATGCCGAAGACAAAACATGCTGCGGGTAGTGATAATCCTAATTTGAATATAAAAGAGGTAGGGGAAACAGAGATCTTTCCATATGATAGACCAGATTCTAAAGAACTCGCTGGTCAGTTTTTTGAAGCGGTTTATAGATACAATGATTTAGTTGTTCAAAAAGTAAAAGGGAACTACAACGCTATTCATTGCCATGATTGGCTTACGATGAAAGCTGGTGTTGCGTTGAAAGAAAAAATGAATGTACCACTGGTTCTCACAGTTCACTCAACAGAGTATGACCGTTCAGGTTGGCTTTATCCAAATCAATGGTTTATTGACATTGAAAGAGAAGGAATGGAAAAGGCAGATAGAATCATCGCGGTGAGTCATTTTACTAAACGTGTTATTGTTGAAAAATATGGTATACATCCTGATAAGATCAGTGTTGTTCATAATGCGGTTTATCCGATTCCTGAGGGCCGTAAACAGGAGATTGTTTTGTTTCTTGGTCGTCTTACTATTCAGAAGGGTGCCGAGTTTTTCTTATGTGCTGCTCGGCGAGTAGTGGAGTATGAGCCCGATGCTCGTTTTGTTGTTGCTGGTACTGGTGATATGCTTCCTCGTTTGGTAGATCAGGCTTTGGATCTTGGTATATCTGATAAAGTAATTTTTACAGGTCGTCTTACTGAGGAGGAGGTTAAACATATTTATGGTATTTCTAGTGTTTATGTTATGCCCTCTGTTAGTGAGCCTTTTGGTATAACTGCGCTTGAGGCTATTTCTGCGGGTACTCCTACTATTGCTTCTAAGACAGCTGGTTTCTCTGAGGCTTTTAATAATTGCCTCCGGGTTGATTTCTGGGATACTGATGAAATGGCAAACAAGATAATTTCGCTTCTTAGATATGAGCCGTTGCATACAACAATGTCTCAAGAGGGTAAACGTGAGATAGGTTTGTTCACATGGGATCAGGTTGCTGATAAAACAATAGATGTATATAGGCAGGTAGCTGGGTTATGACCTCGGTTTGTCTTTATTTCGAAGTTCATCAGCCGATGAGACTTGATCGTTTCACTGTTTTCAACATTGGAACTGATCATAATCCTAAGTCTAGTTATTTTGATCGGAAACTTAACCAGGAGGTTTTTGAGAAAGTAGCAAATAAATGTTACCTTCCAACAAACCAACTCCTCCTAGATTTGATAAATAGGTTTGATGGAAAGTTTCGGATTTCTTTTAGTCTGACTGGTACGTTTGTTGAATACTGTCAACAGTATAAACCTGAGGTTCTTGATAGTTTTAAAGAGCTATTTAAAACTGGTGCAGTAGATATGATTGAGGAGACGTATTACCATTCATTATCCTCATTGTATGATGAGCTTGATGAGTTTGAAGAACAGGTAAAAATGCATCGGCAAATGATCAAAAATATTTTTAACTACAGGCCACGAATCTTTCGTAACACAGAGGCGATATATGATAATCGTATCGCTAAGAAAGTAGCTGAGATGGGATACAAGGGCATCATAACTGAGGGTACAGAAAAAATACTTCAATGGCGTTCACCAAATTATTTGTATAAACCAGTTAATGCGGATTTGAAAGTTCTTCTTAGAAACTATACTCTTAGTGATGATGTTGGTTTCCGGTTCTCAGCTCAGCTCTGGCCAGGGCATCCATTGACAGCTGATAAGTATTCTCGTTGGCTGTCACATTGCGAGGGAGACGTTGTGAATCTTTTCATGGATTATGAGACATTTGGTGAGCATCATTGGACAGAGACAGGTATCTTTGATTTTCTTAAATATTTCCCTGAGGAAGTCCTAAAACATAAATATCTAGATTTTCTAACAGTTAGTGAAGCAGCTGAGAGATACCAGAGTGTGGGGGAGATTGATTCACCATGGGCTATCTCATGGGCCGATGCAGAACGGGATGTATCAACATGGCTGGGTAACAACATGCAAATCGCATGTTTCAATGAGCTTAAAAATATTGGGAGGAAACTTAAAGAAAACGGTCAAAAAGACCTCTTACATGCTTGGCGTCTACTTCAAACATCTGATCACCTATACTATTGCTCCACTAAGGGTTTATCAGATGGAGATGTACATGCTTATTTCAGTCATTATGATGGCCCATATGATGGTTTCATTAACTATATGAATATACTTCAAGATTTAAAACAAAGAATACCTGAATAAACTAATATTGGCTATGAATTTTTATGAGAGAATGGATAGTGACAAATGGCCTTGGCGGCTATGCATCTCTAAATAGTCAGAATCAAAACACTCGAAAATTCCATGGCCTACTCATATCAAGTCTTAACCCCCCAGCTAACCGGTGGATTTTTGTATCAAACATTTTTGACAAAGTAAAAACCAATGATAAAACATACCATCTACAGGATATAAAAAGTAGATTTAACTTTGATTATTTCCCATCTTTCTCTTATGAGTTTGATGATATCAAAATTAAGAAAACAATTCTTATGGAACACAAAAAAAATACTACTCTTCTCAAATATGAAATTAACTCTAAAAAACCAGTTACACTTTTTCATACACCAGTGTTAAACTCGAGGCATTTCTATGATGTAACCAGTCAGAGATACCTCTCATTTAAACAAGATGTTATCAAACAGGGGGTAAACATTCAGCCTAGCAATATTGATAAAAAACTAAAGATAACTATACTGAATTCTGTTTATAAACCAGGGTTTTACTGGGATGTATTCTATTATGAAAAAGATCGTGAGAGAAACGAAGCCTGGGTAGATAACAATGTTCGTATTGGTGATTTTGAGAAAACTGTTGATAAAATAGATGAGTATTATATTGTTTTAACACTTGAAGACAAAACAAATTCTAGTCCCTCTGAAGTTTTTTTAAAAGAAACCCAGAGGAAAAAGGAGTTACTATGTCAAGCTGGTTTATCAAAAGAATTTGATAAACTGGTTTTATCAGCTGACAATTTTGTTGTGAAGAAAGGAAATGATTCTAAGTCTATTGTTGCTGGTTATCATTGGTTTGCTGATTGGGGTAGGGATACACTCATAGCTTTACCAGGGGTTACTCTCGTTACTGGACGTTTTGATGATGCAAAAAAAATACTCAGAGGTTTTAGCAGTTACTGTAAAAATGGTCTTATTCCAAATGCTTTTATGGATCGTGATTCAAAGCCGATATATAACACGGTAGATGCATCACTTTGGTATATTGATCGTGTTTTTCAATATTTGAAATACACTGATGATAAAATTTTTTTAGAGGATGTTTGGGGGACACTTGAGTCCATTGTTGAATGTTACAAGAATGGTACAGATTTTGATATTCATATGGATAGTGATTTCTTACTTAGTCATGGCCTTGGTCTTACTTGGATGGATGTTAAAATAGGTGATTATTATCCAACTCCTCGTGCGAGAAAAGCAGTTGAAATTCAGGCTTTATGGTATAATTGTCTTAGAGTTATGAGTAATTTATCCAAATTGATTGGTAAGGATGATAAATATTATGATTTATCTGAGCAGGTGAAAAATAGTTTTAATGAGCAGTTTGATCAGGTTTATGATGTTGTTGATACTCGTGATTTGTCTTTTAGGCCTAATCAGATTTTCCTGGTTTCGCTTGATTTTCCTATGATAAACAATGGTATGAAAGAGCAGATTGTGGAGGATGTTAAAGAACGGCTTGTTACGGTTTTTGGTTTGAGAACGCTTTCGTCGTTTGATTCGAATTATAAAGGCTTGTATATTGGTGATTACAATAAGGATTCTGCTTATCATAATGGTATGGTTTGGCCTTGGCTTATGGGTCCTTTTGTGAGGGCTTTTGTTAAAGTTAAAGATCGTGAGCGGGTTTGGAGGGATTTTGCTTTTGATAATTTTTTGAAGCCTATGTTTGATGTTTTTGATGGTTGTTGGGATGGTTCTATTTATGAGATTTTTGATGGTGACCCAGTTTATGCGCCGAGGGGCTGTGTTTCTCAGGCGTGGAGTGTAGCGGAGGTTCTTCGTACTTGGGTTGAGGATATTAATAACAAATTACCTGAGTTTGAAAATGTTTATATGTTTTAATTTTTGAAACATCCTGCCATGTTTTGTTACTATACTAACATATTTTTGTGTTTTGTCACTATTCTTGTTGTATTTGTTATTGTAAAACAGGTAACTTTTATATAATAAATTATATATACGAGAAATGATAAACATATTACTGTAGTTTGAACTACACTCCACCAAGTTAATAGATAGACGTGTCTATAACAATATAGTTGGGGGAAAAAATTAATGAAAGGCATCGAAAAAAAACAAGCTAGAAGTGCCATAACAAAAACAATCAGTATACTTGTAGTAATTTTCCTTTTGTCTGCTGCTGCATCAACTTCTGTGAGCGCTAGACGCTTTGAAGATAAATCAGATGATAGTTCTGACAGACCTGTTGAAAGACTACTTGAGAGTCTTTCTATAGGGGAGAGACTCTCTAGTCTTAGGGAACGTATGACAAGTTTCCTTGATCGAGTACGTGAGTTGAAAAACGATTTAAAAGTTGATAGATCTGAAATAGATATCAAGGATATTTCCGCACTTAACAATTTAGGGATTTTATCTAGTAGCAGTTCTCTTCAGTTTTATACTAACTATGATGGTATTATTACTGAGACTACACTTAAGATTTTCAGAGAAACCAAAGTTGATATTAATGCTGATAATGTTGATGACCTTGGTGTTAGATATACCATTGGTCTAGGTATTGCTGATCTAGGTCTTTCTATCAATTTTAAATTTCAGTTTAGAAAACTAGAGGGGTATTCCTCTCTACGTGAGGATGCTGAGTTTGAGGGTTACGTTGAGATATATTTCCCAGGATTGTTAGCACAGGATCTTGAAGGTGATCGGCTTCGTTTCGGTATTGAGTCACCAGAGGGTGAGAAGATACCTGAGGATCTTTTAATGATTTACAAGTTTGTACCACATCTACTCTCATTTAAGAAAAAACCTGGTCATATGTTTTATCTTAACCCGGGTGTTGACTCTGGTAAATGTGATCTTAACCTGATTACTAGTTTCGCTGAGATGGATGGCAATAGTGTTGTTTCCGAAGTGAAATCTAAGGTAATGTATGACCCAATTGTTGAATCAGAGATTAAAATTAGTGGTGAAAGAAGTTTAAAAGATTCCAAAACTGAGTACACATATGAGCGGGTGCGTGTTGGCGGTTCAAAAGTTGATCTATATGTTCAGTTCTCAGAGGGTAGTAAATCAATTGTTGTTTATGCAAAGAATCTACCTAATAAAGTGACATATAATGCACTTATTGAGGGTAATGGTAAGGGTATTGTTGAGTTTAATGCTTATGGGGACTCCGTTGATGAGGTTGGTATCTGTGATGATTTCGATGAGCCTGTGAACAGGGTATTTTTCTCTAACATGTTTGAGTACGCTAAACTTGAGTGGTATACTAATTTGCTCGGTAATGGCAAGGCTAATGTTAGTGTTTACACCGAGGGTAGTGGCGCCTCATTTAATGTGCATGTTGAGGGTGAGAAGGGTGTCGCTGATTTCAGTGCGAGTCCATCTGGTAGTATTATTGATTGCAGTATGGAGCTTGACACCCGGGTGGGTTATCTTGTTTTGAATCGTAATGATCTCGATATAGCTGTTAGTTTTAATGTTGAAATTACAAATGAGTCATTAGCGGGTTATCTTAGCACATTGGATGGTTCTTTTGTTTTGAAGAAAACTGGTGGTAAATTAGAGATTACGTTTAATGATCTTTTTGATGGTAACGCTACGATTCATATCGCTGGTAAGACTCTGGAAGTTGATGATTTACTTATAACTGGTAACTCTCCAATTCTTGGTGGCGATTTTATTGTTAGCATGGATTATTTCAAAAAAGAATTCATGGGCGATATCATTTCTACGCTTGTTGTTTCACAAGTGGAGAATAACATTAGTGGTAATTGTAGTTTCGAGGTTATTGGTGGTGTAAATATCACTGGTTTGTTGATCAAGTTTGGTGATTTTACTATTTTTGATAAAGATTATGTTAATGTTAGTTATTATTGGAAGAACTATGTTGAGTTCACTGTTGCGGTTGCACTTGTTGAGTGGAATGTTGCTCCTGATTTTTCAAGCGGTTATATTTTGATTAAGAGTAACAGCTATTTGTCCTTTAGTTTTAGTTCAACTTACAGTGATCTTAACCCGCCTTATGATGTTCTTGGTGAGGTTAGTGGCTCTATTCGTCTTAAGACTACTAGTGATGTGTTTAATATTTCATGGGGAACTGTTGATGGTAATTCCAGTATGAATTTTGATGGTAGCGGTGTTGTTAAACTTGAGAATTTCTATTTATATTTGAAGGATAAAGTTGAAGTAAGTATTCCATTGGTTAAGGGGACTTTTGATATAAATACTAATGACAGAACTGGTGAACTACTCTTGGAGGTAGATCCTAGCACTTTCGAGATTCATCTAGATATTGACAAAATCAATATCACCGGTCTATTTGAGATAACGCTAAAGGGATCGATTAGTCTAGATATAGATGAGGGTAGTGTCGATGGATTCCTGTATATTGCTTGGAATGAATCTGGGTTATCGGCTTTAGAGACTGATTTTGAGCTTGGTGTGATTGGTACCATTGAAGTTACTAATTTTGAGTTTAGCTATAAACAAAGTTTTATTGATGTTAGCTTTGATAATCTTACTATCTCTGGTGATTTGACCGCTTCAATTGTGAAAAATGAAGATGAGTTTTCGCTTGTTGCATCTGGTTCTCTTACCGAGATTAACGTTACAGGCTTACAAGCATATGTTGGGCATCAGCTTTTGGGCGTTGATATAGCAGATATCAGTTTTAGCGGTGGCGGTGAGTTTTCGTTTATATTGGATAATGGTGACATCCTAGCAACTGCTAATCTTTCTGGCGATGATTCAGAGATAATAGTTAACGTTCTTTGGATTGATGCAGTTATGCTTGCACTTGGGTTTATTAGAATTGAGATTAGAGGCCCATTAACCATAACAATTGATTTAGACACCACTTCTGATGATATCCTTTTAAAGTTAATTATAGACCCTGATGAAGAGGATATTTACTGTGAACATGTTAACCTTGGTCCTTCAATTATAGAACTATGGGATGTTAGTGGCGGTGCTGGCGAGGGAGATTATTTGGGTATATATGCTAGTATTGACCACCCAAGTGGAATTATGGGTTTAATGCCAGTCGTTCACTTTGATGGACTTTGGTATTTTAAAGACGTGTATCTAATGCTAAATCCTGTTGTAACAAATTTAACTGTGGAAGGCTCAGTTTCCATTGAATTCTGGTTTGACCCAATACACTTAACTTATTTTTATCTAAATGGTGTTGCCTATGAAGAAACAACAATTAATGTTTTAGGAATTGATGTTATTATCGAACCATGTAATTTTAACATAATGTTTCAACAAAATGTTTTTGGTTATCTGGAAGACTTCTCAATGTTTGAACCTGGAGCGGATTGGTACTTTTACATTGTTGCAGATGTTCACAACTGGGTAACTATTAGCCTCCCAAATGTAGGAGAAATTGCTAAGTTTTATGGTTATATAGATGCTAGGATAGACGTCGTTATTGATGATGATGAAAAAATAAATGCTCTTCTGGATCTTAAAAACGTAGACGGCCTATTAGTTTTATCTGACACACTTAGGTTTACTGCAGATGTAGAAAATCTAGTATTTGATCTTAGTTGCTATTTTGTTAACGAAGAGGGAGTAATATCTATCTCAGATTTAGATCTTTATATTTCAGGAACTTTCAATGCAGTTATCTGGTTTAAACCACCAGGCGGAGATGATTGGATACCATTTACACCATTCCCTGCTACAGATGGGGCTGTTTCACTTTTGATCAATGAAAAAATTAAAAAACCAGTCAAATTCAAAACTCCTAATAACAGTGCAAAACTTAACTTTGATGCCTGGTATTCACCACCTATAAATGTTAGCGGTGGTGGGTCTGAAGTTTATACTTATAATCTTTCTTATGGTGATGGCTCCTATGAGGTTATAACCACTAGTGATACTGAGGTAACCTTCTCCCCACGCGAGTATGCTGTCGGAGAGTATACTGCTAGTGTTACTGTTTCAGTTGATGACTCACAAGTGTATGATGAGTGCCTCATTACTGGTATAGAAGGTGGCTATTGTGGTCATATAAATATCCCTCCAAATAAGATATCTCAAACATATGGATTATTGACACCACAGTTTATATTAAATTATGCAGAAGCAGAAGCTGAAGAGGATGGCAATTTCCATTTCTCATTTATAGCAAAAAACAATGCTGATGAGGATCATCCTTATCAGCTTCACTGGGATGCAGGGGTAGCTTTTACTGGAGATTGGGAAGGCGATGATTGGATTTTTGATCCACCAAGTGGTATTTTAAATGAGACGGAAGAACAATTGATTAACGTTACCGCTCCGCCTCCATATGATCATAAAGACCATATTTTTTGGCCAGGTACTGCTTGGCCTGGTCTCAATAATACCAATTATGAGCACTATCCTGATGAGGGGGAGGATGGTTCAGGTACTGAGGTTAGAGTATTCGACGGATTTGTATGGATAAACCCTATAGATCCATTACGAATGCCTGATTTAAAACCAGGTGAACCAAGGACATCAGCGTTCTTAATTAAGAACGTATATTCTAAACAATTAAACTGGTCAATCGATACATCGGAATTATCCCCAAATGGCACATGGGAGTTCGCTTCGTTAACTGGTACACTTCCTACCTATGGTAGTGCTCCTATTTGGTTCAATGTCACTGCAAATGACTTGAACCTGGACCTTTCTAGTTATATAAATGTTACAAACCAAGATGACTCTTCAGATTTTGATACATTATTTGTCTGGGTTAAATCAAGAAGTGAACAGCAATCTCTGCCACCTGGTGTAGAGATCATTGAAAACGGTGATAATGTTACAGTTAAAATCGGTGGTTACAACATAGTTGAAATCGATAATTTATACATAAATCAGATGTTCCTAAATGGTATCGTCACAATTGATATGGGAGAAGAAAACTGGGTGTATATTAACTATAGTAAAACTGGTGAAAAAAATATATCAATTGAGGGTACTGGTGAGTTCAGTGTTGCAGATTTCATATTGAAATATGGGGATATGTCTGATCCTAACATCAGTATCGATGTTAGCTACCTGGCTGGTGAATTTGAGTTCCGCGAAGGCCATAGTGGTAACATTTCACTAGAGATAGATGAATCCTCAACTAATGTAGACATTGAGATTGACATGGATTATGGTGGCACAGAGTTAACATTGCAGGGTGACTTTGATGTATATATCTCTGGTGAAGCAGATGGAGAACTATGGTTTGACTGGAACCTCAATGGTGAAACCCCAGTTGTAGACTTTGGCGGTGATCTATATCGAGAGGGAACATTCACCATTAGCGTAGTAGGCTTACTGTTAGAATTAGAAGGAGTAACTGTTACCGCTGATGGACTACTCATTAGCGGTTCTGGTGGAAATATAACAGTTAGTGGAGAAGAAATTAACATCTCCGCTGAAATTGATACAGCGATAATTCAGAATTTAACAATTGATATCGATATTGAAGAGTTCCCACTTATTAACAGTCCACTTGTGTTACATGGAGTTTTTGATTTAACTGGCAATGTAGGTCTTACACTATTACTAGGTGAAGAAGGTGCGATAGAAATAGATGTAGATGGTGACACTACTGTTTCAATTTCTGAGTTCCTCCTTAATATAAATAATAGCAAATTTGTGCTATCATGGAGTTCTCTGGTTATTTACGCTGGAGCAGATTTATACATAGGAACAGCTATAGATCTAAGCTATTTGGAAATAACCGTAGATGAGCCTACATACCTTAGTATATCTAGCTTCGATCTAAGTGTTAACAACGGGGCTCTGTCACTGGGAGTTGCATCACTCTATGTTGAAGGTTATGGTAGTTTAGTAATTGGAAAAGGAGAAGTTGAAATTGATGCAAGTCTTACAAGTTTAGATATTAGCGCACTTGATCTATCAATAAATAGCAAAAAACTCAGCTTAAGTGGTGATTTTGATTTATCTCTCTCAGGATCAGTTTACTTAAAAGCCAACACAGCTCTCGGCTACTTTGAAATAAATAT
>CAZGOD010000029.1:0-12567 GCA_964527715.1 uncultured Thermoplasmatales archaeon | reverse complement strand
TCATTGGCTTTGATTCTTGTTTGTTTTTGCATGTTTTTTCCTCCCTCAAACTATTATTTTAAAAACCGTATCGAGGATGTGGCGATTAAACCTATTCCGATAATACCCATAACAATTGCAGCAGATATGGTCCTTTCTCCCAATATACTGCCTTCAAACATTATGGCAGCTCCTATTAACGCCACTATAACTCCTAATACGAATTGTACTAATGCTTTGTTCATTTTTTCCCCCCTTATAACAAATCATTTCTTGCCTTTATAAGACAGAATGCCCATAGCAACAAGTGATATAGCTACTAAACCTGCTCCTAATATAGTTATATATCTCCCAGAAAATTCACTTCCCAACATTAAACCTAGTCCGATACCACCAATTATACCTATAGATACTCCTGTTTTATCCATATTTTTTCCCCCCTCAAAACTGACTTCTGTAACAACTCTTCATCTTTCTTGACTCATTAGTCGATTCGCTAGAGCTAAAATCAATATAAATATTGCGAACCAAATATAAGGTGGAATATTCACTTCTTCAAAAGGATATGATTTTCTTGTTTCTTCGCCTGTATTAAAATGCATTGCAGACACTGATGGCAACATAAGCAATAGGAACGCTATCAATAGGCTTACAATGATAATTTTCTTTTTCTTCATATTTTTCCTCCCCATCTATCTCTTGGAAACATATGATTTAATTTAAAACTTCGTATAGGTGTTATTAATCTATTTCCACGTTTAGAAAGAAAAATGATTTAAAAGGGATATCTGATTAACATTCTGTTTAGTGAGTGGGAGAGAACATATGATTGATAGGCCCCGGTGTAAAACAGGTATCGAGGGATTAGATAACGAGTTAAATGGTGGTATACCCCTTGGTAGTACTGTTTTGATGTGTGGTGGTAGTGGTGTAGGTAAAACCACGATATGTATGCAGTTTTTAGTAAATGGTAATAAAATGAATGAAAACGGGGTTTTTTTTACTGCTACTGAGACAGTGCCAAAGTTGAAGAGATATCAGGGTGGTTTTGATTTCTTTGATGAAAAGCTTATTAAATCAGGTAATTTGAGCATTATTGATATCTGGAGTATTAGTGATCGTTTAGGTCTAAGCCCTGAGAGGTATACTGCTGAAGAGGCAAATATTTTGTTTGAGGTTATACGGGATATTACTAAAGAGTTGGATGCAAAGCGGTTAATAATTGATTCTATTACTTCATTGTGTTTCAGGTTAAATTCGAAGGATATGATACGAGATTTTATTTTCAAACTTGGTTCGTCCCTAGCAGCTATGAAATGTACTACTTTTTTGACATCTGAGATACCACCGAGGACTTTTCAGTATTCTCAGTATGATATAGAGGAGTTTATTGCTGATGGTATTATTTTTATGAGAGATGTTGAAAGAAAGGGTGATCTTATTAGGACTCTTCAGATTGTTAAAATGCGTGGGACGTCTCATGGTAGAACTAAGTTTATGGTAAATATGTCCTCTAAGAATGGTATAGAACTAACTACTATGCTGAAATCGGATTTATGAGTTGATTATTTCTTCTGTTATTTTTTTGTATTCTAGTGCTATTTGCTCTGCTGTGTTTTTATCCCTGGATTCTGAGTATACTCTGAAGATTGGTTCTGTACCTGAGGGTCGCATAATTACCCACCCATTTTTAAGGTAGAGTTTTACGCCATCTGTTTCATCAACGTTAATGATATCTGGGTTGTTTTTTGTTTGATCTGCTAGTGTTTTCATAACTGTTTGTTTTTTATCATTCGGACAGGGCATTTTGGTTTTATAGACTTCATATTTTGGTATTTCATCTATTAATTCTGATAGTGTTTTGTTTGTTTTTGCCATTATCTCCATTATTTTTGCTATGGACATTGCTGAGTCACGGCAATATTGTAATTCTGGGAAGATTAGGCCACCGTTTTCTTCTCCTCCGAAGACGGCGTTTTTTTCTATCATTACTCGTGCGACTATTGGTGAACCAACACGTGTATGTATTACCTGTGCATTGTTTTCTTTTACTACGTCATCGAAACAGCTAGATGTTGTAACTGGTGTAACAGCTATGCCACCTTGTTTTGTTGCGAATTTTGCTCCTAGCGCTAGGGTTTTGTCACCCCATATATAGTTTCCTTTTTCATCAATGAAAATAGCACGGTCAGCGTCACCATCTTGAGCTACTCCAAAATCTACATCTGTTTCATTTACTTTCTTTATCAAATCTGTTAGATTCTCAGGTAGGGGTTCTGAGTTATGCCCTGGGAATGTTCCATCTAGTTCACAGTATAATTCTGTTATTTTGCAGCCTAATTTTTTGAGAAGTAGAGGTGTAACAATGCTACCTGCTCCATTGCCACAGTCTAGTACGACATGGAACTGTCTTTTTTTGATTAAATCAACATCTACAGAGCTAAGAATACCATCAATGTAGAGGTCTATAGCACCAGCCCATGTAGAAAGTCTTCCTACGTCTTTCCAACCTGCTAGTTGGTACTTTCCCTGGAAATATATGCTTTCAATTTCTTCTTCAACGTCTTTAGTGAACTCTGTGCCATCACCAGCGACTCCTTTGATGCCGTTAAACTGTGGAGGGTTATGTGAAGCTGTTATTATAACACCTGAGTCATAACTCTTGGTTTTAACCATGTACTGCAGGGTAGGTGTCGGCATGAGACCACCATCGACCACGTTGCACCCTGTAGAAATCAAACCAGCTGTTATAGCATTTTTAAGCATATGATTAGAGAGACGTGCATCAGTGCCGATAGCAACCCTGGGTTGTTTAATGGTTTTTTTAAGAAGTGTACCCCATGCTTTACCAATGCCAAGAGCAAGTTCACAGTTCATATCTTCGTTAACAACACCACGTATACCATTAGTTCCAAATAACTTAGTCATAAACTTTTACCACCGAAACTTAGCAGCAGTAATAATACAAGTAATAAATAGATTTTTGTAGAATTTTTTTATGTTTTTTCTAATACATTACCAATTTGTTTACTCGGGTAACCCATAGGGATAGGTTTCGTCCATACTATTTGATCAGATAAACTAGTATTATCATCTAGTATTTCATTATCCCCTAGGACTAGGTTTTCAAGATGAGAAGAATCCCCAATTTTACAGCCTTCACCTATGATACAACCAGATAAAATAGTGTTCTCAGCAACAACTACATTGTCATAGATAATTGTTGACTCAAGTCTAGCACCTTTTCGAATAGTAACGTTATTACCAACGCAAGATTTTTCAATAGTTCCATCAATTTTACAGTTTTCACCTTGGAAAATATCTATGTTTTTTTTATCTAATAAAAACCAGTGAACATGTTTATAGCTACTAATACGACCAATGTCCGTCCAGTATCCTTCAAATTTAAAACCAAAAAATTTGTTAGTGTCACTTATGATCCTGGGAAAGATTTCTTTCTCCATTGAAACAAGATGCCCGGTGTCAATATAATCTAAGATCTCTGGTTCAAGGCAGTAAGCACCAGCATTAATAAAGTTAGAAGGAGCATCCTCTGGTTTTGGTTTCTCAACGAAGCCAACGATTTTTCCATCATTTTTTACATCTGCGACTCCAAACTCGGAAACATTTTCCACAGGCCATAATGAAATTGTTGACACA
The DNA here is from genome assembly GCA_964527715.1 of uncultured Thermoplasmatales archaeon. Classification (GTDB taxonomy): domain Archaea; phylum Thermoplasmatota; class E2; order DHVEG-1; family DHVEG-1; genus CAZGOD01. The sequence goes on along the minus strand of CAZGOD010000029.1, from coordinate 8,928 downwards.
GCAGTGTTATGTTCGTGGAACTGTATCATTTCTTCAAGGTTGAGTGAACAGATAATGTCACTATTCAAGACTAGGAAACGACCAGTGATATGTTTTTCAGCAAATTTTACTGCTCCACCAGTGCCTAGCGGCTCTGGTTCATCGTTTACAATTATTTCTTTTCCAAAATTGTTTTTCTGGAAGTATTTTTCAATCTGGTTTTTCCTATAGTTTACAGCTAAGATAACTTTGTCCACGTTTTTTGGTAGGCTTTCTATTAGATATGTTATCATTGGTTTGTTAAGTATAGGTAGTAATGATTTTGCTCTTGTGTATGTGAGTGGTTTAAGTCTTGTACCAAATCCACCTGCTAATATGATTGCTTCCATATTTTTCCGTGAGTCTTTATTTTACTAATAAATTTTTCTCATAAAAAAAAAGAAAAGAGGGGTTTAGCAGAGGTTCTGCTGCTGTTGGCTACCTTGTTGTTGACCTTGAGTTTGTTGATCAGGGAGGCTACCGTCACTACCGCCATCTTGTTCTTTTAAAGCGAGGTTTATATGGATTGTTTCTTCATTTCCGTTTATTACACCAGACCATGAATCTTCCATATCACCATATGACGCAGTGATTTCATAGGATACGCCACCTTCGTCAGGAGTAAACACAAAAGAATAATGTCCATTACCATCTGTAGAATCTTGATAGGCGCCATCTAGCCTTATTTCTGCTTCTACAGCAGGCAACCAGCCATTCTCACCAGCATCATAAACGACGTGACCACAAACTGTTACTGCCTCTGGATTACCAGTATCGAGCACAGTAATTGGTTTTTCGCCATTTTCATAAAACGCTTTAGATGCAACGATAGTATAAACGGTGTTTTCATTAACATTAGGAGCAGAAAAAGTCACTTTTCCCTGATTATTAGTTTTGTCATTCTGACCATCGAATGTAACCTTTGCCCCCTTTAATGGGTTGTAATACTGATCTTTTACAGTAACAACAAATGTTTCTCCTTCATCAACCTCATTAGGCGCAGAAACCCGTAAAAACTTGTTTATTATCCATATATTAAAAACATCCATTTTATAACCGTATTTAGTTGCACGGAGAGTTACCTCAGTATCTTCATCAACTAGAGGAGCTATTAAGTAAGCATATCCCCATCTACTAGTATAATCTTCTCTGATTGTTTGACCACCGGAATCTACCATTTCTACTAATACATTTCGCATTGAGTCTCCATCGCCATTTACCACATGAACTATGATAAGAGTCCTCTCCTCAAATTCATCCCCAGGTTCTGGTAAATCCATATGAAGTTGAGGATCTCTATCCATATGAAACGCACCATTTTTTGGCATATTTGCGTCAACTAATCCTATAACTACTGAACTAAATCCACTGATCATTAGTAATGTCACCAGCCCAATTGTTGCAATATTCAACTTTTTGTTTTTCATTTTTTTTCACCTTTTTTAATTCAAATCTTCAATGCATATTTTTATTAGAACATATAAATATATTATTGGAAAATTTTCGAATTTTTGGAAGATTTTCGAACAAAAAATTAAGGAGAATGCTACAGTTTTGTTTTTATGAAACAAATTGCTAGAAAAACGTTATTTTTAAGGGAAAAATATATAAATAATTAACATTGTATAGTAGTTGGTATTATGGGAGATGAAACATCTAAATCTAAGGAAACAGTTAGTAGAATGTTTGCAGGTAAAAGAGGAGAAATGTCACCAGATGAAGAACTTGCGCTTCATATAATACATAAATTCAACATAGATAGTGATACTTTAGATGATATGCCTGCTTTTGAGGAGCACATAAAACCCTTATTTTCAAAAGAAAAATAACATCCCTCTATTGATTTAAGGGTATTTGAAAGTTTTTACGAAACGCATATATAACAAAATTTTATTCCTGGAAATGGTGTTTTATGGGAGATATCGAGAGATTATATTCAAATAGAGCCGGAAAAATGAGGAAATCGGTTATCAGGGAATTACTTAGAGTTACACAGGATCCTGAAATTATTTCGTTTGCTGGTGGTCTTCCAAACCCTAGGTCTTTTCCAATTGAGGATTTAAAAGATGTTATTATTAAAGTATTAGATAATCATGGAAAAACAGCTTTGCAATATGGTACAACACATGGTTTACAAGAGCTGAGAGAACATCTTGCTGAACGAGCTTCTAAGGATAGTGTTAATGTTGATGCTGATCAAGTTACAATTCTTAGTGGGTCTCAACAAGCTCTTGATGCTGTAGGTAAATTGCTTTTGAACCCTGGTGACACGGCTATCGTGGGTTTACCCTCATATCTTGGCGGGATAAATGCTTTTAGAAGTTATGAGGCTAATCTTGTAGGTATACCTCTTGATGAAAATGGTATGATAATTGATGTTCTTGAGGAAACCATTAAAAAATTACTTAAAAAGAATGTCACACCTAAGTTTATCTATGTTGTTCCCACGTTTCAAAACCCGGCAGGTGTGATAATGTCTGAAGCTCGTAGAAAGAAAATAGTGGAAATTGCAAATGATTATGATTTAATCATTGTTGAAGATGATCCATATAGTAAACTCCGCTATGATGATTCACCTGTTAGACCTATTAAATCCTTTGATGATGAGGGTCGTGTAATATATATATCTACTTTTTCAAAGATACTATCCCCTGGTCTTCGACTAGCTTGGACTATAGCTTCCCCTGAGATAAATCGTAAGATATTGGTTTGTAAACAAGCATTGGATCTTTGTACTAACACGTTTTCTCAGTTTATTGTTAACGAGTTTATGAAACAGGGTTCACTTGATCTTCATATTATGAAAATTTGTCAGATGTATAAACCTAAGCGTGATGCTATGATAGATGCTATGAAGAAGTACTTCCCAGATGGTTATACTTGTTATAGGCCTAAGGGTGGTATGTTTGCTTGGGTAACTTTACCTGAGGGTATTGATACTGAGGTTATGTTTCTTGATTCTATTAAGGAAAAAGTTGCGTATGTTCATGGTAAAGCGTTTCATGTTGATGATGGCGGTGAGAGAAGTATGCGACTTAACTTTTCTTATTCTGCTAATGAGCAAATTGATCAAGGTATGAAGAGACTTGGTAAAGTTATTGAGGAAAACCTTGAAAAACGTAAACTAGTTGTATAGTATTTGTATGCACTCTAAAAAATTGATAATAGCTCTTATAACTATGGTACTAGTGGTTAGTTGTTTTTCTGGGTGTATATTTGATGATATTTTTTCAGATGATAGTACAAAGTTTTCTTTGAAGTCCTGGAGTATATCTGATGATGAAGGGTTTCCTAGTTTAAATATTGTTTTTTCTTGTTCTGATAGGGTGACTCTTAAGCTTTATGATCCAGATTCTAGTCTGGTTGATTCAGAGTTTTTTTTGAATGGAAACGATGAAACTATTCTTCATCTTTCATCATATGGGGAGACCATTGACAGTGGAATGTATAGTTTGAAGGTGTATGATAAAAAAAATGATAAGATATCAACTAAGACGTTTTTAATCGACAGTCCGGATTTAACTATTTTATCTTGTAGTCAAAGATGGTGGGAGAGAGAAGCATATATTGGTGGTTACTCACTTATGGGTTTAGAAATGCTCGTTAAAAACAATGGTGATACACCAGTTTATCCTCATGCAGTTGAAATATCTGTGGGTCTTGATATTATCTCTGGTGTTGTAATCCCTTGTGTTGTTCTACCAGGTGAAATTGAATATATAGATTGCTTTGTATATAATAGAAGTGCTCCAAAGGAAAACAGTTTTACTGTTTCACTTAGGGATAGATACAACAATGTTGTAAGCTCTGGTTCTTTTTCATTTAATGTTATGAGTAATGTCCAAGTTAAAGAGTTCAGTTGGAAGTATAAGAGTTATCTCAACCGAGAAATAGAGTTACCTTATCTTGATTTTTTATATAATTATTATACTAGTGTTGATAGGACACAGCATGAGGATTATAGCGTCTATGTTTTTGATCAAATTGATGATACATATCTAGAAATTGTTGCTGAGAGTATCATGTTTGGTTTCTCAAGTGAGAAAGACGTAGATAAGATAAATTTTGTTGTGTCTTTTGTTCAGAATTTAAAATATAGAGAAGATTGTCCTACTGATGATTCCTATGAATATCCTCGTTACCCGATTGAAACATTGTTTAATAATAATACTGGTGGTGGTGATTGTGAGGATAAGGCTATTCTCACTGCTGCGATTTTATATTATTTAGGTTACGATGTTGCTCTGCTCAGGTTACCTGATCATATGGCAGTTGGTGTTAGCCTGAGTGAAAACGCTCTTCCGAGTAAGGATTTTTTCATAGATAGCTATTATTTTTTAGAAACAACAACAAAGGGTCATGAGGTTGGTGATATACCTGAGGAGTGGGAATCTCCTTCTGAGTTGACTGTTTATCCTATTTCATCTAGGTCATTGCTTCTTCATACTTGGAGGAATAATACTCTTACGTATTATACTAAGACAGATGCTGGTGATTTTGCTAAGGTTACTATATTTGTTGAGAATTTAGGTTTAGAAACTGCTAATAATATTCTTATTGAAGGTATTTTCTCTACACAAACTGGTGAAGAGTATAATCTTGAACAAGAGTCTATTTCTTCACTTGAGCCAGGTATGAAAGAATCAATTACTATTATGGTTGATATTCCTAAGGGTTTGAAAACTTGGTTTAAAACCAGAGTCGTTCTTGATGGGGAGGTTGTAGATGAAAGGGAATCTGCTTCTCCGTTTTTTATCTAAAATGGATGTAAACATTTATTAACTTGTTATTTTTACTTGTTTTTCTGGGTGTAGGTGGACGGTTGACGGCGGAAATTCGCTGAGGAAAGTCCTCCCTCATTCTGGATCAGGATATCGTGAAAGCGATAAGGGCGAGAGTCCTTGCAGAGAAGCAGAAACGACACAGCTCATGGACTATGCGATGATTCACATGGTGATGAGGTCTCTATGAGATTTGTTGAAACGGTCAATCTGCTCCTGGAGCAAGCTCAAACAGTGGGATCAGTTATCCAGACTGCTCATAGGTAGAGTGCGTAGTAGAATACCGTTTAAAACAGAAGGAGGCTTACGGCCTACACCCAGCAACTTATGTCTTTTCAAGGTCTGATTTTACTGCTTATGTCTTGAAAAATACTGCTTCTGGTTGGCCAGAAGAGGTTGTTACTACTGATATGTGTATACTGCTTCTGACCGGACAGAAGTTTTTAGTGAACTTATGGCTTGTAAATAGACGTCTTGTGATATCTCTCCACATGCTAATCTTTCTGCTAATTGTAACTGTAGGTCTATGGTATTTGTATCTCCTGTGTTTGTTTGTGCTTCTGTCTTTTGTTTCTGTGGTTTTGAGTCTAGTGACATGCCCTTCATGTAGGCTTCTTTAGTATGTTGATCTGACATTTGAACATAGCTTTGTAGTGTATCGTATCGTTTATGTCTGCTTTGTCTTCTTATTTCTTCAAGGTTTAGCCCCTTCTCTGCCATATGTGTTATACTGGATATTCTAAACAGGTGAGGGTATGCACGTTTTTGTAATCCAATTTTTTGTGTGTACTTCTTTATCGTAAGGTGTATGTCTGTTCTTCCTATTCTTCTCCCTTCATTGCTTAAGAATAAGGCTTTTCCATGTCCTATCTTAGGTAATTCTCTGATTTGCATATAGTTTGCAATAGATTGTAATGCATCTGGGTGTATGTTTACTTCGTCATATTGGTTTCCTTTTCCATGATTGATTCTTAGTTTCTGCCTTTGAAAGTCCACATCGTCTATATTTAGGTTTATTACTTCATTTCGTCTGAGTTGTCCATAATAAAATACTTTGAGCAGTGCATTGTTTCTAGGATCATCTTGAGATGCTTGAAAGAGTTGTTTTATTTCTTCTATGGTGAATGGAACTTTGTTTTTAACTCGTTTTCGTGGCGGTTTTAGTTTATATGGTTTTTCTAAAAATTCCATGTATGTATTTATTGCACAATATTTAGGTGTCAGAGTGTTTATGTCATATTGTTTAACTTGAATTACATGAAGTTTATAGCGTTCAATGTCTCTATCGTTTATATCTTCAGGTTTCTTATTGAGCAGCTCTAGAAATTGTTTTAAAGTTCTTGTATAAGATTTAATGGTTGATATTGAACTGTTATTGCTAAGAAGATAATTCTCAAATTCTCTAATATGCTTCTGATTTTTCATTTTAAATTACCCCCGTTATTTAGCATTAATACTAAGTATTAATACATATTATGTATGCAAGGATAACATTTAAATGTTTCGCTTTGATACTATGTATTGATACAAAGTATGAAAAAGAAAAAATCTACAAAACAAATTGTTCTTGATGCAATAAAAAAAGCAAGACCACCTTATGTAACAATACAGGACATCGCGGACATTACCAAACTTTCCCGAGAAACAGTTAGTAAATATATGCTTGTATTGGACGCTGAAGGAAAAATAAAAGTTACAAAAGTAGTAGGAAAAGCTAAACTATATGAGGTAAAATAAAAAAATAAGAGGGTTTTGAATTAGTATTGCTTATCTAGTTGTTATTCTTGTTGTTTTAACTGCTTCAAATGTTTTCCAACTGCTTTGTTGACTTGGTGACGGATTACTTTGGGATTGGCTTTGACTGCTTGGATGATTTACCGGCATGGTCACAGGCAATGTCGTCCAGTCGCTCTCTGCATCATATATATCCTTTGCTTTCGCTTTGATAGTATATGTCCCTTTTTCAGACCATGTATGACTAACAGTTACTTCTTCACTAGAGTCATATGGACCAATCCACTCCTCAAAAGTTTCGTCTCCCCAGCCGATATAGTAATATAATACGTCATCATCAGAATCTGTTGCTACAAACGTATATTCATACTCTTCTCCTGGTTTTCCACTAGCTGGGCCATCAATATTTGGTGCATTTGGCCGATCATTTCCAACTCTAACTCTTAAAATGCTTGACCAACTGTTTTCGGCACCCTGTTCCTCCTTTGCCTTTACCCTTAAATTATATGATCCATTTTCAGACCAACTATGAGTTGCAAATGCCTTTTTACCAGATTTATATGGTCCTAGCCACTCACTAGATGTATTGTCCCCCCAATCAAACTTGTAATAAACATCGTCATCATCTACATCTTCTGTAGAAACATAATAAGTGTAAAAAATATTTTTTTCTCCAAAAACATTACCGATTGGTCTCCTTGGCACATAAGGAGGCAAATTCTCACCATTTTTTCCATAGATAGCAAAATACATGTCAGCATCTTCTATACCAGTCCAATCGGGGTGGATCGTATTACGTGTATAGCACATTCCATTTTTATAACAATCTTCATTCAGCCCATATATCTCATATCTATTGTTAGGATTCGTTTCCTCTTCAGTAGCTCTACATACAATGTAATAAGTATCTCCAGGTGTAACATTAATATCTGGGAAGTCAAAAGTAGTATAACGATGTGATTTAATTTCATCAGACAAAAGCGTTTTCGATGTCAAATCTACGTCAGTAAGATTTTTTCTAACAGATACAACCATCGGAGAACTAATATTATATTCATTAAGTATATGGAGTTTAACTTTTGTCAACATACTAGCAGATGGCTGGAAGGACTGTGCTGCTTCAGATTCATAAAAACCCTGAGACCTATTCACAATTTGTACATTAAAGTTATAACACCCTCTAAAAGTGTAATTAGTAATCTGATCCAATATCCCATTTCCCCAATCTAGAAAAGAAAGATGGAGCTGACCAGTGTAATTATCTTGTAACTGTGGTGTCATATCTTCCAAAGGTATCCTGTTATGTGTCAAATAATCAAATACCTCTTCCATAGAAGCTACACCATCATTATTCCCACCGCTAATGCAGTAATCAGCAAACTCATCTAAACCATAAGCAATAAATTCACAAATAGACCCAGCTACCTGACTAGCGTTACAAGCCGTGATTATTACACGACCATCCTGTTGAAGATAAGGTATAGCAGTTCCACTATGACAAGTATCGACGATAATTCCTATTGCAGCAGATTTTAACTTGTCAAGTTCTACATCTACCTCTTTATATTTCATACCTCCATCAACCAAACAGAATCCGCCGTTAAATCCATGGCTATGGATACAGATTAATGTGGTATCCCATGCATCTTCATTTTCAGCAATCCAGGAGATGGCGTTAATAAAATTGGTTTTTGTAGCATTCTCATAATAAAGCGTTTTAATATGATCTTCTAACCAACCCTGCGAAATTAAAGCTTCTCTAACGCGTTCTGCATTTTCTACAAAACACGATTCGTTATAACATATAAACACACCCCAATATTCAACCTCATCATTGAGATTATAAATAGGGGGTACAAAATTATCCAATACTTCATATCCATGCAACTCCCAAGCATTCACAGATGCTATAGATGTTGTTAGTAAACAGCCTATTACAATGATTGATAAGATTATTTTCCGCATGGTTTATCTTACAACTATTTGCATTTTATAATATATATATTTTGTTGTTTACATATTAACTAATTTTTGCTCAGTAGATTCATTTTTGTAGTTTCACTAAAAATATTGCTATTACTTTGCCTCGTTTCTTCTGTCACGTAAAAATATAAAAAACTGTGAATTTTATGTGTCTTAAGGAGGCTTACGGCCTACACCCAGCGGCTAACAGGAGAAAAACACGGTTTTGTTAGCCCCATTCTGTTTAAATTAAAAAAATCGGCTTCAAATCTCGTTTTGCCTGATGGATGTCAGGATGAGTAACTATTGAAATGTTATTTCTTCTTCCCGTGTGTACATCCTATTATATTTCCACCCTTGCCAAATTTAGTGTCACCTGCAGCAGTTGCTTTGAAAGGATAATTGCAGGCACCAGTGTTTTTGTCTTTAAACT
>CAZGOD010000028.1:0-12809 GCA_964527715.1 uncultured Thermoplasmatales archaeon | reverse complement strand
CTAACAGGAGAAAATGACATAATATTCTCAACTATTGATCCTTGGACTAAATGGTTTTTACTTGATAAAAAGCCAGCTGATGAGACAACTGCAGGTTTATTCATTGGCCCAGCTGCTTACTGTGCCGCTCATCATGGAAGTCCTGTACTACTAGTTGATAATCATCCAGAGTTTTCCTCAGCGATAGTTTGGCATAATGAGTTTTGGAAACGCTACGCTAATGGTTTTCATCATCCTTCTGTCGCTCCAATGTATTTAACAGGGAAAAGAGTGTATAACTTCCTAGGTGATCTTGGTTTTGATAAAGAGGGAGTAGAATCCATGATTACTGTAGCAGATCAGTGGGAGTTTGGTGCTACTTGGGATCGTACTTTCACCGGTAAAGCAAAACCAGGAAGAATATATGGCACTCCTGTTGATACTGCTTATTGGATATCGCGTAACGTGTTTTATCCCGCTCTCATCTTCATGAATCCTGGTTTAAATCCTGATGGTGTGAATCTGATTCAGGGTAGTAAAAGTGAGCGTCGTGAGTTGCTACCATGGGGTGATTTTGGTTTGAAAATTATTAAACCTTCTCAGGAAGAAAAGTTTAAATATCCTGTTTTACACCTAAATATCTGCTATCAACAGTATACAAATGAACATTTCGAAGAATTTTATAATTTTCAATATAAAACTGCAGATGACATCATACCTGGTGTTACTCCGTCATACGAGCCGATTGATGAAGGCGTAGTTCCTGGTGAGCAAGGTGCTATTTGGCCAGATCTGGCATATAGTGAAGTAATTCCATCTTATCTGGAAAAAGGAGAATATAGTAGCGTATTTTCAACTAGCAAAAAAGCTATAACAAGCAATCTAAACAATGGAGTAATACTTTGGTTTTCATCTACACATGGAACCTCTGGAAATTACGGTCTTGTTCAAACATGGGATCCTCATGAAAATATTTTTTCGTATTTACCTAGTTTCCTTTCTAAGAGGTTTGCACATCAAAAGGAATCTAACCCATGGAGAGCATATGAATGGTATTTAGGCTCTACTGAAAATCCAGACACGTTGACTATGGAGGCACATGGTTTTTTACCAGCGTTTCTTGGAAACCCTGATCTGAACGGTCTGTTTCCTACAGGCGAGGATTTCTGGCCTTCGGAGAGACCAATAGTGAACACGTTGGCTAAAATCCCGATACTAAAATGGTTCTTGCCAAAAGGCTGGAGAGATAATACGTTATACAAAGATGGAATGATCATCGCTCATTCATTTGGAAGCGCAGTGGTTGGAACTATAAATGGTTTACAATTAGACGATATGCTAGAAAATGTTCATTCATGCGGATGGATTAACATCGCATGTCTACCAGCATATAATTATTTGCATCTTACTATGATAAGACATGGCTCAGTGTTCCAAGTTATAGACCCATGGTCGACATCATGGTATTCGATATGGTACCAAACTATGCCGCGTGATATGATTCTAGGTGACACAGTTGGGGAAGCATATCTAAAAGGTATTAGCCATTCAGGGATTCTATATATTACTGATCCACCCCAGTGGTGGTGGGACATAGAACAAAATGTTTGTTACTTCGGTGATCCAGATCTAAGAGCCTTTGTGCCAGGAACAGAATATAGTGATAACAACTACTGGGAAGAAGAAGACACACAACCAATTAGATACGATGAAGAACTAAACCTAGCAGGTCACATGCCATATGGCGCCACAGGTTACCCACATGAGAAAGAACCAGGTGCTGAGATACCACTTTGGGCTATAATACTCATAGCAGTTATCCTAGTGCTTATCGTAGTTGCTGGTGTTGTCCGTAGTGAGAAGAAATCCAAGAGGAAATAAACATGGATATATCTGTAAAACTTAAAATATCCATTTTTCTTTTTCTATAATTATAATAAACTATATATATGTAGAAGAAATACTTACATATTAGAAAAATATTGGAAGTTTCATATATATATGATTTGGGGGATAAGAAAATGCCAAATAAGAAAAATAAAAAAATTAGCTCCATAACATTATTGATAGTATCTATCATGTTAATAGGAGCAATTATACCGATTACCCAAGCTATTGATACAGAACGCATACCAAGTTTCAACGAAGGGCCATCAGCACTACCAGTAACGCCGATGAAGAAAGTCGCTCTAGTCCAACATGACAACGAAATAATACTAGATGACTACGCGTATCTAGCAGCAATACCAACCACAGTATTCGAACACGGTGGAAAACTTTTCTCATATCCACTACTATTCTATGAAGATGAATATAAATATGAGGATGACAAGGAACGTGTTTTAAACGCATATCAAGGGTTAGATTACTTCATGGAAGACTGGATGGAATACTCAAACGGTGAACTAGACCAAAAAATACTCATCAACGTAGATGAAAACGATGCCAGCAAATGGGATGCCAAAGAAACCATCACAATACAAGGCAATGATCCATACGACATCGCGAAACAAATAGCATTACAAGACTGGTCATACTCAGATGACGCAGTAATAGCGGTGATACAAGAGGAATATAAGAAACCAAAAACAATCACAGAAGGAGAAGTCAGTGGTACATTACCTTCCAATGATGTAGAACATAGAACATATAAAATAGAGAGACCCGTCGTTGGTACCGGTGCAACATATAAAACATTTGACATTGAAGATGAAAACTACAAGTACATTGTTGGAAGAATGGCATGGGCTGAAAGAATAGATTTTGATTTACAGCTTTATGATGATCAACTAGGAATGGTCCAGGCTTCAGCTAATGCTTACGGTGGTAGCTTCCCATATAAAGAAACAGTTGGTTCATATATTCATAATTATGGTAAATGGGAGATAAGTGTGAGTGCTGTGCCTAAAAAGGGCATATCTGAATCTGAATCTCCAGGTGTTATGGAAAGTATGTTCTATAAGCCAACATCAACGTCTACCGGTCTTCTATCTAAACCGAACACGTTAGACGTAGAATTTGCTTTATTGCCTGGGACAATGGTTGATATCATGAGTTCTCCATTTGGATGTAGAGATGTTGATATCACATTAAAATGGGATAATCCTGGAGTCGAGTTGGGATTCACTGTATTAGACCCAATTGGCACTGAAATCGATTCAACTATCTCAATTGAAGATGAGGTCGACAAATGTTTCACTGAAACAGGTAGTACAACAAACAATGACGGAAATGACGAAACCGAGATCAGTCTTCACATAGATCGATTTGGTGAATGCAGAGAAGGAGAACATTACTCAATTTGTGTCTTCGCACTTGGAGACGTAAACACACCCGTTGATTTTACAATAGATCACAGCTGGAAACAGAACTTCTCAAAAACAGAGGGAGACCTACTAGCATCTGCGACAAATGGAGCAGTACTAGCCAGTGCATTAAACGCACCGTTACTATATATATCACCATCTGAACTACCAAAAGCTACTGAAGATGTACTATACAAACTAGGAGTTAAAAACATATACCTTGTAAACCTAGGTGGACATCTGAAAAATGATGTACAAGACGAAATAAGCGACATAGCAGAAATCAAAAATAACTACGAGAAACCCCTAGAGATCTATGATGGAATAAGAGATATAACAGGTAAAAACGATATAATATTCACCACAATAGACCCATGGGACTACTGGTATGTAAATGAACGGGTATCTGCTGGTACATATCCTGGTGCTTTACACATTGGACCCGCGGCATACATCGCTGCACACCACTGCAGCCCAGTAATAATTGTAGATATACATCCACGATTATCACAAGCAATAGTTTATTCCACTGCATGGTGGCATAAAAACGCAATAAATCGTTTTACTGAACCATCCTCAGGTAGCATGGTTCTAACAAGTTTACGCGCTTATGAATTCTTAGAGGAGTATGGATTCGGTAAAATAGAAGATACAAAAGAAAAAGCTGCGGGACAGGACCAAGAGACAATGATAACCGTTGCTGGACAATTTGAAATTGGTACGCCATGGGATCGTTGTTTCACTGGAGCTGCGCTACCGGGGAGATTCTGGGCGTCACCAATAGACGCAGCATACGCAATAAGCCGAAGCATTTTCTATCCTGCATTAATTTTCATGAACCCGGGTACTGATAAAATAGAGTTGATAAACGGTAGTAAAAGTGAAATTCAAAAGATAGGTGGAAGATTAAAAGATCCAAAAGGAGTAAACCTTGTAATTACGAGACAATCGGGGCCAGAAGAATTTCAATACCCCGTACTAATGACATTCAACACATATGGATATAAATTCAATGAGAAAGCTAGTGAACACTGGGATTTCGAATATGAACGTGCAGATGGAATAGTACCATGGGTAACACACTCACCAGACTCAATCGATGATGGAGCAGCCAGTGGAAAAACCGGTGCATACTACCCCGATGTGAGCGAATCAGAGGTTTGCCCATTCTATGCTACAAGAGGTGGATATGACCCCGTGTTTTCAACTAGTTTTGAACCCGTAGTAGAAAATCTCAACGATGGAGTATTAACGTGGTTGATTAACTGCCACGGAATGTTCTCAAATGGTGGTTTTATTACATTCTGGGATCCAAACAATCCATATATTTATGAGGATAACCCCTGGAGAGCATACGAACCTATCTCATTACATCCTGGTAATCTAAGGGAACTCGCAAGATGGGTGATATATGCTCTACTAGGTGTAGACTCTCCAGTTATAACAGATGGTTTAATAAAATGGCATCTCCTTAGTGAAGTAGGTTGCACAGAAGACCCTGATGTTTCACATATAAACCCAGAGTTAATTTATTTAAATAAAATACGTGCAAAAATAGGTATTCCATTTGACCTATGGGGCGCATCGGGAATCATGATATATCAGGAGAGACTTAAACACCCATTAGAAACGATAAAGGAAGGTTTACCCTTTATCAGAATATACGAGGGTGATGGAAAAGTAACTATATCGCCATTAAGTGGACATTTAACTATGACAGATAAGAACGGAATTGACTTCGATGACGAATTAGAAAACTTGCATTCTTGTGGTATTAACACAATATCTTGTCTACCAGCTAACACATATTTACATCTTACCTGGATGAGACACGGTACAACTTATCAGATCATAGACCCTTGGACAACTACAGACTGGGCAGGAGCATGGCAACAGTTGGTACTCAAACGAATTGCTATGGGAGACACAATTGGACAGGCATATGAACGAGGAATGAGAGCATGCGGACCAGAGTTCCCTGTGGGACAATGGTGGTGGGATGTCTGGGAGAACGTATGTTTCTTCGGAGATCCTGATCTCAGAGTGTTTGTCCCAAGTACAGAATACAGTGATAACAACCACTGGGAAGAAGAAGACACACAGCCAATCAAATACGATGAAGAACTAAACCTAGCAGGTCACATGCCATATGGTGCAACAAAGTATCCACATGAGAAAGAACCAGGTGCTGAGATACCACTTTGGGCTATAATACTCATAGCAGTTATACTTGTACTCATCGTAGTTGCTGGTGCTGTTCGTAGTGAGAAGAAAAACAAGAAAAAATAAATAATAAGAGAATAACAAAAACATATTATTCTCTTTTTTTCTACTTTTAGCTTGTGATTAGAATGGATGCAAATAGCTATTTTAATGAAAATTCATATATACCTTGGTTCATATATAAGATAAAATTATATAGTTGGCAATATATAAATAATATGACTATATGGGGGAAAAATACAAAATGAAGAAAAAAGGTAAAATAAATGGTTTTGTAGCAGTTTCAATAGTCTGTATATTACTTATAGGAGTTTTAATACCGATAGTTCAAGCAGTTGATACAGAACGTATAACAGGATTTGAAAAAGGCCCATCAAGCAAACCTGTAGTACCAATGAAAAAAACTACACTAGTAAGATATGATAAAAATGAAGTGCTTGATGATTATGCATATCTAGCAGCAGTACCAACTGCCGTATTCAACTATGATGACAAACTTTTCTCACACCCATTGTTATTCTATGAAGACGAATACAAATGGGAAGAAGACAAAGAAAGAAGTCTGAATGCATATCAGGGTATTGATTATTTCATGGAAGACTGGATGACCTATAGCAACGGCCAACTAGATGAAATGGTTTTAATTAACGTCCCTGAAAACAAAATCGATAACAGCTGGAAAGCAAAAGATACCACCATCATCAAGGGAGATGACCCTTATGAAATCGCCAGTGACATAGCACTACATGACTGGTCATACTCAGATGACGCAGTAATAGCAGTTATAGATAGCTTTGAAAAATATAACGAGAAAACTGAGGGAAAAATAGAAGGAAGTTTTTCAATAGATAAAGAAATAAAAACAGTACACTTCACAGTTCCTCAGACAAATAAATTAAATCCCCAATTTAATGAGTTCACAGTCCCTGAAGAATATATATATCTTCAAGCTAGAATATGGTATTCTAGCTTATTTTTTGATTTTGCTATCCCTGGAGTAGGTAGCCTCTTTAAAACTACAATCCCTTCAGGTGATAAGGATCTACAACTTTATTGTGAATACGATGGCGATTGGATGCAGGTCGCAGCTGTTGACGCATGGAACGCTAAATCAGGGATGGATACAGATTACGCTAGAACTTATGTTTATAAACCTGGCCCATGGCTATGTGGCGTAACAGATATCCCTACAAAAAAAATTATAAGATATGGTACTTGGGGCGAAATATTTTCAAACATTGTTAAAGGCGTAGAATACAAGGTAGATATAGAGATGTACCCTGGTGTAAAAATCCCTTTCGGCGTCTCTCCCCCATTCTATTGCTGTGATGTAGAATTTGAGTTAAAATGTAATAACAATGACGACAAGTTTGAATTTTTACTTATAGGCCCCAATGGAGAAAAAATCATGGATGGTGAAAATGGGGTTATCAAACTAAATAAAATAGGGGAATGTTTACCAGGTGAAAATTATCAATTTGCTATCTATACAAAAGAAGAGGTTAGTGGTACTTTTGACTATGAAATATCTTATTCATGGAGTCAAAATAAAACAAGAGATGAAAGTGATTCTTTAACAAGTGCTACTGAAGGAGCTGTACTTGCTTCAACACTGAATGCACCATTATTATACGTATCACCATCTGAACTACCAAAAGCTACTGAAGATGTACTATACAAACTAGGAGTTAAAAACATATACCTTGTAAACCTAGGTGGACATCTGAAAAATGATGTACAAGACGAAATTGAAGACATTGCAAAAATCAAGAAAGAATACACAGAATACAAAAACATCTATGACTCCATTAAAGATTTATCTGGAAACATTAATGATATAGTTTTCTCAACTATTGATCCTTGGACTTATTGGTATGTAGCAGAACTTAAACCCGAGGGTGAATTTCCTGGAGAGTTATTTATTGGACCAGCAGCGTATATCGCTGCTCATCATGGAGCACCTGTTCTAATAGTCGATAATCACCCAGAGCTTTCCTCAGCCATTACATGGCATACAGAGACTTGGAGGAGACAACCAAATGGTTATAGGACCCCTACTGTATCAGAAATGTACTTAACAGGCACACGTGTGTATGATTTCCTTGATGAATATGGTCTTGACAGTAGAGAACTAGAGTCTATAATAACTGTTGCAGGTCAATTCGATATAGGTGCCTCCTGGGATCGGATGTTTGTAGGTCAAGCAGTTCCTGGTAGATTCACTTTTTCACCTGTTGATACTGCTTATTGGATCTCCCGAAATGTTTTCTACCCTGCTCTAATATTTGAGAACCCTGCGATGGATCCTAGTGGTATTGAGCTTATTAATGGTAGTAAAAGCACAAGAGGCCCACTTGGACGGCTAAAGATTATTAGACCATCTGGTGAAGAAACCTTTGAGTATCCTGTTTTACATTCATTTATGCCTGTTTATATCCATCGTTTCAATGAGAGAGCTAGTAAGTACTGGGGGTTCACCTACCAGTGTGCAAATGGTATAACACCAGGATTAGAAAACACATTTGAGGCAATTGATGATGGTGTAAATCTTATATACACAGGAGAACCGGGTAGTTTTTGGCCGGATTTAAGTGAGACGGATTATGTACCGTTCTATATGAGCAGATGCGGGTATAGTAACGCTTTTTCAACTAGTTTTGAACCTGTGATGGATAATCTAAACAAAGGTTGTATAATGTGGATAGTTGGAACACATGGTAACAGTCCAAACAGCGGTGAGTTCATGTTCCACGATCCTGATGCTTTTGTACGTAGTGATAGAGAACCCAATCCATGGAGAGGATATGAATGGTACCTTGGTTCAACAGAAGAACCAGATACAATGTCGTCAGAAATTCATGGAATCATACCAATGATACTGGGGAATCCAAACTGGGATGGCATTCTCAGGACAGCCTTAGATTTTGCCCCTGCTAAAAAACCCATCTTAGATATCATTGGGGAGATAGCAAGTTTACCTATACTAAGAAAGATAACTCCTGAGTGGTTACAAGATACAGAGGATTACTACGATGGTATAGTAGGTTCTTCATTTTTCAGTACAATGGGAACAGTACCTGTAACTGGTTTAGAAATCGACGATGCTATTGGCAATATTCATTCTTGTGGATTGATTACCGCTGCCTGCCTACCGGCATATAAATATCTGCATTTAGCATTCGTTCGACATGGTTCTAACTTTCAAATTATTGATCCATGGGGAACTTCATGGTATAGTAGTTTCTGGGAAGCTACCATACCTAGAGATATAGCTTTAGGAGATACTGTAGGAGAGGCATACGCAAAAGGAATGAGTCATGTCGGTATTCTATACATTTCAGATCCACCTCAGTGGTGGTGGGATAAAGCTGAAAATGTTTGTTATTATGGTGACCCTGATCTCAGAGTTTTTACTCCAGGCACTGATTACAGTGATAACAACCACTGGGAAGAAGAAGACACACAGCCAATCAAATACGATGAAGAACTAAACCTAGCAGGTCACATGCCATTCGGTGCAACAAAGTATCCACATGAGAAAGAACCAGGTGCTGAGATACCATTCTGGGCTATTATAATACTGATAGCAGTTATCCTAGTGCTTATCGTGGTTGTTGGTGTTGTCCGTAGTGAAAAGAAATCCAAGAAAAATAAAAAAACTTAGTTAAAATTTGGTAAAAAATAATACCTTTTACCAAATTATCTTTTAATTTAACAAATAGAAATAGGTTACACAAATAGAAACATAGTTGTGATATATGTAACGTATTTTAAATAAAATCCAATGGGGGAAAATAGCTTTGTAAGGATAATAACGTAATTTATTTATATAATGAGATGATAAAATGATATATAAATTAATTGCGAAAAACTTATCATAAAAATTAATATAACTATGTATATTATGGGATAAAATTATATAGTTGCTAACATATAAATAATATGAATATTGGGGGAAACGCAAAATGAAGAAAAAAGGTAAAATAAATAGTTGTATAGCACTTTCAATAGTTTGCATATTATTCATAGGAGTATTAATACCAATAGCTCAAGCTATTGATACAGAACGTATAACAGGATTCAGTAAGGGGCCATCACGCTTACCTGTTGCCACTACACAAAAAGTAACCTTCGTCAATTCCGATGAAAATAGTTATCTTGATGACTATGCTTATCTAGCAGCAGTACCCACAGCAGTTTTCAACTATGATGACAAACTAGTCTCACATCCACTACTTTTCTATGAGGATGAATACTCTATGGAAGAGGATCGGGAGCGTTCTTTGAATGCTCGTCAGGGTATTGATTATTTCATGGAAGACTGGATGAGCTATAGCAACGGCCAACTAGACGAAATGGTTTTAATTAACGTCCCTGAAAACAAAATCGATAACAGCTGGAAAGCAAAAGATACCACCATCATCAAGGGAGATGACCCTTATGAAATCGCCAGTGACATAGCACTACATGACTGGTCATACTCAGATGACGCAGTAATAGCCGTTATAAATGAAGAATTTAAAAAATTAGACAATGAAGAATCTGGAACACTCAGTGGTAAGATAGTAATTGATAAAGAGGTGAAAAAGGAACATTTTGAAATTGAACAAACAAATAGTTTGAACCCGGTATCTAATGATTTTACCGTACCTGAAGGATATATGTATGTTTATGCAAGGTGCTGGTATCCATCACTTACTGTCAGGGTTAGTTTACCTTTGCCAGGTTTTGAAATGACTAGGCAAATAGTTATTCCATCGGGTGATAAGGATTTACAGATATATTGTATGTATAACGGTGAATGGATGCAAACCTTAGCGTTAGATGCATGGAACCAAGGAAGTGGTATGGATAAAGAAAAAGATGGAACATATGCTTACAATACTGGTAAATGGAGAGCATCTGTAACCGATATTCCAACAAAGAAACTTGTAGAAATAGTTGAGAGACATGGTTCCTGGCTTGATATTCTTAAAAATCTTAAACAGGTTATTTATGAAGTAGATATAACCATGTATCCTGGTGAGAGAATAACCCTCTTTGATGATTTACCTTTTGACTGTAGAAATGTAAAAATTGAGTTGGATAGTAAATCTGCTAGTGCAGATCTTGGTTTTTGTTTAATTGGACCTAGTGGAGAAGAGATAGAATGCGATACAGAAGGTGTCATAAAGGTTGATCGCCTAGGTGGACTTTTACCTGGTGAAAGTTATGATCTTGCGATTTACACTAAAGAGGATGTAAAAGGTTCTTTTGATTACGAAATATCATATAGCTACCAAGAAAATAAAACGCAATATGAAGCTGATTGTTTAACAAATGCTGCAGAAGGAGCTGTACTAGCCAGTGCATTAAACGCTCCATTATTGTATATCTCTAAAAAAGAATTACCACAAAAAACAATAGATGCCTTAAATCTCCTAGGCGCAAAGAAAATTTACCTTGTAAATCTTGGTAGTCATTTATCCAAAGACACTAGAGATGAATTAAAAGAAATTGTGACTATAAACAAGGATTACAAAACCCATAAAGAAGTCTATGATGCAATATGTGCTAAAACAGGAAGTAATGACGTCATAATATCTACGATAGATCCTTGGAAACCCTGGTACGTCTATGAGCGAGTAGCCACAAATGAGATTGAAATGCCATATGCCTTACATATTGGTCCAGCTGCTTACAGTGCTGCTCACCATGGAGCACCTGTTCTTATAACAGAGAACCATCCTGAACTTTCTTCAGCAGTTATATGGCATAATGTATATTGGAAAACAGCCGCGTTTAACCCTGTTGCTTCGTCACCAACTACTGCTGAAATGTATCTAACCGGTAAACGTGTATACGATTTCCTTAAAGAATATGGTTTTGATAAAACTGGTAAAGAGTCAATAATTACTATAGCTGGTCAATTTAATATAGGGGCCTCATGGGATCGTGTTTTCTTTGGCCCAGCAAATTATGGAAGATTCTTCGGATCCCCTACAGATACTGCGTACTGGATATCTAGGAATGTTTTCTACCCTGCATTAATATTTGAAAACCCTGGTATGGACCCAAGTGGAGTAACTATGATAAATGGGAGTGTTAGCCATAGAAGAAATATTCTACCTTGGGGGAGTACGGGGATATTAGGAGGATTGAAAATCGATAGACCTTCTGGTGAAGAAACAATGACATATCCTGTAGTAAGTACGTTTGTCCATTATGAGCATCGTTTCAATGAAAGATCAAGTAAATACTGGGGCTTCACATATCAATGTGCTGATGGATTAGTCCCTGGTGAGACAAATACGATGAATCCAATTGATCAAGGTGTATCAGCACATATCGATGAAGAAGGTAGTATATTCCCAGATATGAGCATGTCCGATGTTCTACCTGCTTATCTCCAGAAAGGAGGTTACAGTAATGCCCTTTCAACTAATTTTGATGCTGTAGTCGAAAGTGTTAATAACGGTGTTCTCCTGTGGAATCATTTTGCACATGGATACCATGGTAATGGGGGTTTAACACAGTACTTTTATAACAAAAATGATCCAAATCCATGGAGAATGTATGAATGGTACCTTGGTTCAACAGAAGAACCAGATACTCTCACCATAGATATACATGGTATTCTACCTACTATGCTAAGTAATCCAGATATGAATGGAGTCTTTAGAACAGCGCTTGACTGGGCATCAGCTAAAAAACCAGTTAGAGACAAAATAAGTAACTTGTTGTCTATCATCCCAATAATAAGAAGAATTGTACCAGATGGAATCTTGGATACACAGGATTACTATGACGGTATGATAAACACTCTGTTACTTAGTAAAATTGGTTGTATCGGTATCAATGGAACACAAGTAGATGATGCAGTAGAAAATCTTCACTCGGCAGGATATACAACCAATGCATGTCTAATGGCAACAAAATACATACATCTTGCACTTATCAGACATGGAGCATCATTCCAAATAATGGATCCCTGGCCTACCTCATGGTATGGATCAGTATGGGCACAGAGTGTACCCCGTGATATTATACTTGGGGACACTGTAGGAGAGGCTTTCAATAAGGGTATTAGTCATGTTGGAATCCTGTATCTCACAGATCCACCGCAATGGTGGTGGGATAACAGTGAATGTGTTTGTTATTATGGCGATCCTGATCTCAGAATGTTTGTCCCAAGTACAGAATACAGTGATAAAAATCACTGGGAAGAAGAAGACGTACAGCCAATCAAATACGATGAAGAACTAAATCTAGCAGGTCACATGCCATATGGCGCCACAGGTTACCCACATGAGAAAGAACCAG
>CAZGOD010000027.1:0-16392 GCA_964527715.1 uncultured Thermoplasmatales archaeon | reverse complement strand
GGTCAACGGCGACAGACTCAAGATCTGTTCCTGTAGAGGTTCAGGAGTTCAAATCTCCTCCCCTGCACCTCTCTTTTTACCAAATATTTAATGTATGCAAATATAAATTAGTAGGCCGTGAAATATGAAGTTATAATCGTTAGGTATAGCGAGATTGGATTAAAAGCTAGAGCAACACGTAAGAGATTCATTAATATTCTTGTAAACAATATAAAAAACGCATTAAGTAATATGCAGCTCTCTTTTAAAATAAAAAACGAGTGGGATAGAATCTACGTTTATGCAAGTCAGGTTGATAGGAGTCTTAATGTTTTAAAGAAAGTTTTTGGGATATCCTCTGTAAGTCCCGCGGTTCAAACAGGATCTAGTTTAGAGTTAGTCTCTAAACTTGCGGTAAATATTTCAAAAGATGCTCTCTCTCGGGAAAAAAGTTTTGCTCTGAGGGTAACAAGAACGGGAGAACATGGTTTTACAAGTCAAGATGTTGCAGTTGAAATTGGTAACGATATTGTTAATGCAACAAATGCAAATGTCAATCTAACTAAACCTGATTTCGAATTATTCATTGAAATACGCGAGGATAAAGCATTTCTTTTTACAGAGAAAATAAACGGAATGGGCGGCCTTCCTATTGGAACTCAAGGAACTGTTTTAGCTTTAATCAACAATGTCGAATCTATTTTGGCAGCATGGTATCTAGTGCGAAGAGGATGTAATGTAATATTTGTAACTACAGATGAGTCTATAATAGGCAATCTAGAAATTTTTACAATGAACTGGCATGTACGCCCAAATATTAAGTTAATTAAATCTGGGGATATTTACAAACAAATGCATCAATTAGCTTCTAAAAATGGTTATGATGCTATTGTTACTGATCACAACCTGAATGAAAAACCAGATGGGTCACTAGCTGATATAAAACTTTTAAAAAAACATACTAAACTACCGATTTTACAACCATTAATAGCTATGAAGAAGGATGAAATATCTACAAAATGTAGAGAAATAGGTTTAGTAACATGAATATAATTATCATGGGTGCAGGAGCTATAGGATCATTATTTGGTGCTTTGCTTTCTAAAAAAAATGAGGTAACTCTAGTAGGTAGACCACATCATATAAATGCAATCCAAAGAAATGGGCTGTCTTTAACAGGAAAAACAAACATGCACATTGAAATCCAGGCTGAACACTCGCTTGATAATTTACATTCTCCTCCTGATCTTTTGTTTTTAACTGTTAAATCATATGACACAGAAACCGCTATGAAAGAAGCAAAATCAGTAATCAACAAAAAAACTCTCGTCATCTCCCTACAAAATGGCCTAGATAATATTGAAAAAGTTGAAAAAATAGTCAATCGAGAACAAATACTAGCAGGTATAACTACACATGGTGCAGTTTTCAACAAGTCAGGCACAATAGAACATACCGGGCAAGGAGATACTATTCTCGGGGAGTTGAATGGAAAGAAAACAAGTAGATTACAACAAATCACCCATGTTTTTAATGAAGCAGGTATTGAAACAAGGATTAGTACAAATATTCTTAGTGATTTATGGGCTAAAACAATTGTAAACTCTAGTATTAATCCACTCACTACATTGTTCCAATGTAAGAATAACTATTTGTTAAAAAATCCAATTTTGAAAGATATTGTGGCAAAAGTGTGTAGCGAATCAACGACAATTGCGAATGCTGAAGGCTTTCATCTCTCAGATAATGATATGTTTCAAAAAACAAAGGAGGTCATTGTGGGCACTTCTGAGAATTATTCATCCATGCTTCAGAGTGTCCAAAAAGGGAAGAAAACAGAGATCAACTCCATTAATGGCAAATTGATTGATATTGGCAAACAACATGGTATAGAGACCATGATGAACGAATTATTGCTCTATGCCATCACATCGATGTGTGAAAAAGGAAAAGATTAGATGCATGTTTTTCCAGGAACTTTTGGGAAAAGTGATGCTTCTTCTATTCTTTTTAATCCACAGATGAACCGTGTGAGTCTTTCTATACCAATTCCAAATCCTGCAGATGCTGGTAAACCCAACTTAGCTAATTCTAGATACTCTTTAAACTGGACAGGACTCTGCCCTTTTTTAAGAATCCTCATCTTTATCCGTTCATATTGATTTTCTCGTTCTCCACCAGACAGTGCTTCGCCGTAACCCTCTGGATAGATAAGGTCCATATCCTTGAGGACACCTGGTTTTTCCAGGTTTTCTTTATCATAAAATTCTCTGTCTGTAATAGGAATGTCAATAACCCATACCGGTTCTTTATGTGTTTTTGAAATCATTAATTCGAAATCTTCCCCGTATTGTTTGTAGGCATCTTCATATCTTACTTGTTTAAAGGGACTTTTTGGTACGATGAGCTCTCTACCAAGCACTTTTAGCTCTTGTTTACAACTCCTTTTTATGGATGTAATAGTTGCAATAAGTAATTCTTCGCAGAGTCGCATGACGTCTTCACGTTTCGCATCCTTTACTTCTAAGTCCAGTTGTGTGAATTCAAATAAATGACGTCCCGTATCCTTTTTCGTGATTGGCTCAATTCGTACGTTGGGCGATAAGACAAATATTTTTTCTAGTGTTTTAAGAGCTAATTGCTTGTGGAAAATCATACTTTGCGTGACATTGTATGTTTTTCCGTAGCAATTAATGTGTGCTGGTGTTGTTGGATGATTTAATGGATCAGTGATTGGTGAGAGTATTACAGGGGATATCTCTATAAAGTCTTTTTTTCGTAGCTCTTCACCAAGTATTTTTCTTATTTCGCTTTGTATTTTGAGGATGGCTTTTGTTTTTTCAACGTTCTTCTCTTTCATACATGTGTATTTGTAAAAGTTATTATATAAACATTATGTTTATATTTACGACAAAAATTCGATATAAAGGTAATTTTTATATATACTATCCGACATAATGTTAAATATGATAGATAATAAAGACGAAGCGATCCTTGCAGAGCTCAGGAAAAATGCAAGAAAATCTACCAAGGCCATTGCAAAAAGTGTTAACATTCCTCGAGTCACTGTTCACGATAGAATTCATAAAATGGTGGAAAAAGGTGTTATAAAGTCGTTTAACGTCTCGGTAGATTACAAAAAAATTGGTTTTTCATCAGAGGTATTTGTTTTTGTATCATTTCTTCCAAATCCTGACGTCTCTCAACGACAACTTGCAAAACTGATTGCAAAATTACCCGGTGTTTATGAAGTTCATATTATATCTGGCGAATATGACCTTCTCCTTAAAGTGAGAGGGACATTACTAGAGGACATCGGGAAACTGGTTGTTGATAAGTTAAGACAATTGAAGGGCGTTGGAAAGACGGTCACCTTTGCTTGTTTCGAGACAGTGAAAGAAGAACCATGATACGTTTGTCCCAGAAACATCTTTATAATCTTCTTAATATTGAACAACTGTGTTCGCTGTATGTCTATGAAAATTTTTGTCACAAGGAAAATTCCGGAGCCAGGACTTGAGCTACTAAGAAAACATTTTGAAGTGGAAGTTTATCCACATGATAGGGTACCGTCTGAGGAGGAAATAATAAAGGGATTGCAAGGAAAAGACGGCCTCCTTTGTCTTTTGTCAGATCCAATTGATAAAGACATTATTCATTCAGAACCAAGGCTGAAAATGATAGCTAACTATGCAGTTGGGTACAATAACATAGATGTCAAAACAGCCACAGAAAAATGCATACCTGTAAGCAACACTCCTGGAGTACTAACTGATACAACTGCTGAAATGGCTTGGGCACTTTTATTCTCTGTTTCACGAAGAACCGTTGAAGGCGATAAGTTTACACGGAATGGTAATTTCAAAGGCTGGGCTCCAATGCTCATGCTCGGCCAGGATGTAACAAATAAAACACTAGGCGTCATTGGAGCAGGTAGAATAGGCACAGCCTTCGCTTTTAAGAGTAAAGGCTTTCATATGAAAGTCTTATACTGTGATGTTAACAAAAATGAAATTCTTGAAAAAGAATTAGATGCAAAAAAAGTAGATTTTGATAAAATCTTGGAAGAATCAGATTTTCTCTCTTTGCATGTGCCATTAATCCAATCAACATATCATTTAATAGGGGAAAAAGAACTCAGAAAAATGAAGAAAAACGCTATTTTGATTAACACTTCGAGAGGTTCTGTAGTTGATGAACAGTCGCTTGTGAGAGCACTTAAGGAAAAATGGATTTTTGGTGCGGGTCTTGATGTTTATGAAAATGAACCAGAGATTCCCATAGGGTTGAAGTCATTAGAAAATGTAGTAATTCAGCCTCATTCTGCATCTGCAACATTTGAAAGCAGAGCAAATATGGCAATAATGGCTGCAGAAAATATGCTTGCAGGACTTCATGGAGAAATTCCTCCTAATTGTGTAAACCCTGAAATATTTGAAAAATAAGAGTCTATAAGATAAAAGTCCAGATTTCGGGCTCAGTTGGTAAATCTTCTTTTTCTATATCTATTTCATTACCGACATGAATAACTTTATGCTTTGCTAGGTCTAAGAAAGGATCAAGCCTTGCTATAGGGAGCGAAAGTCCTCCTATTTTGTAATGCATCGGAACAATTATTTTAGGTTTTATCTTATTTATCACATTCCAAGCTTGTTTGCCGTCAACAGTGAAAGTACCACCAATTGGTACAAATAAAATATCAACATCTCCTATTTTTTTAACGGTTTCGTCATCAAGATCGTGTCCTAAATCCCCTAAGTGACAAAATCTAACTCCATCTAGTATAAATTTATATATAATATTGTTTCCACGTTTTGTCCCTTGTTCTTCATCATGAAAAGAGTCAACGCCTATTATTTCAACATTATCAATTGTTCTTTTACGACCATCGGTTACAACTTTTGACCCCTCTTTTTCAACAGATTTAACACTATTATGGTCATAATGATCGTGCGATACTAAAATAATATCACCTATCGCGCTTGGTGCTGGAATTCCAATTGATTTTCCATCATGTGGGTCAGTGACAACGGTTATATTGTTTGTTATTTCAAAACATGCATGACCATGCCATCTTATTTGAAGCATATTTTTTCCCCCGATAAATCATACTAATTACAAAATGATTATAAAAAATTATGGACGAAGCCTTCCAAACTTAATATAGTCTATCTCATGGTTGTCAACCCTTGAAAACATAATCTCCTTGTTAACAGAATGTGCCAGTCTCACTGCTCTACTAATCTCCGACCAAGAACTCTCAAAATCTTTATCAACAACGTGAATTAGATACTCAGCATGAGTTTCATCCGGTTTTTTCGAGTACGCCCGGAAATGAGCACCGAATTTAAAACCTGTTTTAACAATTAAACCACGTTTTTTCAAATCTCTAAAAACTGTAAGTGTCAAATCAATATCCGGCTGATTTTTTTTAACAAAATTTTTAAACGTAATAAATGAGATCTTCTTTTTACCTCTAATATTTTTTATTTCAATAACTTTTTTTTCCATTAAATATAACGCTTCCACCATAGAGAGTTGTAGCCCCTCTCCGAATGGTTTACCAAAAAACTCCTTTCCAAGTAAATTTTTAGCTGATTCATCATCAAAAATTATAATTCTGTTTTCAAGAAGAAAACCTGTGGTTTTTGAAAACTTATGTTCATTAGTAGTTCCACTTATATCCAATTTACTGACGTTATAATAGGTTATATCTCCCTCCTCATCAACGATGGCAAACCATAAATCACCATCTTTTTTGATTGAACTATCTATCAGATGTTTTATTTTGCTAATATTTATGATGTCTCTTTCAGAAAATGCTGATATGAAACAATTTCTTTCATCCTTCTCCCTCTTATAAATGTGAAAATCAAATACATCTTTTTTATCATGCAGTTTTACAATAAGCCCCTTCTTCCTAAGATCTTTGAATATTAGGTATTTTATCTCAAAACGTGGGATTTTTTCTGCAGATATTTCTACAAGTTTTTGAAAATCTATTTCTTCTTCATTTTTGAATAATTTAAGTTTCTCCTCGCCTAATAGAAAAACACCCTCTAGTAAATCGAGTTGCAATTTATTTCCAGTTGTAATTTTTCCAAAATGATTTCTGTTGTAAAGTCGTCCGACGCCCTTTGATTTTTTTACGACTATTTTCCCTTTCGAAAATTCCCCAGATGTTTGCATTATTGAATCATGTAATCGTTAGGGTTATTTGTTTTTTTTGTAAAAATCGTTTATATTTCTAGGCATATCTTTATTGTTAGAATATTGGTTTTTTTGTTTTTTATTGTAATCATTTATGCTCCTCGGAATCCATTTTTCATGAAATTGTTCTTCCTTTCTTTTTGAAAATATGCCAATAAGAACCAGTCCTAATCCTAAACCTGCGATACCGCTAAATAATGCTATTAAAGCTCGTATAAGATATTCATTTTTATCATCAAAAACTTCATTTTTATTAATTGAGGAAGTAGCCTCAGGAATTCCAACATACCTTGATGAAGCTGTACCTTTAGAGGCATTTGTAAAAGTTAATGCACCTGCTATCATACCACTATATTTGTAATAGAAAAGGGAGGCATCAAGATTAGATTCGTTTAATAAGCTCTCAGCATATTCATAATAGCTTACTGCTAATACAGGGTCTACGCCCTGTTTTATACTCCTAGTTATACTTGTACCTGCGCTTATGTTGGCTCTTTCAATTTTATCTAAAAAATCTGTCTGTTTATCGACCCCTATTGTTTCTATTGCAAGGTTGGCTTCGATCAGCGCCTCTAACGATTCGAATAGGGCGGCAGCAGGATAATCTTTTTTTATGTTATCTCTTGCTGATTCTAGTAAATCCTCCGCAGAATCTAAATACTCTGAGGTTTCCCCAATTTCTTGGATTATAATATTAGAGTAAATTATAGATTGTTGCACATCCTCCATATACTCCAGAGCTAAATTCTCGATTTCTTTGATATCGATATCACCAGTATCATTAAAATGTGATATAATATCAATCCACCAGCCAACACTTTTGCTTCTTTCCATTGCCTTGGCTACGTAATAAAGAGATGTCAGAGCAGCCCCTTCCGCATAGCTGTTCGTTGCATCTGATAGAAAGGCATCTGCTTCAGATGCTCTTTTTTGAGCAGCTCCTACGCATTGCAGAGATATCATACCAGTTATCTCCGTATTTCTCGCTATCTCGCCTTTATTTTCATAAAAAGATGTTACTTCGTCTATCAGATCTCCTAAGTAATCATCTCTATCTCCCTCATCTGAGTTATAGTACTCACAGGCATAATATACGAAACGAGAATCTATCATTGATAAAAATGACTTAGTAGTGCTGGTATAGTACATGTCACTATTGTACCAGTTTTCGGATTCTTCTAATCGTGATTTTGAATAACCTAGAATCTCACTTATTTGATCCCTATAATTGGAAAGATAATAATTTGGAATATTACCTGTTGAGTTTTCGAATAGGGGACTAGCATCTTCGTATTGTGTATTTGCCTCTTCTAAAAGGTTTGAAGCAAGTAATTTCATTGTTTCAATGTAATTCTCAGATTTTATCGGTGTATCATCATGTGATTCATCAAATAGGAACTCATATCCTGTGAAATTTTCAACAGCCTCATAGACTTCTGCTGCTTCAACTACTTTTATGCCATAGTTATCCATGGCATAATCTGCAACATTTTTTGATACAGGTGTTCTTACAATCCAACCGTTCTCCACGGTTGTCTTAATTTCTGTGTAGGTACCTTGGCCTTTAGGTATCAAAAAACTTGTGGCACCAACTGAATACGCAGCATCAATTTTATAGGGTATGCCGCCAACAGGTCCAATGCTCCCATCAGGGTTTATCATACCGGTCATCATTGTTTTATTATCCATCGTCCAATTTTCAAGTAAAGATATCGTTGCAACGGTCATAATTGCTCCTGCAGATGGTCCACCGATAATTGGAGCTGAGGTCCTCACAACAAAAAAATAATCATATTCATTTGGGTTTACACTGCAATTTTTATCATTTTCAACAAACGCACTTGCTACTTTTACAGCTAAGCGTGCTGAGCCTTGCATATCAACCTCAGTTAGTGGTAATGTATCGACAAAAACCCTTCCACTACCAGTGTTCTGAATGGTAACAGTTATGGTGGAAACCACACCAACATATCCGTTATCTGTCTGAGCGACTGCTGGTGCATAAACAGTAACATTTCGATAACTTATTGGTAATTCCCCTGCATATATCTGACCAGGGTTAGATTCTGCTATGGTTAACTGTGAGAGAGAACAACAAAACATAGTTAGAAACACTAGAATTACCGCGATTTTTTTTATCATCATTATGCACCTTAGATTAACAAATACTTAGTTTTTATCAGGTCGCATAGAAATAACTCATTAAAAAATGTTTTGAGAGATGTCATAAAAATATTAAACACTATAGTTTATTTTAGATACTGTAACACTTATAATCCAATATCCTTAAGTAGGGGGAGAAGATACCATTACCCCTCGTTTGAAGCCTATAAGTTGACTAAAATATTTGAAAAAAATGTGAATAATGGAGGGAAAATTATTGGTCAAACTCCACGAGCAGATATTAAGGGATGCTCATCAGTCAATGCTTGCTACGCGTATGAGAACTGAAGATATGCTTCCAATAGCAGGAGAACTTGACCAGGTTGGATATTTTTCTTTAGAAGTATGGGGTGGTGCAACTTTTGATGTATGTATCAGGTACTTGAATGAGGATCCATGGGTACGACTGAACAAGCTCAAGGAGGCGATACCAAATACGCCGTTGCAAATGCTTGAGCGGGCGATGAATATTGTTGCATATTGGAATTTTCCTGATGATGTTGTAAAAAAGTTTTGTTATTTTGCTAAAAAAAATGGATGCGATCATTTTCGCATTTTTGATGCGCTAAATGATCTCCGAAACATGGAGACACCGATGAAGTCAGTAAAAGAAGCCGGTGGCCATGTTCAAGCTTGTATGAGTTATACGATTTCCCCTGTTCATACTGTTGATTATTATATTAAAAATTTTGAAAAACTTGTGAAAATGGGTGCAGACTCTTTATGTATCAAAGATATGGCAGGTATGATTTCTCCTCAGCGTGCTTATGACATTGTCAAGGGATGTAAGGATGCAGGAATTAAACTTGAAATTGACCTTCACACTCATTGTACTAGTGGCATGACTGATATGGCATATCAAAGAGCTGCTGAAGCCGGAATCGACATTCTTGATACTGATATTAGTGCTATTAGTGGTGGCACTGCTGCGCCTCCAACAGAAAGCGTAGTTGCGGCGTTTAAGGATACTCCTTGGGACACAGGTTATGATTTGAAGCTATTGATTGATATTCGTAAATATTTCCTCAAGATTTGGGATAAATACCGGCATCTTCACAGATTTAACGCCTTAAAGTATGATCCTAGTGTAACACTTCACCAGGTACCTGGAGGAATGCTTTCTAATTTGATCTTTCAGTTAGAGGAGCAAGGTGCTCATGATAAATATCGTGATATACTCGATGAGACTGCACGTGTCCGTGAGGAACTTGGCTATCCTCCATTGGTAACACCTTCTAGCCAAGTTGTTGGTGTTCAAGCAGTTATGAATGTTTTACACGGCCGATATAAGGTTGTAACAAAGGAAACCAAAGATTACTGCCGCGGTATGTACGGTAAACCTCCGGCACCTATAAAACCAGAGATTATGAAAAAAGTTCTTGGCCCTAAGTGGAAGGATGAAGTTATAGATTGCCGTCCTTCTGATCTATTGAAACCAATGTGGAATAAAAGGAAAAGTGAGCTTAAAGAAATTAATGGAGGCTCCTTAATCAAAAAAGAAGAAGACATAATGACATACATTCTCTTCCCACAAGTTGGACTTAAATTCTTAAAAGGCGAGGCAAAAGCCGAGTTTATTTCAGAGCAATTACCATTGCCAATAGATCATCCACTAACCAGAGGCATGGTTAAACAGTCATTCCCTGAATATAAACAATTATGGATTGAGTCAGTTCCACCTGAAGAACGTAGCGGGCCTTCTCAGATCCCAACCGAGTTTGAAGTTGAAGTTGATGGTGAACCCTATGAGGTAAAGGTAACCCCCTCTGGAGGGTTCTTAGTAGCTGGTGCAGGCTCCCCGTCAGTTCCAGGTAAACAAAAAGATATAGAAGGTGCTGTTAAATCAAACATGCAGGGCACTATTCTTGGTTTAAAAGTAAAAAAAGGTGACAGAGTCAAAAAAGGAGAGGTAATCGTAACTATTGAAGCCATGAAAATGGAACAAGAAATTAAATCAGAAGCAGATGGTGAGGTAAAAGATATTTTCATCAAAGAAGGTGATTCTGTTGCCAGTGGCGATATTATAATGCAGATTCTTTAAAAAGGTGTCATATTAATGCTTAACAAGGTATTAGTTGCCAATCGTGGTGAAATCGCGGTTCGCATTATGCGTGCCTGCAAAGAACTAGGAATAAGCACGGTTGCTGTTTTTTCAGATGCTGATTCAAAAGCACTTTTTGTTAGATATGCTGATGAAAGATACAACATTGGCCCAGGACCTGCAAGCCAGAGTTATCTCAACAAAGAGAAGATAATAGACGTTGCTTTGAAATCCAAAGCTGAGGGAATACATCCTGGCTACGGTTTTATGGCTGAGAATTCAGAATTTGCAGAATTATGCCACAAAAATAGTATAGAATTCATAGGACCCCCTGTTCATTCCATGAAACTCATGGGCTCTAAGATTGATTCTAAGAAATCAATGATGAAAGTAGGAGTACATGTCGTACCCGGCATAACTGAGGCAATTGCAGATCATGAAAAAGCAAAAGATATCGCCCATGAACTTGGTTATCCCGTGATGCTTAAGGCATCTGCTGGTGGCGGTGGTATTGGCATCCAAATGGTTGAAAATGAGAAAAAAATGGAGAAAGCACTTAGCTCCGTCCGTCAGCTAGCTAAAAACTCGTTTGGCGATGACTCTGTTTTTATTGAGAAATTCGTTGAAAACCCTCGACATATTGAATATCAAATTATTGGCGATAAAAAAGGACATTTAATCCATTGTTATGAACGTGAATGTAGTGTTCAAAGACGTCATCAGAAACTCATTGAAGAAACACCAAGCTGTGCGCTTACACCTGAACTACGTGAAGAAATAGGTGAACAAGCTATACTAGTTGCAAAAACAGCGAAATATTATAATGCAGGGACATGTGAATTCATGTTTAAGGGAGGGAAATATTATTTCCTTGAAATGAACACTAGGTTGCAGGTTGAACATCCAATTACTGAGGCCACCACTGGTGTTGATCTAGCTCGTGAGCAACTTCGTGTTGCTTCAGGTCTTGAACTTGAATATAGTCAAGAAGAGATTAGTCCCAGGGGTCATGCTATTGAATGTCGTATCAATGCAGAGGATCCACTTAATAATTTTCAACCCGCTCCGAGTAAAATAATTAGATATGCTGAACCAAGTGGTCCAGGTATCCGTTTAGATTCTGGTGTATATCAGGGTTTCACTATTCCGCCGTTTTATGATTCAATGATTGCTAAACTTATTGTTTGGGCTGAGGATAGATCCCGGGCAATTGAGCGGACCAAACGGGCTCTTTGGGAATATCAGATTGGTGGTGTTAGACATAATATTCCATTCCATCAGGTAGTTATGGATCATCCTCAATGGATTAAAGGAGAATATGATACAAGTTTTATTCCAAAATACAAGATTCTTGATCAAGTAGTAGAACATGTGAAACAGATGAAAGCTTCTTCTTCTGCTCCTAGGACTGCTGCTGCGATGGCAGCGGTACAAGCAGTGATCATGGCGTTGAATAACTCTCAACAGAAAAAGTAATTTAAAGAAAAAAAAGAAAAGAGTTTTTGTTTTTTTATTTTCTTATTAGATCCAATGAACTAAGCTCTTCTGATAGTTTTTCTACAGCTAGTGCAACATCTGAGGTTTTTCTTGCACCGGTGCAGACGATTTTTCCTGAGCCGAACAATAGCATAGCAACTTTTGGTTCTTTGATGCGGTATACTAATCCTGGGAATTGTTCAGGTTCGTATTCCACGTTTTCTAGTCCAAGTCCCATTGCAACCTCATTGAGATTTAGCTCAGTTCCAAGGTCAGATATTGCTACAATGTTTTGTATAACAATTTTAAGATCCTTGTATACATCTACTCCGAGTTTCTTAAGTTTCTCTGCTATGATGTCGACTGTTTTACGTACGTCTTCAACGTTTTTTGCTCCTGTACAGTTTGCTTTTCCACTTCTGAAGAGAAGCGTAGCTGTTTTTGGGCTGTCAAGGCGGTATACTAATCCTGGGAATTGTTCAGGTTCGTATTCTGCTTCTTCTAATGATTGTGCTATAACATCTAGATCTAATTTATCTGCAAAAGACGTAGACGCTACAATATTTTCTACTTTTACTTCCGGCATATTATTTTTTACCTCCCATATAAGTAATCCTTAATGTAACAGGGTCTTCCTTCGCGTAGTATATAAACCCTCTTTATAAGCATATCGCTTGCTAACAGGAGAAAAGTCAGGTTTATTGAGAGTCTTTACCAAACTTTATCTAAATCCAAATCAGTATCTTTCTTTCTCTTGTTTGTTTTCTTTTTTTCATCGTTTACCCTGTCAAGCATGCCTCGGAATTCATCAGTGCGGTATTCTATACGTCTCTCGCAGCTAGCAACTGCCAGCTCTCCACGGGTTTTTTCTATTAAACCTCTTACCATGTCCTGTTTTTTCTTTATAGGAATGAGTCCTGAGGGATAGTCAAAACGAATAATTACATCATAGATATCTTCCATCATCTCAAGGTAATCATCGGCTTTTTTTGTTTTTCCAGTACGTATTGAATCTAAAGCTTTTCTTCTAAGTTCTCCTACTAAATCACAGAGTCCTAATAGATATGAGCTATATGTTGTTTGTATTTTGTCAGGATCTGGTAAATCTTTTCCCCTCATGATATTGTATAAACAATGTGCTTCTACCAGCTCCTGAGCAGCGTTTTCTACAAAACCAGCATGGTATAAATCAGGGTGATCTTTAGTTAAATCATATAGTTTTGATAGTCCACCAGATGATTTTTTAATGTTATTATTTGCCTCTTTCATTAAGCCTTGATGAATCTGCTGAATTGCTTTTCTACATCCAATGATTATATCTCTTGATGATCTAAGTGCTCTCTCACGTATTTTATCCTTGTCATCGATGTTTTTCCCGATCTTATCAACAATGTTGTCCAAATTTTTCATGTATATTTCAAAACACTATGGGTAATTATATTTTTCCCTCTTCTAAGAATTTTTTATTCACACAGTAGTCTGGTGTTTTTTCCGCTAATACTTTGTTGATTTGTTCTGCGCATACAGTACCTGCTCTTATCTGCCCTTCTTTAGTGTTGGCTCCTATGTGTGGTGTTAATATTATATTGTCTAGTTTTAATAACGGACTGTCTTGAGGTGGCTCTTTTTCAAATACATCAAGTCCTGCACCAGCTATTTTGCCATTTTTCAATGCATTATATAATGCTTTTTCATCTACTGTCCCACCACGTGCGCAGTTGATAAGATAAGACGTTGGTTTCATTTTTGAAATCATTTCTTCATTTACAATATGACGTGTTTTTGGTGTATGTGGTAAATGAAGTGAAATAAAATCAGATATGCTCATTAGATTCCCTAGTTCTTCTATTTTTTCAATTCCGTCTTTTGCCATGTCTTCTTTTGAAATATATGGGTCATATCCAATTATTTTCATTCCAAAACATTGTGCGAATTTACCTGTGAGTTTTCCAATATTTCCCGTCCCAATTAAACCAAGTGTTTTACTATTCAACTCGTTTCCTTTGAGTTGTTTTTTTACCCATTCACCTCTTTTCATTGTACTATCTGCTTTTGTAATATTCCTTGAAAGAGTTAACATATGTGCAAGAGCTAGCTCAGCAACGCTGGCAGTCGCTCCTGTTGGGGCATTAACAACAGGGATGCCCTGTTTACCTGCTGTTTCAATATCTACATTATCAACTCCGATACCTGCTCTACCGATTGCTTTCAGGTTCCCTTCTGAACCAGCTTTTACTATTTCTGTTACAACTTTTGTTCTCCCACGGACCATAAGAGCATCGTATTTACCTATCTCTTTCAAAAGTGTATCATGATCCATCTCATCAAAGGTAACCTCATGACCTGCGTCTTTTAAAAGCTGCTTGGCTTCCTCAGCCATTTTATCAGTTATCAGTACTCTCATAATGAATACCCCTTTGATTGCCGATATATAAAAGGGTTTTAAAAATTTTTATGCTAGATGGTCTATACGAAAATCTATACCCAGGTACTCTGCTTCTTTACCAAGTTCTTCCTCTATGCGGAGTAACTGGTTATATTTTGCATTTCTATCACTGCGAGACGGTGCACCAGTTTTTATCTGCCCAGCACTTGTCCCCACTACTAAATCAGCGATAAAGCTGTCTTCTGTTTCCCCGCTCCTATGGCTCACAACAGCAGTCCATCCTTGATCCTGTGCCATCTTAATAGCGTTTAAAGTCTCAGTTACAGTCCCAATCTGGTTCAATTTAATTAGAACAGAGTTTGCAGCTCTAAGTTTGATTCCCTTTTGTATCCTTTTTGTATTGGTTACAAACAGGTCATCACCTACTATTTGGACCCTAGTTCCTAGTTTCTTTGTTATTTCTACCCAGGAATCCCAATCATCCTCCGCGAGGCCATCCTCTATGCTGATAATTGGATATGTTTTACAAAGATCAACATAAAAATCAACCATTTCATCTCCAGAAAAAGATTTTTTACCAATTTTGTAAACACCGTCATAGAAAAATTCACTTGAAGCAGGATCTAACGTTATTTTCATCATATCCTTATATCCTGCATTTTCAACAGCTTTAAGCATTAAATCCAATCGCTCATTTACATCAGTGATTTTTGAAGGAGCAAAGCCACCCTCATCACCAACGAGTATTGCTCCAGCACCAAACTTCTCTTTAAGAATTTCTGCAAGATGATGGTAAGACTCAGAGACCATCCTTATGCCTTCAGAGAAGCATTTTGCCCCAGTAGGCATAAGCATATGTTCCTGTATAGAATTCTCCTGCCCTGCGTGTTTACCACCATTTATTACATTGCACATAGGAACAGGTAACTTATGTGGTATAACACCAAATATCTCTCCTATATACATATATAAAGGAATATTTTTAGAAGCAGCACCTGCCTTCGTTACAGCTATAGAAACAGGTAGTATTGCGTTAGCACCAAATTTGCTCTTATTTTCTGTGCCATCTAATTTTAGCATTATATTATCAATGCTTTCCTGATGGCAACAATCCATTCCAATAAGTTTAGGAGCAATTTTTTCATTAACGTTTTTAACAGCTTTCAATGTCCCTTTTCCAAGATATCTTGTTTTGTCCCCATCTCTAAGTTCTAAGGCTTCATGTTGACCTGCGCTTGCTCCGCTAGGAGTCATCGCTCGAAAAATACCTTTTTCAGTAATTATGTCTACTTCAACAGTAGGGTTCCCTCTAGAATCCAAGGCCTCTCTTGCTTTTATCTTAGTGATTTCAGACATAGCCTCTTCCCGCCTCCATATGGTATGTTGTCATATAATAAAATTGTTTACCTTGTCTCTTACAGAAACACTTAATAACACAAATTACTTTTGCCCTTCTGGAGGTAAAAGTTATGCCAGAAACATTAATGTATATATTGATAATAATAGTAATTTTTTTATTGATGATACTTGCGTCAGCAATAAAAATCATGGCTGAGTATCAGAGAATCGTCATATTCCGACTGGGAAGACTACTTGGGATAAAAGGACCTGGTCTTGTTTTTGTAATACCAATAATAGATAGTATAATAAAACTTGATCTGAGAACGCGGGTTATAGATGTTCCAAAACAAAGAGTGATCACTAAAGACAATGTTACTGTAGATGTTGACGCCGTAGTATATTTTAGAGTAACAGATCCACAGAAAGCAGTTATTGAGGTTCAAAGATACGATGTAGCAACAAGTCTCCTAGCACAGACAACACTTAGGGATGTTCTTGGGCAAGAAAGCCTTGACCACTTGTTATCAAAACGAGAAGAACTAAACAAAAGCTTGCAAACACTCATTGATCAGGGAACAGACCCCTGGGGAATAAAAGTTTCAGCTGTAACAATTAGAGATGTCGCGTTACCTGAAGAAATGCTCAGGGCTATTGCAAAACAAGCAGAGGCAGAAAGAGAAAAACGTGCAAGAATAATTATTGCAGATGGAGAATTTCAGGCTTCAAAAAAGATGGCCGAAGCAGCAGAGTTCTATGAAGGAAAAACCGCTGCATTAAGACTTAGAGAACTTCAGAC
>CAZGOD010000026.1:0-16423 GCA_964527715.1 uncultured Thermoplasmatales archaeon | reverse complement strand
GAAGCGTTGATGCCTGAGGGGAAAGACCCTTTAGTACGAGAGGAACAGGGGTCTGAAGCCACTAGTTTACCAGTTGTCCGACAGGGCAATGCTGGGCAGCCACGCTTTAAGGGATAAATGCTGAAAGCATCTAAGCATGAAGCCCACCCTGAGACGAGGCATCATAGAGCTCGAATAGAAGATTCGTTTGATAGGGCTAAGGTGTAAGCATGAAGCTTCGGCGACATGTTCAGCCTGTAGCTACTAAAAGCTCATTCACTGGTTCAATCGTTAAACAGGTTGCATAAAAATCCATATTTAGAGTAAAGATGGTTTGACGGCCAAAGCGGTGGGGAAACACCCGGTCTCATCTCGAACCCGGCAGTTAAGCCCACCTGCGTAATCCTCGTAACTATGATGCGCGAGCTCATGGGAAGATCACCCTCTTAAGAGGGCTTGAACCTTTGGACTAGGTGGAGAGCCCTGATTGATTCCTTCGGGAGTCTTTTGGGGTAAGCTTCACTGCTTGAAATCCTTAGGCTCTCGGTACGCTGTCAAACCATTCTTACAATTTTTTCTTATTTTTTAAATCTTCTTATCATTAAAACAACAGCTATTGCTATCAAAACAAAAACTAGTTCAAAACCAGGGATGCCCTTGTCTTTTTTATTTTTACTCTTGCCATTATCAATTGATTGTTCAGTTATATTTGCATAAGTTGTAGCAGTATTTTGTTCTCCATGACTATCAATTACTGTTAATATAACAGTATAATTCCCTTTAGAAGCGTAAATATGTGTAGGTGAAATCTCTTCGCTGTTATTTCCATCACCAAAGTACCAAGTATAAGTTAGACTATCTCCTTCATCGGGGTCTGAGCAATCTGAACCATCGAATGGCAGCGAAACATTAACATAGCCAAAATAGGGGCCATTGGCATCAGCTGTAGATGGGTTGTTTTCTGCATTTGGATCAGGTTCAATTGTAAGAGTAGTCGAAACCTCGTTTGACCACTGCCCATCGTTGTCTCTAACTTTAAAATAAATAATATGCTCCCCGATTGTTAAATCCTTTTTTATGAAATATTTCTCCCCGCTCAATACATCATCT
Source organism: uncultured Thermoplasmatales archaeon (assembly GCA_964527715.1). Classification (GTDB taxonomy): domain Archaea; phylum Thermoplasmatota; class E2; order DHVEG-1; family DHVEG-1; genus CAZGOD01. The sequence goes on along the minus strand of CAZGOD010000026.1, from coordinate 15,334 downwards.
ATACTAGAACGCCAGCTATATCCTACAACCATGCCATCATCTGTTCCATATCCCTGGAACTCAACAGCGTTTCCATAAATCGCTGTAGGATTATTTGGTTTCACGATATTTGCAGTTGGTTTTTGACTCTGGCCTGATGAAACAGCTACTTGTGATGTTTTTTCTGTAGACCATTCATTATGGTTATCTCTAACCTTGAAGTATATTGTGTGTGTTCCAACTGAGAGACTTGAGGTGCTAAAAGAATCGCTACTGCTTAAAGATCCATCTCTACTAGACGTCCAACTATACGCGGTGATATAATCACCTGAATCAGGGTCATCTCCAAGGCCGACAAAAGATACTGATGCACCGTACGTTATACTAGTTGGGTTTATTGAAACAATGGTTGCAATTGGTTTCTGATTTGTTGTTTGAAAAATTCCTAATACATATTCATCCTTATTACTACCACCTGGAATACTGTAAGGTGTATCACCAATGTCATCCTCCGGACTTTCATCTACACCATCATAGTCATCCCAGTAGTTTCCCTGAAAATTATAACTCCAACTGTTGCTACCCAAGTCGTAAGCATTGTTTAACGTGTTATCTAAGAAATCATTCAGATAAATTGTATTGCCGGAAGATGTTGATGTTATATGGACCCCTTTGACATTGTTATCTCGAATTTCATTGTTTCTAATTGTGTTACTATCTGAGTTTGATAAGTATATTCCATAGTTGTTGTCTTCTATTGTGTTATCCTCTATAGTATTACTATTTGAACTTACTAGATATACCCCGTTTCCACTGTTTTTAATAATATTATTTTTAATAGTGCAGCCTGATGCAGAGTTTAAGAAAACGCTGCTATAGCTACTGCTTAATCCTGCGTTATTTATTGTAAAACCGGAAACCGATACATCATTAGCAGTGATTTTTACTGTATGATCACCACTGCCTTGTATAGTTGTAGTGTCACTTCCTTCTCCAGTTAATGTAATGGATTCATTTATCACTAAGTTTTCATTGTATGTATCACTGTGAACGTAAACTGTATCATTTTCATTTGCGTCATTGATTGCATCTTTAATTGTTGAATACGTTTGTCCACTACCAACATGTAATGTGGCTGCTTGACATGTTTCAAATGAGTAAAAAATAGTGAAAAAACTAAGAAAGACTATGCCAACCATAATTAGTGTAAAAGTTTTTTTCATTTTTCACCACCCACCATAACATAATGTTTCTTTGTATTAATATTTATACTCTTTCTGTAAAAATAGCAATAATACAAAAATTTAGAATATACTGAGCGCCCCGGCCGGAATTTGAATCCGAGTCCCGAGCTCGACAGGCTCGGATGATAGGCCACTACACCACCAGGGCAAAATCTGAAATTTTTTAGTAAAGGGAGTAAATAGAACTCTTTCTTTAATTTTTTCCTAAATTATCTAATTTCATCAAAGAATTCATATTCATCGATTTCATCTTGATACTCTTCATAGATATCTAACTCACCTTGGTAACCTTCCATTGATTGATTAAATAAAAACAAGATATCTGTTATATTCTCCATATATCCAACCATTAGGGTGTTATTTAATAATTTGATTGTTAGATTCTCTGTTAAATATTTGAGATATTTACTCGCATCATATCGTAACATGGTTAACCTGGAGCCAGATTTTGTTAAATTCACATATATATCTAGAATTTCTACGTATTTTGGGTGTTCTGTATGAGATTTTGTATCGTCAAAATATTCTTTTGCTTCCTTAAAGTTGTTATGTGAATTATAATAATTTGGCATAGCTTCTGTACAATTATTTATCCCCCATGACGTATATGAGTCAAATAATGTAATGTTCGTTTCAGATAGAGCACTTCGATACCATAAAAACGCTAAATCAAAATGATAGTTACCAAAAGCTCGGTCTTCTCTTGCTTTGTCTAAAATAACTGTTGATGTGATAAAACGACTGGTAAAATTTTCATTTTTACTTTTAATATCTTTAATTTCGCCCTTATATCCTTCTTCTTTTTCGTCCCAAGCTGAACGATTTACAATATCTGCAGCAAAATAAGTAATAATAACTGCACCAATCATAATGCTTAACAACATAATGAATAGATTTTTATTAAATTCTCTCTCCATATTATTCACCATCCTTTCTTTAACAATATAATATATTATAATCTAGTCTTTAACTTAACCCAATTGTATGATCATCCCAGAAAAACATTGGACAGACTACAGGATTCTTAGTACTAGCCCATTCGATTCTTGCAAAATCTGAAAACGGAGCGCCAAGCTTGCCTCCTGTTGAAAAATCTACTGATCCAACGCCAGAGCGATTTAGAGAATAATCAATGAAATCCTCACCATTTTTCGCAATCCTAATTTCATACCAGCTATTACGCAGATAGCCACCTGCGTAATCTGAGTACAGCCGAGTCCAATCCAAAACTGGATCCAAATAATACAACTCTAAAACCCAGTCAGTTGGTGCGTTATCGCCTTCTTGTACATATTCGAATTTTAATCTAGCTATATTCTCTCCATTGCTATTTTTAAAATCAAGATACAAATCATATTCCTCACTTGTATCTCCACAAGTAAACCATATCTCCCACCAATTAAGATCACTTTCAAGCTCCGATAAAGTGTAATTCCAATACTGTGGACTACCAGATGCTCTGATTTTTGACTTATAAGAATTATCAGTGGAATAATAATACCCAGATGCAACTTCGAAAACATTACCAGTTACACTATTACTCGTTTCAAACCATTCACGACCACAATATGACTCAGTAGCATTTCCACCAACAACATCATCAGAAAAATCTTCACCTACACTTGAAGGAAAATCATAAACAAAAACATAAAGATTTACTGGATCATCATCATCTGTCTCTCCGTCTCCATCCTGATCAATACCATCATCGACATATGCATCATCTGTTAACTCTGTGGCATCGTTTGTTCCATCTTCGTTGCTATCCCAGTATACTGTCCCCTGGTTAGATATCAATGTTGCATTTTCTAAACTTTCATTAACAGTTACATCAAATGTCAATGAAACGGCACTCTCAGCAGGTACTCCACCATTCCAAGTTATCTTATTCTCCCCTGAATCATAATTAATTATGCCAGATGTTGCTGCAGTGGAGCCAGGTACAAAGGTTGTATTATCTGGTATGAAATCTTCGAATTCATTACCCGGATTGTTACTTTGATCTGCATCTCCCATGTTACTAATTGTAATTGTGTATCTTATTGTATCACCGCATTCAAGTGGCTCTCTATTTAGATCCTCTGCTCTTTTACGAGCGACTATCTCAGTTTTTGCATATCCTGAAAATTGGAGATTATCGATAAAAGCGGCACTATCAACTAGGTTATCTCCAAAGTCTTCGATATTAATTGTAACTGTTATTTGTTCATTAGGTGAAACTGGATGTGTTTCACCACCTATCGTGATTAGATCTGATGCGCCTGCATCCTCCCCAGGATGCCGTGGGTTTCTATCTACCACATCAATACCGCCAGGATTTCCACTTCTAGCATAAATATCAAAACCTGTCCCAGATATTCCATCTGAGTCTAGAACGAAATATCCACTGTTAATATCAAAAAAATAGGTTGATGTACCTTCTGATGGTGAATTCACAGTTACAGTTAATTTATCGTTGAATTCTGTACCAATATATTCAGGGTACTCTGCACTGAAAAATTGCACATCATAATATAGATAATGCATAAACGGCGGTACTTGTAGCGTCATAGTTAGCGTTGCCTCATCTCGAGGATGCCCATTTTGCCCCCCTTCGAACCACTCGCCTCTTTCATCACCAGGGTTCTCTTCATCTGTGGTGATTATGCTAGTGCCGGCTATACCCGTGCTAAAAAGTGCAAATGTTGAGCCATCTGTAGGTAACATGGTTCCAAGTGATGAAAGTACAATGGCTTGTCTATGTCCAGATTGATCTTTGTCCGTGTATGAAGAATCTACTAACCATGAATCATTTGATAATATAGCGAGTGCAAGATCTTGACCATCATATGAACCCGCATCCACTTTTTCAGATGGCAATATAATAAAAATATTGGAGAATAAAATACCTATCCCAATAATAATAACAATATTTCTATTCATTTATTATCCACCTCCCCCATAACCAACTATTTGCAGAGTATTAGAGTTAACTTCTGTATCATCCTGTGTTCCATCATTTGGTGTTACAGTACAACTCCAAATCTCCCCTAAGGATGTTTCATCAGAAACTATAACACTTTTATCTGAAAATCCATCTTTTGTACAAAGATAGTTTTGATAAATCTGTTCAGCAGAAAATGCGCGATTATAAATTTTGAATTCATCAATTCTTCCACTGAAGTTCTCTATTTTTATAGTATCAGTGGTTGCATTAATGTATATTTGATCTATATAGACGTCATCCCAGTCGCCACTTGCGTCACATTGAAAACGTATTTTCATATTAGTTGGAAGATTATAATCTGTTTCATTAATCCAGACAATTCCATGATAAAACTCGCCATTGTCAAACTCTTCTTCTGAATTATAATCAGCTACAGTTTGCCACTCGTTACCATCATAGTATCTTACCCAAAAATCTTCTCTGAAATCCATACTTACCGCTATAAACCAGAAATCAACTTTAATTGAGCTATAACCCGGTGTATGAACATCTATCCCATCTGTATGGTAAAAAGAAGAGCTGGTTCCTGAGTTGTCATCTATATTCGCAGCATTACTCCCTTGATGGGCATAAGTTCCGCCTGTATACAAATCACAATCCCATCCTCCATCAGTATAATTTCCAAAACCATCTTCAAAATCATCATAAGTTAAAATATCCCATGATCCTTCTATGGTCTCTACACTGTTTTTCCCAATGAACCCATTAGGTATACTACCATCTCCTAATTGTTCACCAGGGAGATGTCCAACTTCAGATACATCTTCCTCCCCATCAACGAAAATTTTACATTCACCCGTAGAAGAATCATAAGTTGTAGCTATATGATGCCATGTATCATCGTTAACAATTGAGTCTCCTATTGTCTCCATTATATCACTATTAACAGCTGTAGTCCATATAATTTTTCCATCAACGATATCGATTCCCCAATACTGCAATTTGTCAAAAGAACTAATAGTAACAGGATCTACAGAGCTAGTGTTTATCCAGGTCTCAACTGTGATTTCATCAACATAATCACCGTCGAAACAATAAGGAAGAGAAATATAGTCATCAACTCCGTCAAACTGATAACTGCCACTGACTACACCATTACCATTCCATGTTGGGCCAGCGACTGTTCCATCATTGCCGTTGCCTGAATAATCTCTTGTAGTGACTAGACTATTTGTGTCAAATGGCATTAAAAGATTTGTAAGAGAGTTACCATTAACCTTCCAATTATAGATGTATGATAATGCATCAATACCTGGTTCTATAGTATAATTATAACATATTAAATCTTCATCTATTGTATTCGTTCTAAGACTTGAAATCAACATAGGATCTTCAACATCTTGACTATCATCGATTTTTCCATACAGTTCTTTATCAAAAACTTCTTGTTCACTCCCATCATCATTAAGACTATAAACAATAATCCTAAGCTTAATGCTTTCATTTACAAGTTTTATATCCGTAATATCTTCAAGTGGATAGATATTTTCACCTATTTTCCAAGGCGATCGGTAAACCTCTGAACCTATAAAATCGCCATCGGAATAACTAACAGATATCTTATATGAGTCAATTGTTTCCCCACCTTTATGATGTAAAATAACTATTCCATCCTCACTTATATCCCAACTTATTTTAACATTTATTTTATCTTCTGCAGGAGAGGGTAAAACGTAAGTGTAAATCAAAGCAAAAGAGATAACAGCGATAACAACCAGAATCAGGCCGCCTACTAATTCTGATACTGCATAGTTATCACTAAACAAATTGAATCTTCTCATCTTTCCCTTCTCCCATGTAATTTCTCTCTATATTCTAATATAAATATTCTTTGTGTCATTTTTGCATATTGCCAAAATATCTATTAGAACATGAATTTGAAAATAAAAAATGAAACTAATATAAGTACAAAACCGAATCTTACACCAGATGAAAGTCTACCATCCATCATGAACCCACCGAGTAAACCACCGCCTACACTCTGAACGAGGACAAACAGGAAAAACATGTTTTTTAACATGTCTGGGTCTATATCTGCTATACCGCTCATTGCAGTATTAGCCACACTTGATTGAGCCGAAGCTAATTGGGATTGCATTTTAAAAAACTCAGCGAAAATAGTCTTGTCTATTATAAGTATAACAGCTAGAAAAACAAAAAAACTGATAAAGATTACAATACTGTACATTGACATCTCAGCTTTTCTTTGTTGTTCTACAAGCTTATTCTGATCTATTTCTTTTGCTGCTGCTTCAAAAACTGCAGGGGTATTTCCACCAATCTCAAGTGCTTTATTAATTGTTACCACAATTCTTTTCACAGAGTCCGTGTTGATTCTTTTAGCAAGATTCTCCAATGCTTCGTTAACTGGTATGCCCCATGATAGTTGAGCAGACATTCTTTGAAGCTCAGGTGTTAGTTTTCCATGATCGCCTTCCGCAGCGGATTTTATCGCATCAAAAACAGTCATACCTGATGATGTCGAACTACTTATCTCTCTAAGGAAATCAGGGAGTTGTTCTTCAACTCTTCTTTTTCTATTTGCTTTGATATGGTTGTAGAATCCTATTGGCCCTATAGCTGAGAGTAAGCCGAATACTATGAAATCCATCCCGGAAATCATTCTTTCATTGAAGAAATTAATTCCAATAAAAGAGAAAACTCCGAGTAAAAATAATAATATTGAGAAACCTAGAGAGCCTCCTAAAACTATGTAGAGTATTGTATCTTTTCCGTATAGACGTTTTGCATTATACTTTTTGATTCTAATCGGGAATTTCATACTTCTTTACCCATACCTGAACTCATCATTACATAAAATCCGAAGTAGGCAAGCGGTAGAATTACTAGTGCTATGAGGCCCATGAAGACGAAGTCTATTCCTCCGCTGGTAAGCCCCATTACTGACATAATAATTACTAAAAACAAGGGGAATGCTATTACTGTTACAACGAATGATTCTGCCATGATCGCGAGTGAATCCAGGTTTTTTTTTCTATCTATGAGATCATCTTTCATGTATTTTTCAACGCATCTATCGAAATATGGTTCAAGTTCACTACCTGATTGTATAACAGCTAGAATGCCTTGAACAAATTCTTTAAATTTTTCTGAGGGGGATATACTTATAGCGTTTTTTAACGCGGTTATTGTATCGATACCCATCATATTTATTTCTGTTGTAATTTTCTGTGCCTCCTTTTGTATCTCTCCATATAGTTCTACTGATGAAAGTGCTTCAAATATTTCTGCGGGTGAAACACCAGCGACAGACATTGTGTTAATAAAGTTGGTAGCATAGGGCATATATCGATCAATTTTTTTTCCTCTCGATTTAGCTTTTGACGTTGGTAAACTAATATAATATAATCCTATGGCAACAGGCGCCATGGATGATACAATTAGAATTAATAATGCCGTAATATCATGAGGAACGATGAGATATAGGACTATTGTGGAAACAAATGCTGAAATAAAACCGATAATGATATTCATTAGAACCATAGAATAATATTCTTTGTATACCATTGCTATATCTGCTTTTTCTAGTAATCTGTTTTTTGTTGTTTCACTGATATTAAATCGTTCAAAAACATTTGAGAGAAGCTGTCGGCAGAACCTTGTATATTTCGTTGATTTCACTTTTTAAGCTCCTCCCTCGCTTTCTTCAATACTTGTTCCGGGTATTTACAGTAATCAGATACAATTCTACCAACGTCTTTGTAATCTCTAATATTTTTTTTACTCATCCATTGTAATATTAGTTTCCTGTTTTTAAGTTCCTCATTCATTTGTTCATCTGTCCAATCATTTTGAAGCGTGATATTATTTAGTATTTTACTATTCCCACTTGCTTCAAACCTGTCCTCCATCTTTGAAACCCATCTGAAAGGTTCCATGAAAATAAGCTGGTTAGTATCCGGATCCAGTTTTATAACCTCTGTAACACTTGTCATTCTTCTAGCTGTTTTACCCGCGATATCAATAGCATTTTGGAATACTATGACATCAAGTGAAGTGAGTAATGCACGTGGGAGTGATATCGGCGGGTTCTCCAAACGCTGTATGAGTGTATGTATATCACTAGCGTGAACGGTTGCATAGGACGTATGCCCCGTAGCCATAGCCTGGAAAAGACTATATGCTTCTTTTCCTCTTACTTCTCCGACCATGACGACTTTAGGACGTTGCCTGAGAGCAGCACGGATGAGGTCAAACATGTCAATATCTTTACCTGTTTTATCATCAGATGTTGAAAAACCCTGCCGAGTTGTTCCTGCTATCCAATTTTTATGAGGAAGATTAAGTTCACGTGTATCCTCAATTGTTACGATTTTGTGCTGCGGTGGTATAAAAAGTGATAAAGCATTTAACGCCGTGGTTTTACCACTAGCTGTTCCACCACAAAATAGTATAGATGCCCCTTTTTCTATAGCTATCCAGAAATACGCAGCCATATCAAGAGAAAGTGACTTATAACCAATAAGATCAACAGGCGTCAATGGGTTCTCCTTGAATTTACGAATAGTAAAAGTAGAAGGCCTAGTAACAGTTCTAGCGAGAGTAGTCTGAAGTCTACTGCCGTCAGGGAGCTTCCCATCAACAATAGGAGAATAAATAGATATCTGCTTACCACATATCTGCGCGAGACGTACTACAAAAGAATTAAGCTCATTGTCATCACTAAATTTTATATTAGTAGAAATAGCATCATATTTTTTATGATAAATAAAAATTTGAACCTCAGCACCATCACAAGATATATCTTCTATTCCCTCATCATTCATTAAAATATCAATTCTATCAAATCCAAGGAACTCTCTGAAAATATGATAAAAAATTTTATCCTTTGATTTTTTTTCTTCCTCAGTTAATTCTCTTCTTCTGACAAATGAACCAGACTTTGATTTACTGTCTCCATCTTTTTTGTTTTTAAATGAAAAAAGTTTTCTTTTCGATTTATTTTTGACTTTTTTCTCTTTCTTTACTTTTATTCTTTTATCTTTCTTAAATACGTTTTTTATTTTAGCAAAAACACTGAGTTCTTCAGATTCAGCGGGTTTATGCGGTTTAGGACCAAATTTTATACTATTATCAATAACTAATTGTCCCAGGGTTTCATCAAGATATTTTTCTTTCTCTTCTTCATCTGTACCTGTGATATTGATATCAGCGAGCATTTTAAACAAACGGGAAATCTCTTTTTTTATCTCCATTTCATCTTCGTTTAAAACTGGTTCAGAAACTTCATAAACATATTCGTTTATAATATCATCAAAAACAATTTGTCTACGGCCCAGACCTTTATATCCAAACCCTTTTTTTTCTTCAATGACTTCTTTTTTACCAGTTCCAGTTTTAATTCCCTTGTAAACCTGACCTGTTTCAGTTTCTACTGTTTTTTCTACTTTTTTAGTTTCACTCGATTTCGTAGATAGTTTTTTTTTCCTCTGTTTAGCCTTTTCTAATAGACCTGAGGCCATAATGATCTCTGGTTTTTTAGCTGAAACAGTTTTTTCTTGTTTTTCAGTTTCTTGAAGTAACTGTTTTTTCTGCTGTGCTTTTTCAAGTAATCCCATAAACATCACTTATTTTTGTATTTCGTCATCACTTTTTCATATAATTCAAAATCATCAGACTGTGCAAATTCATCTATAACCTCATCAGGGAGTTTCTCAAGGAGATTATCAATTATTGGAAGAAGTTTTTTGACATCTTCATCCAATAACTTCTCTTTTAAAACTAAAGCGTCCATTTCTTTCTTCGAGTCAAATGACTCTTCTTTGCTAGTCTTCTCTTTTTTAATTTCTTCTTTAGATCTAAGTTTTTCATTTTTCTTTTTCAATTTTTTCGCTTTCTTTTTTAGTTTTTTGTCCTTAGATTTTTTATTATCATTTTTGCCAAAAAATAAGCCTGATTTTTTTTCAGCGACAGTTTTCTTTGGTTTTGTCTCTTTTTTCTTAGTAGTTTTTTCTTTAAGTTTTTCTTCCTTGGTTTTTTTATCCTCTTTGATTCTTTCTAGTTTCTCAGCTTTCAGTTGTTCCTTTGCTTTTAATTTTTTCTTTTTTTCTCTTTCTTTTTTCTTTAGTTTTAACTCTTTCTCTCTTATTTTAGCCTCTGTTAATTCTTTTTTTGCCTGCAGTTTTTTTTCTCTTTTTTCCAGCTTAGCTTTTTCTGCGGATTCCTTCTCTTTTTTTCTCGCTTTTATTTCTCTTAACTTTTCATCCTTTTTTTCTTTTTCACTTTTCTCTTTCTGTTTTATTTTCAGTTCTTCTTCTTTTTTCTTTGCTTGTTTCTCAGCTTCTTCTAATTCTTGTTTCTTTTTTTCGATCTCTTGTTTTGTTTTCTCTAATTCTTTTTTTGTTTTTGTTACATGGTTGTTGTTTTTACTTATATTGGCTGGTTGAGTTTTTTTTGGTTTTGTTTCATTACTTTTTTCTCTAACTTTTACTTTTGCAAAACCTGTCATTAATTTTTGAGATGTTTCATCATCTTTTATCATTAAACTATTGGGGCTTTCATCGCTTTTTTGTACTAAATCTGATTCAATTAAAGTCGTTAGCTTTGTTTTACCTAGATTTTCATTTCGAGCTAGTTGGTTGGTTATATTTTCTAATTCTATCTCTGTTTTGAAACTTGGCATTTCAGGTTTCTTTTGTGAGATGTCGCGTATTTCTACCGGGGGAAATGCTAATCTTTCTTTGGGAATGTTTGATGCTTTATTGTTACTATTTTTTTCGTTTTCTAACAGGAGGGCATCTATTTTTTTTACGATTTCTATGTGTAAATCAACGAGATTGTGACTGGCTATATCTCTTTTTTTCTTTTTTGGATGTTGTGGATTTGAAAATGGTTGGGGGTTGAATCTTATGTTTTTTCCTTTAAGGTAGTTGTAAAGCCCCATCTCTGTTGTTAAAAAGACATCTATTTCTGAACTATTTTTTTTATAATTTTTTTGATTACGCATTCTTACCAAATCTCCATCGATTTAGTAGATGCACTACAACTAACTATTTTTGCGGCATCCCATTTTTTTGTAAACATGTAAGTATATATTGTTCTAATAAAATTTTCTATTGAGTAATTTAGGTATTTTAGGAATTTTTATATTTCGTGTTTTTTATCATTTTTATCTTCATTTCAGGAAGGTTTAAATAATATTGTCTATTTTTGTGGAGAATATTTAAATACTTTTATTTATTTATAAATCGCTAGATAAAATGGATGGCACGTCTTGGTATGAAAGGAAAAACCCAATGAAAATCAGGGTGATTGAGGGTCCTCTGACTTTAAAAGTCAAAAAGTTTTTATACCATTTGTGTTATTTACCATTAGATAGCTTATATATAAGTTAGGAGAGAATGGGATATGAAAGCAAATAGAAAATTTGTAGAAGATAAGGAAGCAGTATCTGCTGTTATTGGTGTCATTCTTATGGTTGCTATAACAGTAGCAATTGCTGCAACGGTTTATGTCTATGTAAGTGGCATGCTCAGTCCAACCCCAAAGACAGCGCCTATTATAACAGGTACTATAGAAACAAAAAATAAGAATATAGAAATCTCCCTTGCAGGAGATACATTAAGCGCTAATGATGCAAGAATAACTATTACCGATAACAATGATACCGTCTATACCAATGCAGCCCCTAGTGCAGGTACTGCATGGGATATAGATCTGACAGGTCCAGGTACATCCGAGTTCAAATGGATAGACCAAAACGGTGACTCAAAGATCGGCTCTGGAGATACTCTAAGACTATACAATAATACCCTCAACAAAGGACTTCGAGACGGCGACTGGTATGTAAAAGTCATTCAGAAATCAACCGGAAAAGCCGCTTACGACAGCAGCGCTATTGAAATATCAGAATAGACATACCACTAAAAAATAGATATATAACCTCATTCATCTTTTTTTCTTTTTTTTTTTAAAATAATATTTTTCCAAATTATTTTACAATAAATCACTAATTTAATAATATTCTAAATCATATCGTCGCCTGATGAACGATGCCGAATACATAAGATTACTATTTGATTTAATACGACTAGTTACTGGGATATTAATACTCTCATATGCCTCTCTTACTGATGTCAAAACCCGGAGAGCATCAAACATACTCTGGCTTATAATGGGCTCAATTGGTGGAATTTTGCTATTGGTTCAATATCTGACAAACTCATTTGAAAGTAACACAATTTATCAACTTGTATTCATTCCAGTTATGATAGTCCTAGTTTACATAATGTTTCAACTTCGTTTAATCTTTGGAGGGGCTGATGCAAAAGCCATTATGGCACTTGCTATACTTTTACCAATTAAACCAGATATACTGGGTTTCCCAATATGGGAATCCAGATTACCATATGCTTGGGCTCCATTTTTCAACGCATTGTTGATATTCCTACTGATACCTCTAGGACTTTTCATATTCAACATTGTTAGAAGATCCCCTAAGTTTCCACATTGTTTTTTAGGTTACAAAATGAATATTCAAAAAGCAAGAGAAAAATTTGTCTGGCCATTAGAAAAAATAGTAGATGGTAAGCAAAAATTTGTTTACATGCCAAAGGATTTCGATATCGAAGAGGAATTAAAAGAATTTGAAAAAAACAATATCGATGAGATATGGATTACCCCTAAGATTCCTTTTATGATACCGCTTCTAGCAGGTTTCATATGTGCTTTTATCTTTGGTGATTTCCTATCTCAGATTATGAATCTCTTTTAAGATAAAAACGTTTAAATCGAAACTTTTAAATATTGGTTCCTATACAAAGTGTATATGGAAAAATAAGGGAGGTAAAACTAATGGACCCATTTGATGATGAAGATAGAAACAGAAGAAGACGAAGAAACCCGTTTGACCCGTTCGATTTTGATGATGATTTCATCAAAGACTTGTTCAATGATGACAGAATCATGGGTGACGTTAAAAAGATGACTGAGGAAATGATGAAAATGTTCTCTAACGCCCAACCAGGGAAACCAGTTGTCCATGGTTTTAAAATACAGTTTGGCCCTGATGGCCGCCCGCGTATTGAGGATTTCGGCAATCAACCTATTAAAACCCCTGATGGTCAGCCAACTATCTCTGAGGAACGTGAACCACTTACCGATATAATCGAAGGAGATAACGATGTAGCTGTAACAGTTGAGATACCTGGTGTTGAAAAAAAAGATATTGATCTTAAAGTAAAAAGGGATCATCTTGAGATTAAGGTTGATGCTCCTGATAGGAAGTATCATAAAAGACTTGATCTAACATGTGATATAATTCCTAAAACTACAAAGGCTACCTATAAAAATGGTATTCTCGACGTCAGCATTAAAAGGAAGGAGAAGAAGAAACCCGGTGAATCTTACCACGTAAACATTGAATAAGTTAGAGCGGGCTTAGCCGGATTTGAACCGGCGACCTCCGCCGTGTGAAGGCGACGTCATAACCACTAGACCATAAGCCCAATTTACAAAACCTTTAAATGGAATGTTGTATCTAAATGTTTTCTGAAAAAAGAATAATTTTTATATTTTTAAAGAAAAATTTATCAACAAAGAGATTGTTAACATTTACTCGGTAACAAAATAATTTGGGAGGCTTAATCATTATGGCAAAATGGAAATTATTCGGTAAATCTAAATCAGAAGAAGAAAAAATTGAAAATCAAGAATCATCTTTAGAAGGATCCGCGGAGAACATACAGACAGAAGAAAACACTCAACCTGAGAATGAATTAGAAGCAGATTTTGAACCATTAGCAGATTATAATGAGACACTTTATAGTAAAAATTCCAAATCAAAAAAAGGATCTTCTAAAAAAGGAAATAACCCATCAGTTGATCAAATAATCTGGAGAGATGTAAAAACTATCGAAGAAAACATTGACAATTTACATACAATAGGGTCACGTAGACCTATTTCAGAGCTGGATGAAAAAGTTGATAAACTTATTGATAAGAGCAAAAAGAAATAATTTTTATACACCTCTTTTATCTTCCTTTTTGCCTTTGATATGATAACGATTTTAAGAATTGGGCATAGAATCAGCCGTGATAAACGCATAACTACTCATGTAGCACTTGTTGCACGTGCTTTTGGTGCTGATAAAATTTTTATAGACACAGATGACAAAAAAATTGAGGAAACAGTTTGTTCTACTTGTAATCGTTTTGGAGGAGAATTTGAAATAGAAACCGGTGTGAATAGTAAAAAAATTATCAGAGACTGGAAAGGTATAGTTGTTCATCTTACTATGTATGGGGGCAGGTTAGATAAATCGATTAAAGAGATTGATAAGAGTAAGGATTTACTTGTGGTGGTAGGTGCTGAAAAAGTGCCACCATGGATTTATGAAATATCGGATTTCAATGTCTCAGTTGGTAACCAGCCCCATTCAGAGGTTGCAGCTCTCGCGATTTTCCTGGATAGATACAACGAGGGAAAGTGGCTAGGGAGAAAATTTGATGGAAAAATAGAAATTCTACCTTGTAATAGGGGGAAAAAAGTAGTATCTAAAGAAAAATAGGTTGTCTTATGAGTTCTATTCCATCCTCTGAGCGATGTATTGAGCTTCTAATAGAAAACGGGTGTTCTGAATCAGTTGTTAATCATTGTATAGCTGTTAAGGATGTAGCGGTTAGAATGGCAAAAAAAGCCTGTGCTGATGTTGAACTTGTTGAACCTGGTGCTCTTCTTCATGATATTGGTCGTTCAAAAACACATGGTATTCGTCATGCTTTTGAAGGTGCTCAGATTGCTAAAAAACTAGGTTTACCGGAGAGTATTATAAAGATTATTGAGAGACATATTGGTGCGGGAATCCCAAGAGATGAGGCAGAGAAACTTGGTCTACCTCCTAGGGATTATGTTCCAGAGACCTTAGAGGAAAAAATCGTATGCCATGCTGACAACCTTGTTGACAACTGTAAACTTCAAAACGTTGAAGTAGAGATAAAGAGAGCTCTAATGAATGGCCATAAAGAGTATGCTCAGCGTCTTGTTGCTCTTCATAAGGAATTAAGTGATATCTGTGGAATAGATGTAAATAACATTTAGCTATTACCAGAAAAGATAAATATTGTATTTATTATTTTGAGACTCAAAATAATAAATACAATATTT
>CAZGOD010000025.1:0-17127 GCA_964527715.1 uncultured Thermoplasmatales archaeon | reverse complement strand
ACATACTGCTGAATCATACGGTTAGTATTAAAAAAAGACGCATTAACAGCAATACAACTCCTCATAGTACGAATCCAGTTATCCCGGTCATTATAAAACTTAGGAATAATCCAATTCTCAAGTTTATCATATAAATCATAACGATCAATATTATCATCAGATTCCATATCCTGAGTTTTCTCAGAGCCAATAGCCCAACCAGTGATATTCTCAATACATCCCTCAAGCCACCAACCATCCAAAGTACTAAACTGTGGTACACCATTATGCGCAGCTTTCATACCAGAAGTACCAGAAGCCTCCTTAGGACGACGAGGAGTATTAAGCCACAGATCAACACCCGCTACCATCATTTTACTAATTATCATATCATAATTCTGAATAAAAGCAATCCTTACACCATCACCAAGGCTTTTCATAACCTTAAAAATTTTTTTAATAGAATCCTTACCAGATTTATCCTTGGGATGAGCCTTACCCGCATAAATAATCTGAACAGGTCCAACATCAGCAGCAATCCCCTTTAAACGATTAGGATCAGAAACCAACAGCTCAGGACGTTTATAAGCAGTCTGACGACGAGCAAAACCAATAGTAAAATCATCAAAATTCATACCAACCTTGTAATGTTTATTAACAAAATTAATCAAATCTTTTTTAGCTGCTATATGAGCATCCCAAATCTCATTTTTGTTAATACTAAAAGCAGAACGAAGAATATATGGATCACTCCGCCAACCAGGCATATGCTTATCAAACAAACGCTGAAAAGGCTCAGAAACCCAAGTAGCACTATGAACGCCATTAGTAATAGAGTCAATAGAATGACCTGGGAACATCATACGCGAGACCTCACCGTGTTTCTTAGCTACACCGTTAACGTAATGACTAAAAAACAAAGCCAATCGTGTCATATTCAACCTATTCTCAAAAGTAATATCACTAAGAAGAAAATCAGGGATCAAATCACCTAACATAGGCCTAGCAAGAGTAAGATCAAACTGATCATGACCAGATGCCACAGGAGTATGAGTCGTAAAAACACACTGCTGACGAACACGTTCTACATCGTTACACCGATGATAAAGCTCCAACGTACCAAGCGCAGCATGCCCCTCATTCATATGATACTTATCAATAGTAGTATAACCCAGCGCCTGCAACATCCGAATACCACCAATACCCAGCACCATCTCCTGACCAAGACGATACCGAGTATCACCACCATAAAGAAACTTAGTAAGACTACGATCCCAATCACTGTTCTCCCCAAAATTAGTATCAAGAAAAAAAACAGGAACAATATAGCTACTAATACCCCTCACAGGATAATACCAAGCACGAATTTTAACATTCCTATCCTCAATCCTAACACTACTCTTACTAGGAAGAAGCTTAAGAAAATCAGAAACAAGAAAATCCATAGGCGTCTCAACCTGAGTACCATCCTTATCTATCTCCTGATGAAAATAACCCTTCTCAGACAGAAGAGTCACAGCCACAACAGGAACATTAAGATCAGCACAAGACTTCACCGTGTCACCCGCGAGAATACCCAGACCACCACTATAAGCTGGTATATTCTCATCAACACCAATCTCCATAGAAAAATAAGCAATCTTAGGCTTACCACCAATACCATCAATGTTCATAGCATCAACAGTACCAGTAGCTAAACCTGAATCCATAACTCTCCCTACACCACAAAAGAGTTAATGATAACTCTATTATAAAGTATTTCTAAAAAACCCATAGTCAACAATTGCATTTATAAACACCTAATAGATAATAAAACTAGGAAAAAACCTGTTTGGTGGTGCTAAAAACGGTAGAAAAAACCTGTGAAATATGTAGCAAAAAATTTCTACTAGCAGAACATCCCGCTGGCCTCGTCTTCAAAGACACACATTTTATATGTGAAGACTGCAGTAGCGACCATAAAGAAGAACAAAAAATCAAAAACTTCACAAAAACGACAATGCAACATCCAACAAACGGTATGCCAATAGCCCTATGGCTAATACACGAACAAAACAAAGATAAAACAATGATGACATTTAAAAACAAATAAAGATCACAATACTAGGAAAACCCTTTTTATATCAATAATTTATTAGGCAGAACCATGTTCATAATAAAACTAGGTGGCAGCGTAATAACAGACAAAACCAAAGAATGCTGTTTTAAAGAAAAAACAATGAACAATTTAGCTAAAAACATCAAAAAAGCCAACAAAGAAACCATAATAGTCCACGGCGCAGGATCCTTTGGCCATATACTCGCAAAACAATACAAACTAGACCAAGGATACCAAAACCAGGGACAAATCAAAGGTTTCACACTCACACATGAAAAAGTCCAAACACTAAACTCCCTAGTACTAAAATCACTTCATAAACAAGAAATACCAGCAGTTTCAATCTCACCTCATTCAATTGTAAAACTAAACAACCATGAACTAGAAAAAATCGATTTCAAAGTCTTCGAAGAATACCTACAAAAAAAATTTACACCAGTAACCTTCGGAGACGTAGTACTAGACCAAAAACTTGGTTTCTCAATATGCTCAGGAGACCTACTAGTACAAACACTAGCTAAACAATTCAAACCAAAAAGAGTAATATTCGTAATAGACGAAGATGGACTATACACAGCGAACCCAAAAATCAATAAAAACGCACAACTCATCGAAAAAACAACAATAAACGAACTTGAAAAACTCTCAACATTCGCTGATAAACACGCAGATGTAACCGGCGGCATGAAAGGCAAAATAAAAACAATAAAAAACATCGCACAAACCGGTATTGACACAGTTCTACTAAATGGTAATAAACCAGATAGATTATACAATGCCCTAGTCGGACATAAAACAAAATACACAAACATCACTGGAGTGAAAAAATGAATCAAACAGAAAGTAGAAAAGATGATCATATAAAAATCTCATTAGGCGAAGATGTACAATTCAACCATAACTACTGGGATGACGTCCGATTAATCCATAACGCCCTCCCAGAAATAAACAAAGAAGACATCAAACTTAATACTAAACTTTTTGGGAAAAAACTCGGAGCACCAATAATAATAGCCAGCATGACAGGTGGCTATAAAAAAGCAAAAGAAATCAACGAGAACCTTGCAACAGCCGCAGAAAAATACCAACTAGGAATGGGTGTAGGCTCTCAAAGAGCCGCAATTGAAAACCCAAACCTAGCTGAAACATATGCCGTCATTAAAAACTATGACATACCACTAAAATTTGCTAACATAGGAGCCTCCCAAATTGTTCTATGGGGCCCTAAAAAAACCCTTGAAAGCACTAAAAAAATCGTTAAAATGATAGATGCAGATGTTTTATTCGTCTGCCTAAACTTTTTACAAGAAGCTATCCAATGGGAAGGAGAACCACACGCAAAAGGATGCCTCAACGCAATAACGAAACTAGCAGAAAACCTAGACACACCAATTGTTGTAAAAGAATCAGGCGCTGGCATAGGATATAACGTCGCAGAAAAACTCTATGGAACCGGTATCGCCGGTATAGATGTAGGAGGCGCTGGTGGCACGTCCTTCGCAGCTATAGAACACTACCGGGCTAAAATGAAAAACGATAAACTACATGAACGCGGTGGCAAAACATTCTGGAACTGGGGCACACCCACACCAACCTGCATAATGGAGGTTGGAGATGCAACTAAATGGGAACTCCCAATTATCGCCACAGGCGGCATCAGAAATGGTCTTGACGTAGCAAAAGCACTATCACTTGGTGCAAAAGCCGCAGGAATGGCACATACACTACTAAAACCAGCTACACAAGGTAAAAATGCCACCCTCGCCGAGGTTGAAA
Organism: uncultured Thermoplasmatales archaeon; assembly: GCA_964527715.1. Taxonomy (GTDB): domain Archaea; phylum Thermoplasmatota; class E2; order DHVEG-1; family DHVEG-1; genus CAZGOD01. The sequence goes on along the minus strand of CAZGOD010000025.1, from coordinate 13,274 downwards.
CAATTATTAAAGAGCTAAAAGCCGCAATGTTCCTCCTAGGAATTGATAACATCCCAAAGATGTCAGATATTGGTGTAGATCTATGGATTTAAAACAAGAACTAAACAAAAGAGCAGATTTCTTCAACCAACAACTAGAAAAATTCCTAAGTAACGGACAACCAGAAACCCTTTATGATGCAGCTAGACATCTACCACTAGCAGGTGGAAAAAGACTACGACCATGCATCTCAATGCTATCCTGCGAAGCAGTAAAAGGCGACATAATAAAAGTAATGCCACTAGCACTAGCACTAGAAATAATCCATAACTTCACACTAGTACACGATGACATAATGGATAAATCCAAAATAAGAAGAAACACACCAACAGTACACATAAAATACGGAGAACCAGCAGCAATACTAGCAGGAGACCTACTTTTCACTAAAGCCTTCGAAGCAATGCATCAAATAACCAGTGACTGCACAATTTTCAAAAACATAGAATACGGATTCATAGACTGCATAAGAGAAATATGCGAAGGCCAACAACTAGACGTAGAATTCGAACAAAGAAAAACCATCAAAGAAGAAGAATACCTTGAAATGATACTAAAAAAAACAGCAGTAATATTCATGTTCTCCGCAGAAGCAGGCGCAATACTAGGCGAAGGAACAAAAGAACAAACCAACGCACTCAACGAATACGGTAAAACCCTGGGACTAGCATTCCAAATACATGACGACTACCTAGACATGAGCAGCAGCCTAGACACACTAGGTAAAGACATAGGAAACGACATACGAAACGGAAAAAAAACACTAATAGCTGTCCACAGCCTCAACAATGCCACCGGTGAAGACAAAAAAACCCTGGAGAAAATATTCGGAAATCAAAAAGCCACAGAAAAAGAAGTAAAACAAGTCTACAACCTATTCAAAAAAACCGGCTCAATAGAATACGCAAAAAAAACCGCAGAAAACTACTGCAACAAAGCAAAAAAAACCCTGGAAATCCTAGAAGATTCAGATTCAAAACAAATACTACTAGCACTAGCAGATTACTCAATAAAAAGAGAGAAGTAAAAAACTATGTCTAAAGAAGCAATACAAAAAACCGCGCAGATCTATGCACTTCAAAACGCAGTACAATTTAATGGAAAAGCTAACCCCAAAGCAGTAGTTGGCAAAGTCATCGCTGTTTTACAAAAAAAAGGCTTCTCACCAAAAGACATTATACCAATTGTTAACAAAGTTGTTAAAGAAATAAATAAAATCCCATCAGCTGAACAAGTTAAAAAACTTGAAAAACTCGCACCAGATCTCCTAAAAAAAGAAAAAAAAGAAAGAGATTTCACCCTACCAGATCTTCCAAACGCGGAAAAAGGAAAAGTTGTTACACGTTTCCCACCAGAACCCAATGGCTACCTTCATATTGGTCATGCAAAAGCATCCATTGTTGACTATGAATACGCCCATATGTATGATGGTAAGTTCATACTTCGTTTTGATGATACTAACCCTGAGAATGCAAACCTCGAGTTTTATGATGTCCAAAAAGAAGACCTGAGATGGCTTGGAATCGAATGGGATGAGGAGTACAACACCTCAGATAACCTTGAAAAACATTACAAACTAGCGGAACAATTAATAAAACAAGGAGGCGCCTACATTTGCACCTGCGAACCAGAAAAAATCAAAGAATGCCGTTTCAATGGAACAGAATGCGACTGCAGACATGATAAATGTGAAAGCAGCATCGACCTCTGGAACGAAATGATATCATCATCAATAGAAGGCGCAATCCTCAGACTAAAAGGCGATATGACCTGTGGCAACACCGCGATGCGAGACCCAACCCTTTTTAGAATAATTGAAAAACCACACCCGCTCCATGGTAACAAATACCGTGTATGGCCAACCTATGACTTCGCAGGAGCAGTAGAAGACAGCCTCAGCGGCGTAACACATCCATTTCGAACAAAAGAATACGAACTACGAGATGAATGCTACTTTAAACTACTCGACCTGCTCAAACTAAGGAAACCGCATCTAATGGAATTCGCCCGTCTCTCAATACAAGGAATGCCTGTTTCAAAAAGAAAAATCAAACCACTCATTGACAAAGGACTAGTCTCAGGGTACGATGACATACGCCTACCAACACTACGTGGCCTAAAAAAACGTGGGATACTACCAGAAGCAATCAAACAATTCGTGATATCACAAGGAATATCCAAAGTTGAATCAAATATATCATTCAGCCTACTGGAATCAGTTAACAGAAAAATGTTAGACCCCATAGCTAAACGTTATTTCTTCGTCAAAGACCCCATCAAACTAGTCGTTGAAAACGCACCCGCTATGAAAAAACCAGTAAACTTACACCCAAGTGACAAAAAACTAGGTAGTAGAACAATAGAAACCGATGACACGTTCTACATTCAAAAATCAGACCTAGAAAAACTACAAACCAATGATGTTTTTAGACTTAAAGATCTCTTCAATGTTAAAATCAAAAAGAAAAACAAACAAATATCTGGTGAGTACGCTGGTAAAAAATTAATACCAGGCTCTGCTAAAATACAATGGACAACAAATGACCATGTAAAAATGAATGTTTATGTACCAGATCTAATATACAAAAAAGACAAATACAACCCTGATAGTCTTGAAAAAATCCAGGGTTACGCAGAAAAAGCAGTCTCAAAAATAAAAACAGGTGAAATCATCCAATTTGAACGAGTTGGATTTATCAGAATTGAAAACATAAACAACCAAATAACTGGTTTTTTTGCTCATAAGTAAACTTTTTAAGTTACAAAAAGATATTTCTTTACAAACTTGTATAGATGGGATGCAATATGCAAGCTAAAACAAGGTTAATGATAATTCTGTTCATGTTTTTATTTTCTTCATTTTTTATTGTAGAAAATGTTGTCGCAGCTGATGCGATTAGACCTGATACAACTATTGGTATTTCTATAGCAGTTGTCATTGCTGCAATAATCACTATTATCGCACTGTTCACATTTGGTGGAATAAAATATGTAACCGCAGAAAACGTGCTTAATACTGAGGTTAGAAAAAACCTCTACGAGTACATCGATGAATGCCCTGGTTCACATCTCCGTGAGATAGCCAGGGAGCTTAATCTTAAACCTAGTAACGCTGCATGGCATCTACGTAAACTAGAACAAACAAATCTTGTAAGAAGCCGTAATATTGGTGGAAAAAAAGTTTTCTACCTTGTAGAAGGTGGTGTAGAGGCACGTAAAGAAGCCATCGCAGAATCCATTCTTAAAAATAAGAACGCTCGTGACATTATGCTTTATCTCTCAGATAACCCAGGTAAACATTTATTAGAAATCGCTAATGCTCTGAATCTTAATCATCACACCGTTAAATGGCATATTAAAAAAATGTTCCTAGCTGAACTAATCGATGGTGACACCAGTAACTCAGCATATCCTGTTTATTACCCAACTGAGATGGGCATTGAAGCTACTAGAAAATTCTCAGATTACCTAAAAAAACCAGGCAGAGCCGCATAAAAAATAATACTTTTCTATAACAACCCTACATCTGTTACTTCTACAGTATCCGCGTTTTCAACTTTTGAGATTTCTTCAACAACGGGGTCAAGACCACCAGCGCTATCTGGTATAAGTATGGTTACATCTAAGCCTTTTAATCCAAAAGCAACATTTTTAATTTGTATATTTCCAACTTTTGCAGGTGGTTTTACTACTAATTTGATTTCTTCAATCATTTTGTTTATTTTTTCATCGTCTATTACTTCAGCTGGCATTACACGTATATTTCCTACTACTGTACCCATAAAGCTCTTTTCCCCCCGACATTGTTTTTATGGTCCTGTGAATCCGCACTTGGAACAAACATATTTCACGCTCTGCTCTCTGCAACTAGTACATCTACCGATAACTTCATCGCACATTGGACATGGGAACGTTGCAGCCCCTTCAGCAAGAAGCCCTTTACCACATGAAATACATTTTTCTACCTGTTTCATAGGAATGCCAGAATACTCTTCCTATTTTTAAATGTGACGCTCAATAAACACCCTATAAAAAACCATTTTTATTCACTTATTTTTGTTAATCATATCCAAAGAAAATGAGGCAACAGATTTAAAAATCCTATACTGGAAAATAGCACCAGCAACAAGATTCATATAGTAAGTGACAAAACGATAAAGGATAATAAAAACACCTATCAAAGATCCCGGCCCCGTACCAACAAGAACACCATAAAGACCACCTATACCAAGCTCAGTAATACCAGCACTACCGGGAGTGATTGGCAACATAATAATAACTAACAACAAAATCTGCGCAGCATACGACTCAACAAAAAACGGTGGCAAACCCAGCCCCATAAGAATCATAGAAGGAATCATAAAACCAGTAGACCAAAACAAAACCGTAATAACAGATGCTTTAAACAGAGCCTTACGCCCTTCATCAACAAAACAAAACATACTTTTATGAAAATTATCAACTTCACTATTAATACGGCTAATAACCTTACTCTCCTTCTCCTTATTTTTTCTAAAACGACTTAGTTTACTATTAATAAAAATCAAAAAAGCTTTAGTCCTCTCAGGTCGAATAATCGCATAAATAAAAAAAGCCAACAAAATCAAAAAGAAAATCACACCAATAGTCAAACCATAACTAATATAACGAATAAGCTCAACATCAACACTTCCACTAGCCAGATACACCTTATCCTTAAAAATAAAAAAAGCAAAAGGAACTAAGACTAACATAAAAACAGCATCAAGCAAACGCTCACCCAAAACAGCAGCAGTAGAGCTACCCAGATTCATACCCTCCTTATTTAAAAGATGAATGCGAACAGGTTCACCACCAGCCATAGATGGAGTGATACCCGCAAGGAAAAGATTAGCAATAACAATCTTAGTAGACTCCCAAAGACCAATATCAACATTCTTATCAATAGCATTACTCAAAACCTTAAGACGCAAACCCCACAAAAACCAATAAAGAACATTCAAACCTATAGCAATTGCAAAAAACTCATATTTAATATGAGTTGAAGTCAACTGATTAATAGTTTTTGCATCAACTGTAAAATACAAAATCAACAAAATAATTACAAGACTAAGAGTCAGACTAAGAATAATCGGAATTTTCATAGTCCTCTGTTTTTTTCCCTTCTCTTTCACACTGACGTTATTTTAACGTTAATATATTTCACTTATGGTTCTTTCCAAAAAAAACATAGATACAAAAAACTTATCTGTAGAAAACTATTCCCAAAAAATTATCCGTGAAACCATTATGAAAAAACTACCACTACAAAAATACCTGAAAACAACATACTATGCACTACAAAACCGCCTAGCCAGAGAATGCATATACCCCTTCTATGCATCCTACAAAGTCACACATAAATGTAGCTTAAGATGCGGATTCTGTAACGTATGGATGGAAGACACACCAGACCTAAAAAAACCAGATGTTTTCAAAGTAATTGACAACATAGCAAACTCAAGTATAGTAGTACTCAGCCTAGAAGGAGGAGACCCACTAGTACGAAAAGACTTAGGAGAAATACTAGAATACGCGCATAAAAAACCATTTATATTGTTTTTCACAACAAATGGTCACTTACTAGATAAAAGACCAATGAACGAATACGGAAAACACATAGACTACTTACACATAAGCATAGACGAAGGACATGATAACCTAGAATTTTTTGACAGATTAGAAGAATTCCAAAGCTATGGGCCCGAGATATGCATACAAATAGTAGTAACAAAAGATACAACATCTGCTCTTGAAGAAAAAATAAAAAGAATCCATGGAGTAAACGCTAGAACAGTTGTAATGCCTGCATGTCACCTAGATGGAACAGATGACTACTACCCGGATCCAGCAAAATTCAGAGATGAGATACTACGACTTAAAAAGAAATACCCAAACACAATAACAACACCACGTGGTTTTCTCGACAACATCAACAAATCACATGGCTGCTCAACATCCTCAATCATAATTGACTCTGATGGCGGTCTATTCTATCCATGTAGAACCATCGGACAAAGACTCTATAATTTCACAGAAGGATCATTCATGGAATTTTTAAAATCAAAAGAAGCCAAACGAGCAAGAGCAGACATGAAAAAATGTAAAAGAAGCTGTGGATGGTACCAATACTTTGCAACAGATGTATTTGCTTCACCTAGAACTATTGTCTCAGCGCTTAGCCCATATCTTTTCAAATAAAAGATATTTTATTAACACAATATATAATATACCACGGAAGAGGTTTTTGGAATTATATGAAAATATTACTAGCAACAGAATCATATTATCCAAATATTGATGGCGGAGCAATAGCTCAACATAACCTTGCACAAGAACTAGTAAAAAAAAATCATGAAATCTGGATAATAGCACCAGGAACTTCCTTTAAAAACACAGTTGAAGAAGAAAACGGGACAAAAATATTTAGAACAAGAGCAGTGAAAGTACCACTCTACATGAACAATAGGTACTACTTTTCACCATTCCCACTATTCAAAATTGGTAAAATCATCAAAGAATTCAAACCAGACATAGTCCACATCTGCTCACCTTACCCTGTAAGTGTTAGCGCTATGTTATGGGCCAGAAAAAATGACATACCCGCCCTAGGTTCTATACATGTACTACCTGAGAACATACTTGCCCCTTTTTTCAAATCTAAACACTATAAACTATTTGAAAAATATTCATGGAATTACCTTGTATATTTTTTCAACCTCGTCGACCAGGTTACAGCACCAACAAAAACAGGAGCAGAAATGTACATCAAACACGGTCTAAAAAAGAAAATAACACCAATATCCAACGGGTTAAAAACTGAGATATTCAACCCAAAAAACAAAGGCGAATACTTAAGAGAAAAATTCAAACTACCAAAGAAAAACATCGTTATATGCTCAGGTAGAATCAACGAAGAAAAAAACCTAGACGTCCTAATAAACGCTATACCACATGCACTCAAAAAAATAGATGCACATTTCCTTTTCGTAGGATCTGGAGGAGAATACAAGCAATGGCTAATAAATTTAACAAAAGAACTGAAAGTAGATGACCATGTTACTTTCACAGATTTCCTCAGTTGGGAAGACTACCCTAACATATACACAATAGCAGATCTTTTTGCTTTACCAGCTGAATCTGAACTTCAAAGCATAGTAACATTGGAAGCAATAGCAACTGGTTTACCAGTTGTACTAGTAAATAAAGGAGCACTACCCGAACTAGCGAGTAACGAAAACGGTTATCTTTTTGAACCTAAGAATAGTAAACAAATGGCAGAACAGATAGTTAAAATACTCTCAGACGAAAAACTCAAGAAAAAAATGAGTAAAAAAAGCCTGGAACTAATAAAAAAACATTCAATGGAATCAGTGGCAACACAATATGAACAACTATACGAGGAAGTAATAAATCATTACAAAATTTTTTCTAAATAAGTCCAATTAATCTCATATATCTCTGCCCAATGTACTGGCTCATAAGTTTCTAAATCAATCTCTATGGTCTCATTTCTATAAACACGCTCAAAGAACTTTGAATCACTAAATTTTAAATATGATTGTTCAGTCATGTAGATTGTTTCAAATCCTTTTTTTCTATATCCAACATGGACGCCCTTTTCTATCATTATATCATCTATAAAAACATGTGTAACACGACTATAATTTCTACCAAGGCCATAAAGTTCACTAACATACTCAGTAAAGTTTTCCACTTGCCAAATATGCGTAGTTTCATCCTTTGATGTGTTAAACCCCTTGGCTTCTGCCATTCTTTCAATACGATGATCTGAAATAATTATACTACTATTTTTATCAAGATTTCTATCTACCCAATCAAGAACATAAATATCCTGCATCGTTATCCTTTCATCAGATTGCCCTAATGATTCATGAACCATATATACAGATAAAGCATTGGTTGAAACAAGGAGGAATATCACAATAAAATAAGCAATCCATTTTCTACGCGTTAAAACCCTCTCATTAACTTTCTTTACATCTGTTTTTTTAAATCGTATTCTAACTCTTTTTACTATCGACTGATAATCTAAATTTAAGAAAACCCTCCTCAACCCCAATATAGCTAGAATACTAACAGGGGCCATAAGATATTCAAAATGTCTATGAGGCAATATCGACCTGCTATTAGATACTAATGCATAAATAAATGAAATTAAAATCGCAAAAACCCATCCTCTAAGAAACATCCCATTTCTAATACGCCATGTATATCTAAAACCAGATATCGCAAATGAAAAAACAATAAGCAAAGGAGTCGCATAAATAACTGACAATGGCGTAAAACTAAAATTAATCCAAGGCATATCAAAAATTACAAAGAAAACCATAACCACATAACATATTATCATCGCTAAACAAAAAACTTTAACATTTCTCCTTAAACTTGATTTCTTTTTTTTACCAAAAGGATTAACTCCACAAACCAACTTCAAAAAAGGATTACGAATATTTTCTTTATTTCTTTCAGAAAAACTATTGAACCGTCTTATAAGACGGATAACACCAAACAAGGAAAAAAACAGCAGATAAAACAAAGCTATAACCCCGAATGAACCAAGAGATACTGGGCCCAGTTTTAATCCTCCAATCATCTTGGTATAAACAGTTGTTGCAATAAACGCCCAATAAGAAAAAATAAGTGCACTAGTCAACAAAATATAAAAGACATCTCGTTTTAAAGAAGAAGTCCACTTATTAGAACTAGCGTTTTCAAAAAACACTACAAATATCAAAACAATCAAATAAAAATAAGTCGTGAGGTGATGAGACATTATCAAAAGAACTGTAGAAATCACAAGAGGAAAAATATACACAATTCTCCCTCTATACTTAAGAAAGAAAAGAATTGAAAGCATCATGAAGAAATGTCCCATAGTAAGCGGCGACGCATGACTAGTCTGATAAACATGAAACGGTAAAACCGCTAAAAACAAACTAGAAAGAAGAGCAATCCTCCTATTATTTAAAAGCTCATATACAACAAAATAAAAAATCAATATAATTAAACCACCAAATATCGGAGCAAGACGAGGCATAAGCACAATAAGATCTATACCAGTTAACTTATGAAAAAAACCTGTCACTATGTACAAAACTGGGAAGTACTCATATGAGGTACCCCAACCCTCATGTGGATTAAACACCTCCCAAGTTTCAACAAATTTCAGGGTCTGACCATAATAAATACCAAAATCACAACCCCACGCAGCATGAGTCCAAGCAGGAATAGACCGAATAATTATAGCAACACCCGTAATCAATATAAGCCAAAAAATCCAGTTTTTAGATAAATCTAAGATCCTTGAATAAACACTCACCTACATTACCTCACAACAAATCAGTATGATAAAGTCCGAATATACTATCAATATAATAAAATAACTCTAAGGGAAAGAATTTTTTTCACCAGAATAAACAATATTCAAAATATTTTCAACAGTTTTACTAACATCACATTTTCTCTTTACACCAGATGTTTTTTCTGCCTTTTCAACATCCTTCAAAAGATCAACATCATTTTGACTCACGGAATAAAAAGTACCCCTTTCGTTATGATACTTACCCAGATATACTTGTTCTATTTGACCCGGTGTAGGAATCATCAAAGCCTTTGTACCAATCACAGATAAATCCATAATAGTGGAATAACCACTACGAGAAACAACCATCTTTGATCTATTTAACAAATCCTCACGTTTATCTTTAGATAGGAATGTAAACGTTTCAATATTTTCTTTCTTAAATTTATCCTTCTTTTCTGATTTCCCAAGTGTTACAACAATATTACCTTTCATCTGTTTTACCTGTGGTAAAAGTTTTTCCTCCAACATTGTCCTCTGTGGCTCAGGTCCAGAAATAGAGATCAAATAATCAACGTCTTTCCTTGTTTTTTTCTTTTTAAAATCAGATAAAACACCAACATAATGAATCTTTTTCTCATCGATTTTCCGTAGATTATGAGATAGATCTCCTGAGAGACTTTCCTCTTTATAATCTGGTACAAAAACACCCGCATAGCGTTTAAAGAAGAAAAGATTAAAAGTTTCACTACCTGTTTCAAACATACTAATGCGAAGAGGATTCATTATCCTAATCTGATGAGACATAAAATACGTAGGAATCTTCCTACTATAAATCTCATATCTTGCATCAGAAACAATGCGATTACATTCCTTATTCTCCAAAATTTTAGTAAGTTTAACCAACCCTCTTCTTAGACGTCCGATAAACATTGGCCAATAAACCACGCTTTTCGCCATGAACTGCCGTGCATTCTCAGATAACAACATCGGATAATCAGGTATATCAACATATTCTACTTTTTCCCCTAATTCATTTTTCAATACCTCAAGTGATCTGCCATTTGAAATAATTGTAAGCTCATTATTCTCATCTAACAATTTCCGAATCACAGGTAATGACCTTGTTGCATGACCAAGCCCCCAGGAACAAACACCATAAATTATCTTCATCTTAAAACGTTATATCTTCTTATCCATTAAAAATTAACTGGAAAAATAACATCTTTTTATATTCGAAATCATATTAACCGCGATAAGGACTCAATATGAACTTCAAAGAAAAACTATCAAAAATCACCAAGAAAAACAACAGCCTCTTATGCGTAGGCTTAGACATTGACAAAGAAAAAATACCAAAACACATTTTTGAAACAAGTAAAAATCCCCTTTTTGATTTTAACAAAAACCTAGTCGACGCTACAAAAGACATAGTATGTGCCTACAAACTAAACATGGCATTCTATGAAGCATTAGGAAAGGAAGGCTATGAACTACTCCAAAAAACCATACAATATATACCAAATGAAATCATTATAATACTTGATGGAAAAAGAAACGACATTGGAAACACTGCTAAAAAATATGCTCAATCACTCTTTGAAATACTAAAAGCAGACGCAATAACAATAAACCCGTATCTCGGAATAGATGGAATCACACCATTCCTAGAATACAAGGACAAATGCAGTTTCATACTCTGCAGGACATCAAACCCATCCGCAGCAGATTTTCAAAATCTAAAAATCGAGCAAACGCCAATGTATCAAATAGTAGCAAAAAAAATAAAAGAATGGAATAAACAAAATAATTGTGGAGCAGTAGCCGGGGCAACATACCCGCTGGAACTGAAAACAATACGCAATATACTGGGGGAAGACATACCCATCTTAATACCTGGTATCGGCAAACAAGGAGGAGACATCAAAAAAACAGTAGAAAACGGGATAAACAAAAACGGTGAAATGGCTATAATAAACTCATCTCGTGGGATAATCTATGCTGGAAAAGATGAAAACTATGTAGAAACATCTAGAAAAACAGCCCTAAAACTAAGAGACATGACGAATCAATACCGATAAAAAACCGCTCTTTCTATAGGACCAAAATCAATATTAACAACAACTGATATATTTTAGTATGCCTTGATTCGAAGATCCTCATGATAAACATATGATTGGGGAGGCAAGGTTAAGGCAAAAAATATTGATGTCAACTTTAGGGTCCCTCTTTGATCTATCAGACGTAAATGTCAAATGAAATGAAAAAGAGGACAACCATGGCATCAAACATGTTGTCGCAAATATTTGTTGCAGGGCTGCCACTGCTGTGTATATGGTAGCTCTGTGACAGCGACACAGAAAAACAAGAGAAATATAGTTTATTCTAAGTTATTAAAAAAATTTAAAAAATAAAAAAAAGAGAGTTTAGAGCTATTTTATTTATTCTATAATTAGCTCTTGTTCTACGTATGTTATATACTCCAGTGTAAACTCTGCTTTAGCTATTAACGGAATTTCATCGAGAAATCCATTGGCAGCTCCAGGTAAAAATCCCATTGCAAAAATTCTCACTGTGAGATTTTCCCCTTGATTGCTGTTTTCTCCATCATTAAAGGTGTCGTTGTCTACCGCATAGCTCATTGGAATAGTTATGTTTGTATCTGCCTCGGGTTTAATTATTGAGCTAACAAGATTCGCTGAACCAAAGCTCACCATTGGTATTAGCCTTTCAAGTAATGTGCCTTCTTCTTTAGTGATAAAGACTAGGTAAAACACTACTCTGGGTAGTAAATAACTTTCTCTCCCGTCGTTGTCCACGACAATTAATGGTATTACCAAGGAGTCATTTACCACATTCCCGGTATAGTTACCCGATGTCTCATTCATAGTACGAGATACTCCCAATGTTGCAGTTTGGTTGGCTAAGTCAATTGCCGGAGACGCGAGCCCTAACCATTCCTTAACTTCTACATCTATACTGCCTGTGAGATCTGCTGCCCCAGCTACGGTTACAGCTCCGAACATTGCTGCTACTAGCATTGCTAATATTTTCATTTTCTTCATTTATATCACTAACCCCTATTTTTTTATTACCTAAATTTTATATTTGTCTTTACTTGTTTAAATACTTTGTGCAAATTTAAGGGTTTTTTCCATCTTTTTTACACATATTTTATTTTTATGCGCCGAATAAGAATATTATATACTATATAAATATTTTTCTAATATATAAAAACTGCCAAATAAATCGATATACTACACAATATTATACCAAAAAATAACGAAATTAAATGAACATTACAAACGAAAAAACTTTATGTAAGATTTAAATATAAGAATCCTATACGTTCTAAAACCAAATTAAAACCCGGACCTTTTCCGGTCGACTCATGAGAGTGTCTTATTGCATTATCCATGAATGGGTCATTTCCTGGTCTAGGGTACAAACAATGGATGTGGAGGTTCAAGAACATCAGGAAATGCCCTAAGGGTTTCTTGCGCTCTCTTGAATCTGACGATTGACGTGTGATGGTGATATTTAATTCACCCACCAATTCAAAAAAATTATGTACCAGTAATAATAGTGTGCTAGATTCCGGTTGATCCTGCCGGAGGTCACCGCTATTGGGATTCGACTAAGCCATGCGAGTTGAGAGGGTTCGGCCCTCGGCAGACGGCTCAGTAACACGTGGATAATCTGCCCTAAGGTGGAGGATAACCTCGGGAAACTGAGAATAATACTCCATAAATCTAGGATGCTGGAATGCATCTAGATTGAAAGCCCCGGCGCCTTAGGATGAGTCTGCGGACTATCAGGTAGTAGTCAGGGTAATGGCCTGACTAGCCTACGACGGATACGGGTTGTGAGAGCAATAACCCGGAGACGATAT
>CAZGOD010000024.1:0-19306 GCA_964527715.1 uncultured Thermoplasmatales archaeon | reverse complement strand
GATTTTTTAGAAAAAATGAAACATATTTTGTTTTTACTTGAAGAAAAAATTGGTATCCCAGTTGATGTAGAGTTTGCATCAGATGGAGAAAAACTCTATGTGCTTCAATGTCGTCCTCAGAGTCAGTCACGGGGAATGGAAAGGCAACCAATCCCCAAAGACGTCTCGCGGGATAGAAAGTTATTCTCTACTAACAAATATGTAACTACAGGTCAAGTAGAAAATATCGAGTACATGGTCTATGTTATCCCGGAAGAATATGGAAACTTGGAAACAAGAGAAGAGATGCAAAAAATTGCAACAATAATAAATGAATTAAACAATAAACTACCAAAAAGAAAGTTTATCCTCATGGGGCCAGGTAGATGGGGCAGCAGAGGAGACATCAAACTTGGAGTACCAGTCAAATATGGTGATATTAATAACACCTCGCTTCTCGTAGAAATTGCAAAAGAAAAAGGAGATTATACTCCCGAGCTTTCATTTGGAACCCATTTCTTCCAAGACCTAGTGGAAGCTGAAATAAAATATCTACCGCTCTATCCTGATCAGTCAAAAAACATATTCAACGAAAGCCTGTTGCTCAATCAAGAAAATCAACTGTCACATATTCTTAAAAATTATCAGAGTTATGGGCACGTAGTCCGAGTTATAAAAACATCAGACGTTATTTCAGGAGGGTCACTCTCGGTAATAATGGATGGGGAAGCAGGTGAAGCATTAGCCTATTTAAAACCACCAGATCACTGGAGTTGGCGTATGCAAAAAGTAGAAGAAATCGCTGAAACACTTGACTCAGAACTATACGGGGTTGAATCATTATACCTAATCGGAAGCACAAAAGAAGGAACGGCTGGCCCAGCAAGCGATATTGATTTATTAGTTCATTTCAAAGGAACCGAAGAGCAAAAAGAGAAACTTATGGCCTGGCTTGATAAATTTGGTAAAAAACTAGATGAAGAAAACAAAGAAAGAACAGGTCTCAAAACAGGCGGTCTTTTAGATGTCCACATAATCACAGATGAAGACATTAAGAAAAAAAACTCGTGGGCAGCACACATAACCTCCCCATACATGAGCGTGAAAAAAATACATTTAAAAAAAGAAAATAATTAGGAAACTTCAATAAGCTCTCTAGTTGCATTTTCTAAATCGTCAGTTTTAAATCTTACTAAAGCAAGCTCCGTCCCATCATGAGATGCGTTAAATGAATATGTCTTACCAAATCTTTCCTTCCAATAACCTGTTATTCTTGCTGATTCATGGACATGCCCATGAAGAGTAAGCAATGGTTGTTTTTTCTTTATAAAACGTTGAATAGCAATACTACCTATATGAATATCAATAGGAGCATGATCAACAAGTTTTCCATCTAAGTCTGCTCTATCTAAATACGAATTATATGGCGGGGAATGAAAAAGGAAAATAGTTTTTTCCACCAAGGCATTTTTGGAGAGTTTTTCTAAATCCTCCGCAATTGTTGCACGACGTATTTTATCCTCAGAAACCTCTACGGTTCTAACCCCTTCTTCAGGGGAAACAACTCCTACATCTACATATTGTGAAACATCATATTTTTCCCAGTCTTTAAGTTGGAATGGGGTGGGGGGAACATAAGAGTAACCAGTGACAAAAATGTTAGCAAAATTAACAGTTTTATTATGTACATAATCAATCAACCCTTCTCCATCTGCATCTAAAAATTTTTTCTCAAAAACTCGCAGGTCATCATTTCCAAGAATTACAAAAAATCTAATTTCCTTATCAACGTTTTCCTTTATTTTTCTAATATTTGAAAATATTGTATCTTCAATAAATTCATCCATGTTTGAATCAAGTGTAAATTGATTTGGAAGCAAGTCCCCACCTAGAAAAACAGCATCAGGCGTTTCATTTAATACTGTCTGAAATAGTCTTCCATATCGCTTTTTTTTACCATGCAGATCTGATACAAACATACAATCCAAAGATAAACACCAATAATCCTTTGTTGTGCCGCTCATTGAGCGAGTCTTAATAAATTTTTGGCATATCGGCAGAGGCAATGTGATTTTTTTAGAATCATATCATAAAGCATTCTAATCATAAACTATTAAAAACTATCCTAAATACAGGTTAGCAATATCAAATTTAAGAGTTGTTAATAATGTATGAAATACTTGAAAAAAAAGTAATGTCGGAAACTGTTAAACTAATGAAGATAAAAGCACCATTGGTAGCTAAAAAAGCGCAAGCAGGTCAGTTTGCCATTCTCAGGATAGATAAGAAAGGAGAGCGTATTCCGCTCACGATTGCCGATTTTGATAGAAAAAAGGGAACCATTACAATCATTTTCATGGAGGTAGGTAAAACAACTAAACAACTTGGCAAGCTCAACGTCGGTGATTCAATCATGAACTTTGTAGGGCCGCTAGGTGTCCCCTCTGAGATTAAGAAATATGGTACTGTTGTAATGATCGGTGGCGGTGTTGGGATAGCTCCTTTGTATCCTATTGTGAAGGCTTTGAAAGAAGTGGGAAATCATGTTATTTCTATTCTTGGAGCTCGAAATGAGAGCTTGCTTATGTTGGAAAAAGAAATCAAATCTTTCAGTGATGAGCTGTTTATCGCGACTGATGATGGTTCAAAGGGTCAGAAAGGTTTTGTAAGCGACATTTTACAAGGGTTAATCGATGAGAAACGAGAGATTCATATGGTTATGGCTATAGGTCCTGTGATTATGATGAAGGTTGTCGCTGATCTTACGCGAAAGTACAATATTAAGACACTTGTAAGTCTTAATCCAATTATGGTTGATGGTACTGGGATGTGCGGTGGTTGTAGAGTTTCTGTTGGTGGTGAAACAAAATTTGCTTGTGTTCATGGCCCTGAATTTGATGGCCATCTAGTGGATTTTAAGAATTTGATGCTTCGTAACCGACGATTTATCAAGGAAGAAGAACAAGCATGTAAACTATCAGGTGTGATGTAGCATGGCTGTGAGAAAAACAAAACATGAAATGCCAGAGCAACCTCCAAAAGAGCGTATTAAAAATTTTAACGAAGTCCCATTTGGGTATCTGCCTGAGATTGCAATTGAGGAGGCAAAACGATGTTTGCAGTGTAAAAATCGTCCATGTGTAGAAGGTTGTCCTGTTGAAATTGATATACCTGAGTTTATCAAAGAAATTGCAGAAGGTAATTTTGATAAAGCAGTTGAGGTTTTAAAAACAAAAACTAGTCTTCCAGCTGTATGTGGTCGTGTTTGTCCTTATGAAAGTCAATGTGAGGGAGTATGTACACTTTTGAAGATTGGTGAGCCTGTTGCTATCGGTCGTCTTGAACGTTTTTTAGCAGATTACGAGCGTGACAAAGGAATGAAAATTCCTAAAAAAGCAAGACCTACTGGTAAAAAAGTAGCAATTGTAGGATCAGGGCCGGCAGGTCTAACATGTGCAGGGGACCTTGCGAAAATGGGACACAAGGTAACCGTTTTTGAAGCATTACATGCACCAGGCGGAGTTCTAATGTATGGCATACCTGAGTTTCGTTTACCTAAAGCAATAGTAAATGCCGAAGTTGACTATATCAAACAACTAGGTGTAGATGTAAAATATGATGTAGTAGTTGGAAAAACAATCACTGTTGAAGAACTACTGGAAGAATATGATGCAGCATTTATTGGAACCGGTGCAGGACTACCACGATGGCTAAGAATTCCTGGTGAAAATCTAGATGGTGTATACTCTGCAAACGAGTTTCTCACTCGAGTTAACATGATGAAAGCATACCAGTTCCCTGAATACGATACACCAGTAAAAATTGGTAAAATTGTTGCAACTTTTGGTGCTGGAAATGTTGCCATGGACTGTGCAAGAACATCACTAAGACTAGGTGCAGAAAAATCTTACATAATATATCGACGATCAGATGTAGAAATGCCAGCACGAGATGAAGAAATCGAACACGCCCGAGAAGAAGGAGTAATATTCAAATTGCTTACAAATCCTGTAGAATTCAAAGGTGATGACAAAGGACTACTAAAAGAAGTAAAATGTATAAAAATGGAACTTGGAGAACTAGATGACAGCGGACGTAGACGCCCAATTCCAATACCTAGATCGGAAGAAACAATCAAAATAGATACAGCACTTATTGCAATAGGACAAAGCCCAAATCCATTAATCCCACAAACCGTGAAAGGACTCAAAATCGGTAAATGGGGAAACATAGAAACAGATGAAAACGGAAGAACAAATATTCCAGGTATTTTTGCTGGTGGGGATATTGCCACAGGAGCCGCAACTGTCATTCTTGCAATGGGTGCAGGCAAACGCGCTGCAAGATCAATCGACAGCTATCTCAAATCAAAGAAATAATTTACCTTCTTTTTTTGCAGCCTTTATTAGCCCATCAAACATCGGAGAAGGTTTCAAAGGACGTGATTTAAACTCAGGATGGGCTTGCGTAGCAACAAAATAAGGATGATTCGGTATTTCCATAAACTCCATCAAAATACCATCAGGGCTACGACCAGAAAACACCAGTCCACATCTTTCAAGCTTTTCAACATACTCTGGGTTAACCTCATACCGATGTCTATGCCGCTCCGAAACTTTTTCAGCACCATACAATCTGTGCATAAGCGTTCCTTTTTTAAGAATCGCAGGATATGCACCAAGTCTCATTGTTGCACCATAACGAGATTCCTGAAGTATTTTTACCTGTTCCGGTATAAAATCAATTACAGGATGCGGAGTTTTCTTTTCAACCTCAGTTGTATGGGCATCCCTCAAACCACAGCAGTTACGTGCATATTCAACAACAGCAAGTTGCATGCCCAAGCACAAACCAAGATACGGGATCTTGTTTTCTCGGGCATACCTTATTGTTTCAATTTTACCATCTATGCCAGAAAGACCAAAACCACCTGGAACAATAATGCCATCTAAATCATCAAGAGAAGATAATTTCCTAGGATCTTCCTCAAAAACCTTAGAGTCAATCCAACGAATATCAGGCTGAAGGTTATTATTCCATGCGGCATGCTTTACTGCCTCAATAACACTAATATACGAGTCAGAAAGCTGAGAAGTACCAATATCAAAATATTTGCCAACAATACCAATGGTAACAGTGTTTTTAAGCCGATTTATCTTTTTTATAAACTTCTCCCAGCCCTCCAAATCATGATGGTCTTTTCTAAGATTCAACTTGCGAAGAATTTTTTTACACAAATCCTGCTTCTCGAAAGACAGTGATACCGCATAAACATTATCAACATCTTCATTTGATATAACATCTTCTTCTTGCATATTACAAAACATCGCGATTTTATCACGACGCACATAGTCAAGAGGAGCTTCAGAACGCGTAATAATAAAATCAGGTTGAATACCAATCTCACGAAGAAGTTTAACAGAATGCTGAGTAGGCTTTGTTTTCGCTTCACCAAGTGTATCAAGCACAGGAACATAGGTCACATGAACAAAAACAACACGTTCACCATCCCGTTTCATCTGACGAACTGCTTCAAGAAATAACACGTTTTCATAGTCGCCAACAGTTCCACCAATTTCAACAATTACAAAATCCCAACCATTTTCTTCAGCAGAACGCCTAATCCTTTTTTTTATTTCATTTGTAACATGTGGAATCGGCTGAACTGTTTTACCTAAGTATTTACCTTTACGTTCTTTTTCGATAACTGCACCATAAACCTGACCAGTTGTAATATTCTGATACTTAGGAATATTAATATCTAAAAAACGTTCATAATGGCCAAGATCTTGATCAATCTCCCCGCCGTCTTCAGTAACCCATACCTCTCCATGCTCAGTTGGTCTAAGCGTACCGGCATCACAATTCATATATGGGTCAATTTTTATTGCTGTAACTTTGTAACCATGAAGTTGCAATATCTTCCCGATAGATGCAGTAGTTATTCCTTTTCCTAAACCAGAAATTACCCCGCCGGTTACAATTATATAATTTACCATCCCTATCAACGGGTTTAGAGTATGGGCTACTTGATTTAAATCATTTCGCATAGTTTAAATTACTAAAATGAAAAATATAAAAATGAATATTAAATAAAAAAAATAAAAATTTAGAAAGACCAAAGCTATTTATGTAACCTCAATACACTTAATTTATCGCAGCGTATGTATTGCTGCTCATCTTAAGCATTAAAGGTCGTTTCGCCTATTTTTTTGTAGTCAGAGATATTTCGATAGACGACACGTTGGAATTCCTACCTTCTTCGTTGGTAATACTTTCAGTCCCGATTTTAATCTCTTTTATCTCGGCGTCTGTTACGAATCTATTTCTCGTTATTTCAGCTGCGTCTACTGCTCTACTAATAGCTCTACCACGTGCTTTTATTATTACTTCGTCTGATCCGCCATTGAATTGTGTCACTATTGCCAGTACGTAGCTCATCGGTGGTTTGTTTCCAACATATATTATGTTCTCATCTGCGTTTACTTCTTTTTCTGTCATAAATTTTTCCTCCCTGTTCCCTTACTTGTTTTTAAACTTTTCTATCAACAAATTAATTATTTATAAACCTTTCGCTCATCCAAAATCATTGATTTTTACACAATAAAAACGCTTTTTTTACAACCTTTTCCGGGCTCTCACCTAATAATCTAATAATAGGCTCTTTACCAGCAGCCCCCATATCATATATAACATCTGGAACATAACCGCTCTGTTTTATTACCTGGTTTGTACCCCATTCCATCGTAGACTTCGTATTCTTCGGCTCCTTTTTTCTATCAAAACATCCAATCTTTAAACCACTCTCTTCAAGTTTATCAATGTTCCCCTCAGAATATTTAATATTCATGGCAGATCTAATTTCAGGATTAGAACCCATCGCTGCAAGAATAATAGAGGCAACATGTTTAGAAACACCAAATCCAAGAGACCCACATCTCACAGGTTTATTACTAGTTTTCATTATTCTTCCGTCTATTGCACATATCTCCCCGATATTGTTAGCATTTGGTAAAGCATAACCAAAATTAATCCCAACCTCAGGTACATATTTTCTAGATAAAAACGACAATAATCTATCTACAGACGTTTTAAGATCTATCCACACATCAAAATGCATATTAGTAGGAAACGACAGAGACAGTTCCCCCTCTCCTATTAAATTGTATCTATGGTCAAGAACATCCATTCCTCTGCCTGGTTTGTAACTCTCTTTTATCATATGCCAAAGAACATGTTTGGATTTTCCAATCGCATTAACAACCCCCTCTCCTAAGGCTAGATATCCTGTTATTAAAGCGGATAAAGTACAACCAGATCCATGTGCTCTTTTATCTGGAATTCTCGGTAATGTAAAAATCCGATAATTTTCTCCATCAAAAAAAACATCTTGAGATTTTTCTCCTTTTAGATGTCCACCGGTAATTAGAACATGTTTTGCCCCCAATTCATATAAATCTTTACATACCTTTTTTACATCATTTAAATTAGCAACCTTTCTACCAGTCAATATCTCTGCTTCTTGTATGTTTGGAGTTAGAACATATGTCTCTGGAATTAGTTCTTTTTTAACCGCTTCAACAAAACCTTTATCAGCTAAATCGTGACCACTTGTTGAAACCATAACAGGGTCAACAACTGCAGTCATACCATTTTTTCTTATTTTTTTAGCAACACTTTTCACAATATTCTCATCATAAAGCATCCCTGTTTTTACTGCGTTTGGTTTCATGTCCTCAATTAGTGCATCCATTTGATCCTCAATTATTCCAAGCGGTAGTTTATAAATTGTTTTCACTCCCACCGTATTCTGTGCAGTTACACACGTTATTACTGTCAATCCATGTAACCTTAGAAAGGTAAATGCCTTAAGATCTGCTTGAATCCCTGCCCCACTGGAAGAATCAGATCCAGCTATACTCATTACAATTTTTTTCTTTTTTTTCATCTCTCTAAATCATATGTTGTTAGTTAGATTTATATCCTGTCCTCTTTTACCCTTTCTCGGGGAGTTTGAGACGAACTCTCTAGTTATCTGAGGTTGACAAATAATGGAGATACTTGAAGAAAAACCAAGTAAACAAATTCTTCTATTAGGAAATGAAGCAATTACAAGAGGAGCACTTGAAGCAGGTATAGACGTTGCAACAACATACCCCGGAACCCCCTCCTCAGAAATAGCAGATACTTTTTCAAATATTGCAAAATATTTTACAAAACAAAAAAAAGATCCCAGTTTTTATTTCGAATATTCAACAAATGAAAAAGTGGCATTGGAAGTCGCCGCTGCCGCTTCTTTCTCTGGTTTGAGGGTGCTAACATGTATGAAACACGTGGGTCTTAATGTTGCAAGTGACGCCTTTATGACATATATGTATGTTGGTTGCAAAGGCGGCCATATAATTGTATCTGCAGATGACCCATCATGTCATTCTTCTCAGAATGAACAAGACAATAGGTACTTTGCATTATTCGGCAACGCACCAATGCTCGAACCATCAACTCCTGAAGAAGCAAAGGAGATGACGCGAATTGGTTTTGAAATATCTGAACAGCTAAAATTACCCTTGCTACTTAGAACTACCACTAGATTGAATCATACTAGAGCACCTATCACTACGAAAAAACTTCAGAAACCCCTTGGTAAAGGACATTTTGAAAAAGATCCAATGCTAGTAACACTCCCCTCGGTTGCACGAGCCCAACATCCAATCCTCCTAGATAAAATGAAAGAAGCAGAGGGGATATCGGAGAAATCACCTTTTAACAAAATAATAACTGTTGGTAAACCCGGTGAATGGGGCATTGTCACATCTGGCGTTTCTTTTAACTATGTTAGAGAAGCTGCCGAAGACCTAAAACTCAATATTAGAATTTTAAAACTTGGAATGACGCATCCACTGCCACGCAAGATGTGCGAAAACTTCATCAAATCTTGTAAAAACATAATAATAATTGAAGAACTTGAGCCAATCCTTGAAAACCAGTTCAAAACAATAGCATATGACATCAAATCAGATGTTAAAATATTTGGCAAATCAACAGGGCATTTCTCGCGTCTCTATGAATACACACCTGACATTGTTACAGAAGTTTTGTCTAAAATATTTAAAGTTAAGAACCCCTTCATAAAACCCTCAAATACAGATGTAAAACTACCCAGCAGACCCCCCTCTCTTTGCCCTGGTTGCCCCCATAGAGCCACATATTACGCGGTTAAGAAAGCAGCACCAAAAACCACGATTTACCCCACAGATATAGGTTGTTACACTCTAGGTAAAGCACCACCCTATGAGGTTGCAGATGTATTGCTATGCATGGGCTCTAATGCTGGTACAGCATGTGGCTTAGCAATTGCCACTGATCAAAAAATTGTTTCTTTCATGGGGGACTCAACATTTTTCCATGCAGGAATTCCACCGATTATTGACGCTGTTCACCATAATCATGATGTTGTAGTCACCATCCTTGATAATCGTACCACCGCTATGACCGGTCATCAACCTCATCCAGGTACAGATTTTGATGGGATGGGACGTCCTGCTAAACGTATCCTCGTAGAAGATGTTGTAAAGGGCTGTGGCGTTGAACATATTGAAATTGTCGATCCTAACAAAATAAAGGAGACCACTGAAGCATTTAAACGTGCTCTTAATTTCAAAGGCACCTCTGTTGTTGTTAGTAAATCGCCATGTATCCTTCTTGCAAATAGAGATAAAATACAACAGGGAGATAAAATACCGATTTATACCATTGATCAAGAAAAATGCCAGCGATGCAAGACATGTATAGGTAAATTTGCTTGCCCTGCGTTATATTATGGGGAAGATGGGAGCATTATGATAGATGAACAACAGTGCAATGGTTGCGGTAACTGTGCTGATGTATGCCCATTTAAAGCCATTCATGTCAAAGAGGACAAAAAATGAAAAATAAAATCAGCATAGTCTTAACAGGCGTCGGCGGTCATGGCGTCATTACTGCTGCTAACATACTTGGTAAAACCGCTGTTAAAGAAAAAATAAATGTTTTTGTCTCTGAGGTACATGGCATGGCTCAACGAGGTGGCAGCGTCTATTGTACAGTCCGCATGGGAAACGTCTCAGGTCCACTAGTCGCCAGTGGCACCGCAGACGCAATAGTAAGCACTGAACCCATCGAAGCGTTGCGTTACATTCAATATGCCAATAAAAAAACAAAGATAATAACTGGTACCACACCAGTTTTCCCCTACACAGTTTCCTCTGGACTTGAAAAATACCCAAATATCAACATAGTTTTCAAAGAACTGGAAAAATATGGGGAGTTATACAAATTTGATGCAGTTAAAATAGCAAAAGATGCCGGTGCGCTAATAACAAAAAACATAGTATTGCTCGGCTCTCTTTCCGCAGTAGATGTTCTACCCTTTAAATCAAATAGTCTACTGGAAACTATATTAGATAATGTCCCCGCTAAATATAAAGAAATTAATAAAAAAGCATTTAACGGCGGCTTAGAAGCCATCAAAAAATAACTGTTATCATCCATTATTTCCCTTTTTCGCCATATACCTTTTCCATAAGATGAACATCTAAACGTTTACCAAATTTATATCCAACTTCTTTCATAACACCAATGTGTTTAAAACCTACTAACTCATGAAGAGTAATACTAGTCTCATTTCCATCTGTTATCCTAGCAATCACCACATGGAGACCTACTTTTTCTCCTTCATTTACAATCGAATTCATTAATTGTTTACCAATTCCCTCCCCCTGAAATTTTTCTTTTACGTACAATGAAATCTCTGCAGTATCAGAATAAGCACATCTACTAGAATACTTACTTAAAGAAGCCCAACCAACAATTCCCTCATCTTGCTCCGCAACTATTATAGGATTCTTAGGACCATGGTCCATGAACCATTTTTTCTGTCCCTCCAGAGTTTTAGCCTCGGCGTCAAAAGTTGCTACTGTTTTCTTAATAGCTTCATTGTAAATCTCAGTTATGCCCTCTAAATCCTCTATACTAGCAGCTCTAATCTTTAACAAATCACTCACTATTTCTCCTTTTAGTTAACTACTCATAAAACAACCTCAATACTTATAATATACGGAATATATCTTACCCCAACGGTATGATCCAATGTTCTGCGTAGAATGCGGTAAAGAAGAATCTGTTTACAAAAATGGAGTTTGCCTTAGTTGTTATATTAAATCACATAGCTTCAGCAAGGGACCTGAAACAATAGATATACCTGTTTGCACAAATTGCGATTCTTATAAATATAAAAACACCTGGCATTCCGGCATATTCACAGAATTCCTCAGAAAAGTAATTAAAAATAATTTCAAAATAAATAGAGAATTGGAAAAAGTAGATATCAACATAAAATGTGAAGAATCAAAACAAGACATGAGATGCAAAGTTTACATCTCAGGTTTTATAGATGACACTGAAATTACAGAGGAACATGATGTCCTTGTAAGGTTAAAGAAAACAGTTTGTGATGTTTGTTCAAAAAAATTTGGAGGATATCATGAAGCAATCATTCAAATCAGAGCAGATGAAAGAAAACTTTCAAAAGACGAATTAAAAAACCTTAGACTAGTTGTTGAAAATATAGTTGAAAACCTTCAAGCAAAAGGTAACCGAACAATTTTCATAGCAGATATTGGAGAAGAACCCGGGGGAATAAATTTCTACATCAGCGACAAAGGAGCAGGAGTAGTTATCGCAAAAAAAATACAAGAACAGCATGGTGGAAAACTAAAACAATCATCAAAAAATATTGGAATGAAAGACGGCCGACAGATGTACAGAATGACTTATCTACTCCGTCTACCATCATATAAAAAAGATGAATTTATAGAACTTGACCATGAATATTACTATATAGAGTCAACCTATGCAAACAAAATAAAATTAATCAATCTCTCAAATTGGGAAGAGACAATAGTTGAATTAAACAAAATTAAAAGAGCACACTTTCTAGGTGGAAAAGGACTAATAAAAGAAATGATTCTTGTAAGTCAAACAGAGGAAGAAATACAAATAATGAATCAAAAAAACTATGAAATTAAAACCATTAAAAAACCTAAACCTGTATCAATCGATTCAGAAAAAATTAAAATTGTAAAAATTGAAGATCAATTGTTTTTGTTTTACAAGTAAGCATCGCTTCTAGTTCTCTTCGATATTTCACCAGCTATGTTTGTCTTCATAATTTTTTCAATTTCTCCTCTGTTTTTTCCATGAGCAAGTGCCCACATGAGTTTTACAAAAGCTGTCTCGGGGAGTATGTCTTCACAGGCGATAATACCAGTTTTTAACAGGTCTCTTCCAGCGGAATAAACATTCATGTTTATTCTACCGAAAAAGCATTGACTAGTCATAACAAAAACATTACCTTTTTCAGTTAATTCTTTTATCCGTGGAGCTATTTTTTTTGGAACATGTCCTAATCCTGTACCAACTAGTACAATGCCTTTTTTATCAGGTACATCTTTTGGCTCTAAACCGGGATAAGAATAAATCATGCTAACGTCTGTTTCCATTTTGTCATCAACAGATACTTTTCCTTTTGTTTTCTTTCTGTAACTGCTCTGTATTTTTATCTCACCGTTTTCAACTATCCCAATTGGTACATCGTTAATAGTCTTGAACGCGTCACGACGAGATGTATGGATTTTTCTCACTTTTGTACCTCTATGAATAGCAAGTGAGGTATCAGAAGTGCTCTCATGCATAACAGCAATGACTTCCCCAATATCAGATTTTGAGGCAACAGTTGTAGCAGCAATAAGGTTTAATGCTGCATCAGATGATGGTCTATCGCTTGATCTCTGTGCTCCTACAAGTACTACGGGGCCAGATAGATTTTTTAACATAAAGGACAAGGCAGCACTGGTATATCCAAGTGTATCCGTCCCATGAGGGATGATAACGCCGTTAGAGCCATTATTCAATTCTTTGGCAATACTTTTCGCGAGTTTTTGCCAATGTTTTATTTCAATGTCTTCACTGAACATCTGATAAACAACTTCTGTTTTTACATTACAAATATCAAAAACATCTGGAACAGAAAAAGCAAGTTCTTGTGCACTAGTAGCAGGATGTACAGCACCAGTTCTGTAGTCCACATAGCAAGCAATTGTACCACCAGTCCCAAGAATAGAAACAGTAGGCTTGTTTTTATCAAAAGGAATTTCCTTGCTTTTCTTAGAAATCTCTTCTTGTTTTTTTACAAGAGTAATCTCTGTATTCTTATCTATTTCAACTCCAATGTTATATCCATTTTTTAGTTTAATAGTTATAACGTCATCGTCACTGAATTCATGATGTGGCATCATCACTCCTTCATATTTGTCATCTTTTTTTGCGACTCTTATTACATCCCCAACTTTGGCACCGACTGTTCTTAATTTTTCTTCGATAAACTTTTTTCCAGACATGCTACTTTATTACCATATACTTTAGGTTTTTAAAGAGTTATCCTAGTTTGGGAGAGCTTCTGTATATTATAGCTGTTTACCCAGGTTCAGTAGATACTAAAGTAGTTTTCGATTGGCTAGAAACCGACTTTATGGACAAAAAGAAGTTACTAGATCTTATTGAAAAGTGTTAAAAAGGTTGGTTAGAGTGAGTTTTTGACTGGTATTTTTGTCAATGCACCAACAATAAATCTGAATCACTCTAAGGGATTTAACCATTTCGAAAAGAAAAACAAGCAGCGAAAGAAAAGTGGAAACAAGCTGAGGCAGTAGGTAAAATCTTTAAGTTCATTTTAGAGCAGGGCCTGTAACTCACTTTGTTTGATTTCAACACCTTTTTATCCTACATTTCCTAGAATTGATTTTTATGCACAGACATTCCTTTGGCATCAAATAAGAAGGATGATTTCTGCATTGATTAAAGTTGGAAAAGGTAAAATTACAGAAACACAAATTATGAATGCTTTAGGAAACCCAGATAAAAAAATTGATTTTGGTTTGGCATCAGCTGGACCACTTATTTTTTAGTTCTAAAGGCTCGGTAGACAAAATATGCAAGGCCGCCGTAAAGTACGACTGCACCAAATATTAGCATAACTATTGCAGATAATGGTAAATTCATGTTTGTTGCTCCTCCCGGTTTCCTTTAATTTTCATCAATACAAAGGATAATACAGTTATGATTAGAAGCGGTGCTATGCCCATTAACACTATCAACCATCCTGGATAACCCGGATATGGATTGTTTATAACATTATTCACTATGCTGACCACTAACAATGTAGTCAATATACCCGGGATGATGAATTTTATTAAAATATCCCACCATCTGCCGAGTAATATGTCTGAAGTTTCATTTGCATGCTCCCGTAAACGGTAAATTTTGAACATCCAACCAAAAATTAAACATTCTAATAAACCAATTGTTACGAGTCCAAAGTTTGCAATAAAATGATCGATTATCCCAAGAAGATACAGCCCCCCACCAGTTGCAAAGATCAAGCTTATAAAAAACCCTAATGTACACATTATTGCTGTAGCTTTTGCTTTTGATATTTTCCATTTACTATTGACACTAGCTGACATAGGTTCTATCATAGAAAACGCTGAGTCAATTCCAAAAGTGAGTAATGCTATAAAGAAAATCATTCCAAAAAACGCAGCGGCAAATGGTAGTAGCGATATGGCCGTTGGATATGTTATAAAAGTAAGATTTGGACCAGCAATCTGTGAGCCAAGAGTATCTATACCAATTCCCTGTGAAACTGCAAGATAACCAACTACGCTAAACACAGCAAATCCTGCAAGAAATGATGTCCCTGCATCAGCAAGTGCGATGATAAATGCATTATTCGTAAGATCAGATTTTTTCTTTAGAAAGCTTGCATATGTAATCATAATCCCCTGAGCAAGGCTAAAAGAGAAGAAAACCTGTGCATATGCTGCTAGCCAGACATTGGCATCGAGCAATTTTGAGAAGTTTGGAGCAAGATAGTAACTTATTCCTTCCATTGCTCCAGGAAGAGTCAAGCCTCTGATCGTTAGAATTATCAATAAAATTGTAGGTATGGGTACAGTTAGTGCAACTATTTTGCCTATACGTTTAACACCTTTGTAAAGAATGAAAAATATACTAAACCATACTACAATAAGACCAAGTAAAACTGGTAAACTAATACCCCCCAGAATAAGTGGGCTTCCTGTGTCTCCAAGAAAGTTTGCAAAGAAACTCTCGGCTTGTGCCCCCCATCGCAGATCAAAGGAGTATATCATGTAGGAAAAGCACCATGCCATTATGACAACATAGTAAGTAGCTACAATAAATGGCATAAGAACTGTCAACCAACCGGCCCATTCCCATTTTTTGCCAATTTTTGCAAAGGCTTTTGGCGGGGCTCCTCGTGCCCAGTGCCCAACAGAAAACTCAAGAATCAAGAGAGGTATTCCTGCGGTGAAAATTGCAACGAAAAAGGGTATTAGAAATGCTCCTCCACCGTTTTCATAGCAGATATAAGGGAATCTCCAGACGTTTCCCAGTCCTACTGCTGATCCGATTGCTGCCATGATGAAGGCAAATCTTGTGTTCCAGTGTTCTCGTTTAGTCAAAGCATCCCCTCAAATAGCTATCTTAATATCTCTATAAGCTTTTGTTTATAAACTATTAGTAATGCAATAATAATTGCTATAATCAATCCAATCAATAGATAGATGTTGTAATCCTCTGTTTCTGTTTTTCCTTTCTTTGAAATTTCAAGGGTTTGTGCTTCCAATGCATAAATGCTTCCCCTAGCACCAAAGTATACAACACCATCTTCAACTAATGGCCTTGAGATTATTGGGGTGGTTCTATAATTATTTGCGTTAGTATCTTCTATGAAAAACCCCGGTGTAAAGTCCCACGCTAACTTACCATCTGTTTTGTTTAAAGCATATAATCTTCCATCATCAGATCCAAAAAAGACATACTCCCCATAAACAACAGGGGAGGAATGTATGCCTGCTTTACAGGTAAAAAACCATTTTAAATCGCCGTTTTTCTCGTCAAGAACATAGAGATTATTATCATTTGAACCAACAAAGACCACTCCGTCTGACACTGCAGGAGTTGTGTCAATACCCCACCCTGTCTCGTATTTCCATTTTAAACTTCCATCAGTTGAATCTAATGCATAGATATTTCCATCCCATGACCCAAAATATACGGTACTGCCACTTACTCTTGGAGATGCAGTTATTTCCCCATCCGTTTTATATTTCCAAACTATTTCTTTATTTTCAATGTTGAAAGCATAACAAATGTCATCTGAAACGAGGTATATTTTATCCTGCTTTGATTCAGACATGCTTACTTGTTCAAAAAACTTGTATGACCATTTTATTTCACCAGAATCGCCACTAAATGCATATATATTTCCATCTGAAAAACTACCAACTACTAAGTCATTTAGTATAACCGGTTTAGAGACCAATTGACCTTTTTCCTGTTTCCACTTAATATTTCCTGTTTTCAAGTCTAATGCGTATAAGCCGCTTTCCGTACCTATAAATAACATTTCCTCTGTTGCAACAGGCTGAACAGTTTCCCCTCCAACATTCTGTTTCCACATCATTTTACCTTGATCTGCATTTAAAGCATATATTGTACCTGTTGAAGCTGCAGTATATAGTGTATCCTTGGATATAGCACATGAAGAATAAACCATGTTTCTACTGTCTTCTGTTTCGTATCTCCATAGTTCCCTGCTATCTTTTTCCCGGTCATAACTAATG
Source organism: uncultured Thermoplasmatales archaeon (assembly GCA_964527715.1). Taxonomy (GTDB): domain Archaea; phylum Thermoplasmatota; class E2; order DHVEG-1; family DHVEG-1; genus CAZGOD01. Next base: position 2,582 of record CAZGOD010000024.1, on the reverse strand, counting down.
CTATTATCCGATTCTAAAAGTAATGGATCATGGTTAATTCCATATAGCTGTAGCCATCCGCTCGGTGGAAATTCTGTAATCCCTTCATATTTTTCTTTTGCCTCATTACCTGGATTCCATTGTGTCCCATTTGGAATACCCATAAAAGCAAATAGCCCCAAGTCTTCCATTAATTTGGAATCAGTAACCTTAGCATCAGAACTTCTGATACATATTGGATATAGAGACATAATTTCTTTAGCTATTTCTATATCAAACTTTCCATAATATTTCTTTTCTAGTTCTGTAAAGACCTTATCTCTATGGTTTTTAGATTGCATATCAGAGAAGAAAGGTAACAAACTTAGTATACCGTACACTTCTCTTTTTACTACAGGCTCTTCTAACATTGAACATGACCAATAAAAGCCGTTAAAAGTACGCTTCACAGCGCTTTTCATAAACCCAAGCTCAATTGAGGCAATTTCTCCAGTTTTTGTGTCCCCAACCGACCATTCGCTTGGGTACAAACCATTGTTTCCAGTTTTCAAAATTCTAATTACATCATCTATGCTATTAGAATATTGTATTGCTCTTCTTGCTCGGATTGCCCACGGGATCCCTTTTTTTGTCCAAAACCTTGATGCCCCGGGTGTTGTTTCCATCAGAACTATCCCGGCATCACTCTGATAATAATTTTCGTTACTCCATATTTGACCTGGTGGCGCAGTCATGATAAATCTATTTCCCTCAGATGGTTCTACGTCTAACATTATATTACATCTTTCAGTAATAGGATAAGCAAATTGTGATGTATGCGCAGCGACAATTCTCCCGTCTGGAGTTGCATCACCTGTTGCTAAAAAAGCACTGCACATCCCAATTTCTATATCCTCATCTGGAGACTCCCCGCCTAAATATGATTTTACACTATAAATTAAATCTCTAAAAGGATGAATTCCTGTTAAAGGTTTTATCAACATAACTGTGGTTTCTTGCATTTGACTTAATGTAAGAATATCTCCGTAATCGACCGATTTACCAAAGATTTCACCACCCCTATCTCTAACACCCTCAGCTATGCCTTTAACTTCCTCTTTGTATTCTTCCGGATATTGTTTCCAAAAGACATCCAATGATGTAGATTTGCAGATTTTCCACCATTGTTGTGCATTTTTTACTTTATAAAAATATAGTATTTTCGTTCCAACTCCGTGGTGGCTCCATCTGTTCATCATATCAATGATTTCAGCAGCGGCCAGATATCCATATTGATACCCCCTCTTATATGGTTCTCCTTCTATATGTATATATACCCAGCCTTGTATGTTATATCTATATCCTTTCTCATATTGCCCTGAGGTGATCACCGTCGGTTTTTCTTGTTCAACAGATTCCGCACTGTTAACAAATAAAACTGCGATAAGCATGACTACTATTAATAGTGAATAACCCGCTCGTTTCATACGCTCGTGAATTAATATGCTAATTATTATATAAAAGTCTTTCTTTATGTTCATATCCAGAATATAAATAAAGTGGGATAAATATCAGATCACAATAATATCTCTAAATGTTAGAGAATGGAAAAAAGGAAAGGGCCTAGGAGGAGAAGAGGTAAAAAACGAGCGGGTTAGTTTTTTTCTCAAACCAGGCCCTTTTAGTCTTTCTACCTTTATATACTTTTATTTCATGCATCACATATTAAGCTTTTGTAATCTTAATAACAAAAAGTATATCTAGGTGTATCATATTACTTCACATTGTAATAATATGAAGCGGGTATTAAGGGAGTGTTGTTATGGTAACAATTAGTCATATTGTGCAAGATATCTTAAATAAACACGTTTTTCTACAAGAAGCTGTAAACCACGGGATTGTATCATACAATAAACTAGCTGAGAGCATCAAACCAGAAATCGAAGCAGAATTAGGCAAGAAAGTAAAGAACAACGCAGTCGTAATGGCATTACGTAGATACTCAGATAAACTAGAAAAAAAGCAACATCAGATGACTTTCAACTACTTTAGAGAAACCCTGTTAAAAACAGATGTTTGTTATATTATCCTTGAAGAATCATCCACCTCATTAGACAAGATACAGAGCATATATGATGAAATAGATTTCAAAAGAGGAGGAATCATCAATATTATCCAAGGTAACTATGAAGTTGGAATAATCACAAATCAAAGATCCAAAGAAAAATTATTAGATTTATTAAGCGATGAAAAACTGTTGAATGTAGTAGAAAATCTCGTAGTTATTTCGCTAACATATTCAAAGGACTATATTTTTACACCGGGTGTTTTGTATAATGTTTTGAGATTTCTCGCTTGGGATAACATAAACATTGTGGGTATAATTATGACACAAAAGGAGCTTAGCCTCGTTGTATCGAGGAAAGATACAATGAGATGTTATAATGTTTTAGATAAACTAGTTCAACATGGTAAAAACCCCAAAAAAATCTAGAAAGCCATAACTCACATAAAAATTTATTATATTTAACTCGTTTTTCTTTTTCTTCATGCAGGGGTAGCCAAGCCTGGTCAACGGCGACAGACTCAAGATCTGTTCCTGTAGAGGTTCAGGAGTTCAAATC
>CAZGOD010000023.1:0-19723 GCA_964527715.1 uncultured Thermoplasmatales archaeon | reverse complement strand
GCTTTCATTCTATAATCTCATGTTTTGATAATATACTAATACATGTTAATAAAAAAAGCACATTGAGGCTATGATTAGAGTTTTAAGGAGAAATATTTCAGATAACGACAATGAATAATTAGATAATTAAGTAATGCATCGCAGGTTTATTTTTCTATGGCTTCTATCCATTTTTTTAAAAATTCAATATAATCTTCATCTCGATTGTTAGCTACACTAAATTTCAATGGATCTCTTTCTAAAGATTTGTAACAACAGTCAAATTTTCCTTTTTTAGAGTCTAATTTAAAAAATAATTGAGGGTATTGTTCATATTTATCAGTTTTATCCGTAATCGCTCCTAGACAAACACAATCTTCAAATTCTTTTTTAGTATATCTGTCGGTATAACGTAAAAAAAGATTTGCAATATCATAAAAATCTTCTACTTCTTCTATCGTCGGTTTCTTGAATTTATGTTCTAATTCGTTTCTTTTTCTATTTATTTTCTTTAGAATCTTGGGAGCAACAACACCAATTCTTTCAAGAAATTCAGTTTTTTTTGGAAATCCCCAATTTTCTTTTTTTGATTTTTTATAATATCCAAAAATATAGAGTAATTCTTCACTTCTGCAGTCAATAGCTCTTTTAATATTGGACAACGAATTAATTAAATTTTCATCATCTTCTAATTTTAATTCGTTTTTTGCGAATTGAATAAAATCTTTTGGTTTCAATTCGAATGGCATCTTAAGTGGAATCCATGATTCAAAATAGAGATAATTATTTTCATCATTGAGATGTGACAATATCTCTTGTCGAATATTTTTGTTCATATTCTTTAGCATTAACTTATCAAATAGGATAAAATAAGTCTTTCTAAAGAGCGATTTAATCTGTGATGAGAGTTTGTTGCGATACTTTATGATCTTTGGAGTCAAATTGTTACGTTCTCTCTGTTTTATTACGGAATTATTCTAGCTTCTCTATTATAAGCCGGTTCTTTTGTTTATCAATACTAATTTTTACTGTTTCTCGAATTTTAAAGGGAAATAAACCATCCCTGGCAACCTCTGTAGGTATATAGATAAAGTGTTTATCATAAAGTTTTCCTCCTGTTGTAGTTGGCCTATTTATAAATCTACCTTCGCCTTTAAGCATTTTGTAACCCCAATTTGGTGTTACAAGAGATCAAATCAAAAGTATTTCCGGACACCAATTTGGTAGCACAATTTTTATTAATGAATATCTAATTCTGATAAAGGATATTGGATGAGATGAGAAAGTGGGAAAAGATAGGAAAAATTGGAGACCTCACTTTAGAAGCATGTGGTAATAGAAGACGAGTGGTAGACTCTGAAGGAAGAATTGTAGATGAATATGTAGAATAGATATTTTTGAGATGAAAAAGGGCAAGTATTGGATATGGGATCAATACGATCAGAAACGTTATTTTGACGATATCGAGGAGGCTAGATGGTATGTAACTCGATACATGAAGGGTATAGCAGAGATCCACTCAGACGACTCATAGAAAAAAGGTCTATTGTGTTTTTTTCTTATTTTCATCAAAAGGCTATGATGAGAATCTAAGCCTCTAATCACTGTACATTATAAAAAAATTACATGGTTATTTTTGTAATTTCTCTTTGTTTTCAAAGTATTCATCAACTTGTTTACCAATTTTCTTTTTTCTTTGTGCTAATTTGTATATGCCAAAAAAGCCTAAAAAAAGTAACAATATAACAACTCCGCTTATTGTCAATGCAATATGCATTTCATAATTATATGATAATATTCTACCAGTTGCACTAAACATGGCAAGGAATAAAAATATTGCAAACCCCATACCAACAATTTTATTCTTATCCATCCTCTCACAAGATTTAGAATCGTTTGTTTTGTTTTAACATTTTTGGGAGCTCAAGACTCTAATCATAAAATATAACGAAATTCTAAGCCTCTAATCACTGTACATTTAAAATTCCCAGACACCTTCACCTAAATATGTGGTATTTTTGTATATTACTCTAACAGTACCGAAGCAATTGGTAATTACATCGCCAACATTTACTTTTCCTGTTGGTTTTGTTCCTCCCATTACTTGTATCTCCTCCCAATAAACCGATCCATAACTAAATTCTAACTCAGTCACAGTCAGAGTCTTTTGATCTATATCTTGTGAAAAAGCAATTGCTGGTATTGGCATTGCACCATGGAAAAAAACATATTCACCTAAATTAGTAGTATTATCATACGTTATTTTTACAATACCAATGTAACGTGTTATTATATCTCCAACTTCTACAAATTCTTTTGTAGGTTTAGTTCCTCCTGTAACCTGAATTTTACTCCAAGAAATATCAGTTAGAGATACGTTTATTACTGTAAGAGTTCCATTTGATTCATTTTGTTCAAATTCTATTTTAATTTCTGTTTCCTTTTTTCTTACAATAACAGAACAAGTTGCTGTTGTAGTTAACGTTGAATTGTATGCAGTTAATGTGTAAGTTGTATTTTCAGTTGGTATACCTATTGGTAATATAAACATAGCTTCATCATCAACATCATATTCCATATTTCCAGGTTCAATAGTAATTCTTGTTGCATACTCAACATCCCAATCAAAAGTTACAATTTCACCTTCTGTAATATTATAAGGATATACACTAAATGAATTAATTATTGGTTTTGTAGGTTTTTGTTCATCTTCCTCTTCTTTAATACATCCGCTTATTGATATTATTACTAATAAAAGCGATAATCCAATTACTAGTATTTTTTTTATTTCCATTCCATCACTCATATTTATATCAACTAGTTTGTTTTAACATTTTTGGGAGCTCAAGACTCTAATCATAAAATATAATGAAATTCTAAGCCTCTAATCACTGTACATATTAGATTTTCTTAGACTCTAATCAAGGAATATTAAGCTCTTACTCTCCAATCATTGCACAGACCAGCCTACTACTATATAACACTAAGTTAAATTTGTTCTTGAATTTCGTTACCATACGTAATTATATAACCAGATATACTGCATAATACTCAGTATTATGCAGTATATTTTGGGTTATACAATGTAGTAAGGGTACTAAAATTTAGAGAGAATATAGGTAAAATTTATATAACAATATTTATACCTATATAGGTAACATTTATATATGTCTTTTTATTGCTATATTTATGAAAGGAAAAATAAGAGAAAGAATCCTCCGGATATTACTCACTCACCCTGATGGTTCATTATATCAGTTCCTTATCTCAAAAGAAGCAAGGTGTTCTCAACCATGGACGCACTCATTTCTGAATAAATTGGAGAAAAAAAAACTGATTAAGGAAACAAGGGTTATTGATATTGAAGGGTTGTTTTCATATTGGTTAGAAATTAACGAATATCCAAAGTATCGGGAATATAATGTACAAAATCCTCTAGATTTATTAAAAAAAACAAATCTAAAATATGCATTAACAACATATCATGGAGAATATCTTACCCAAAACTATCTGTTTCCATCTCGTGTCGAAATATATATTCGAGAAGGAGATGCAATATCTTGGCATGAATTATTAACAGCAAATGGCTTGGTAGGAAAAGGTAACTTTAGATTGTTTCTTGATGATGAACATATATTCTATCACAATATAAAAAAGAAAAACTTTAGAATTGTTTCTATACCTCAACTTATTCTTGATTTATTAAGAGAAAAAGGTGTTGCTGAAGAAGCAGGAAAAATGCTAATGTTGAGAGAGTATCATGCCTTTATACCAAAAAATTGAAACTGATAAATCATTTGAATATCTACAAAAAATTGCAGATATCTTAGAAGAACCCATTTGTATTCTTGGCGGATGGGCAGTATATTACACAGTAAATGATCTTTATAAAAAAGACAAAGGAGCAAATTATCTTGGATCAAGAGACATTGACTTAGGGTTTCATCTTGATACCAATCTTGATAAAAATAAACTAAAAAATACGACCATTGGAACTTCAATAAAAACTTTAGACGATAATGAGTTCATACCACAAGGATTTCGATATTATAAGGACATAAATGTCGAAACAGGAAAAGAACTAACTCCTGAAGAATCTAAGAAAGAACAAACACACAATATATTCAAAATATACGTAGATTTATTAGTAGATGAAATACATCCTAATTTTGAAGAAATATTTGGATTTATTCCGGCAGATGAACCTCTACTTTCATCGGTATTTCTCAATAAGAGTAACAGAAGAGAAATTAGTCAACTCAACCATCTCTTATGGTTGCCAATGCCTGAAATTCTTCTTGCTACCAAAATTATAAGTTTACCTAAAAGAACAAAGGATGAAAAGCTGATAAAAGATATTTGCGATATATATGCACTTAGTTTTTATTCAGGAGAAAAAGTAAATAAACTAATAAATAAAACTTTTGAATTAGTTAATAAAGAAAATCTGGAGAAAATAAGGCCTTATCTGAAATCTGACGAAGAATTTATCCAAGCTGGAGAATCTATACAAATCGAAGCAGAGGCAATAAAAAACCTTTTCAAGGAACTAATCAAAACTTGAAAATTATATCAATATATTCAAAATTAGAGGTTCAATATCTAATCATTGCATACATAGGACTCTTAGTCTCTAATCATTGAACATATTAGATGTTTAAACTCTAATCATAAGATATGATTATAGTTAGCTGTTTTCTCCTGTAAAATTGATAAATACTCTCCAATCATTGGATGTATTAGAATATGAAAACCTGTCAGGTATGACATCGAAAATTTTACTTCTCATATTTCTAATAATACCTCAAAATATTTTAATACCGGTAAATGTATTTTGGATACATGATAGAAAAAGAAACAAACCCCAATACAGAAGAGTTAACATCCTTCCTAAAATTGCCCGTATACACACGTGGAGGAATATATGTAGGACACGTCAGAAACATATTCATAGACATGGACCAAAAAAGAGTAAACAGCCTACTAGTAACAAACACAAACCCAGCACTCGTAGAAGGAACAGTAGACGTCGCAGTACCCTATAGATGGGTCAACTCTGTAGGAGACATAGTCATACTATCTCATTTCCCAGATAAAGTAGCAACCCACAAAAAAGAAGAAAAGCCACCGGAAGAAACCAACCCTGATGAAATAGATATAATCGAATAAAACAGTAATAAACAACTATATCCTAGATTTGAACCCCTGTTACTCCTTTTAATTTAAAATAGAAACTAGTTTTAAAAAGAAATACTTTTATATTAGGAAAGTTATATATATAGGTATAATATAGAAATTTGATATAAAAAAAACGCAAGAAATGTACAATAACATTTAAATAGGGAAAAAACAAACTATATATTGGAAATATATTAAATGGTGATAAAAATGAAGAAAAACTTCAGAACCGTTAAAGCTTCACTGGTGCTGGGAATATTACTAATCAGTTTATCTGTTGTAATGTTTCCTGTAACCCCTGCTGATGATGATGGTACTATTGTAGGTTTAAGCAGTGTAGTTAACCTTAACTGGAAAAATGCAACAGGTCAACCTGAACCTATTAAACCTAAACAAGATCTAAGACCATATACCTTAGTAGTCAGCTACACTGTCACTAAAGGTGGTCTTTTCGGAGGCGGATTAATATATTCACTGTACGCAGGTAGAACTGTTGATATCAAACTTGAACTTGTTAATTATCCAGAATGGGCTACTGTTCAACTCACAAAAGACACAGTCACAGCCAATGTACCTCAATCCTTTGGTGATGAATCAAAATATGATATAAGAATTGAGTTATCAGTTAACGAAGATGCACCCGCCTATGAACAAGGAGTAATTTACATTAAAGCTACAGTACCCACAATTGGTCCAATTGATGGAATGGAACAAACATTCTCATTATCATTTAAACCAGCATATCTTGGATTGATTGATGTACGTCCCGCTGGAAAAAATGATATAACAATAGGTCCAATGGATACCGCAGAATTCCCAATAGATATAAATAATCTAGGTAACGCTAGAACAAAAGTATTCTTAGAGATAGATTACGACAGTCTACCAGAAGGCTGGTCAGCTATTATCAATGACAATATCGTATTAGAAACCGGTAGTGATTCAACAGGAAAAGTTTATCTCAGTGTTAGACCTCCAAAAGGTTTCGGGTATCATGATGACCGAGCAATTATCAAAGTAAAGGTAACACCAAAATATGCAGATGATACAAATATTCAAGGTGACTTTGAATTTCTAACTGTTAGCGTTGAAAGCAGAGGACTCTCAGTAATAGGAATCGAGATAGTACTAGCGATTGTTATATTGATCCTATTGGTGATAATTGTCATCTATCTAATCTTCGTTAAAAAGATGTTCAGAAAATGAGAAAAACTCATTTTCTCTCACTAATTTATCTATCATATCCCATACAAACTCTGATTGGGGGTAACGACGATAACTAGTAAAAAAAAAATTATTGGGATATTCATTGTTTTCATATTTATCTTTAGTTTAACAAATCAAGTTATTTCACCAAATGTTTTAGCACAAGAAACTGAGGACACAGAAGATACATCCGATGAACCAAAAATAGGCATTATAGGTTCAATATTGCGACAAATAGGACTATTTTCTACATCTCTTTTCCCTATATTTAGATTAATGATAATCGCAGTTGCAGCAGATCCACCAGTTATAGAAATTGCTTATAATGAAACTGTAAACATTGAACTTGGAATGATTAACCCAGGTACAGGCGAATTTGAACTTTTTGATAATGATGTAACAATTTTTGAAAAACGTTATCTAAATTTTGAGGTCATTGAGTATCCTGGAGGAACTGATGCAGGATCCTGGTTTGTTAGTTATGATCCTTATACTGTTAACGTTGAAAAAGGATCAATTCTTAAAACAAATGTTACAATATCATTAACATCTCCACCTATTGCAAGTAACGCCATTCAAAGTGGATTATTCAAGTTTAGAATAGCAGACACATGGGCATATGGTAATCTCTGGTTTCCCCCTAAAGGATCTCCCATGGACGTACCAATTTCAAGATTCATGTGGTTTTTATCAGCTGCTTTTTTAATGAAATTCGGTCAATATAGTGGAACAGTTGATATCGAATATAAAGAAATAGATGTCTTAGTAAAAGTTAAGCCTTACCACGCATTAAAATTCGACTCAGTTAGTTTAGTCAATCTAAAACCTAATCAAATTTCATCGATACCTATCACTCTTAAAAATCTAGGTAACTATAACGATACTTACAATTTCACAATAGCAAGTAAGCATAATAACATCAAATTATCAAATCCTACTAGTATAACATTAGCACCTGGTGAAACAAAAGATATATATCTCAGTGTATCTGTCCCAGAATCAGCATTTGATTATGGAACTCTACATAACGTAAAAATTCAGGCCTACTCTATATATGACCCTGACGTCATAATTGCCGAACAAAAAATTTTTATTGAAACAAGAGGAGTCTATTTATCTGAAATGGGTGGAGCTTTACTATCTCTCCTATTCATTGTATTACTTCTCGGAATAGCATTTTATGTCCATAGACGTCGAATGTTTATCAAGAAATATTGCACAAAACCTGATAAACCATGGGAACTCCCAAAAGAAAAAAAATATCTGAATAAAATAAAGAAAACAGATAAGAAAAAATATAAAGAAACCATGAAAATGATGCACGATGAATACAACTCTTCATTACTATGGTATCAAAATTACTGTAAAGCTATAACAAAACCTAAAACAGTAAAAAAGAAAAAAGAAGTCAAAAAAGAAAAACCTAAGAAACCAGAAAAAACCGAAATCAAAGAAGAAAAACCAAAGGAACCTAAATTAGTAAAGAAAAAAGAAATTTCAACTGATATTAAAGCACAAGCTGAAAATAGACAACGACAAAAAATTATATCAAAGATATTACGAGAACAAGAAAAACAAAAAAGAAAATTCCGGAAGGTGTAATAAAAATTGATAAAAAATCTAAAAAATATTAAATTCATCCTACTTACCGGATTAACCCTCCTTCTTATTTCCTCTTTATACTTTACTCCATTAACCTCCGCAAATGATCCCATATATAACGCTAAAGTTAATGCAGATCTCAAATGGAGTGATGAACTAACAGACGCACCAATTATACCTCGAGATGAAATAGTTGAACTAAAATTAACTGTTACATTAGAAATTAAAACAGGACTTACTTTTGGTCAAGGTTTGTTAGATGGATATGAAGGAAGTATCGCACTTATTGACCTATTTATAGAAGATCACCCATCTTGGTGCTATGCCACTCTTAAAGCAGATTTACTAATGACAAACGTCACCAGCAAAGCAGAAGCTTCAACTTACTTATATTTAACCTTAAATGAAAATGCCCCAGCGTATGCAAATGGATATATAAAGATTAGAGTAAAAGTCTCTGATTTAGGACTTATAAAAGGTGATGATAAAACATTTACTCTTCTATTTAAACCCGCTTATTTCCCAATAATAAAAATAGATCTACCTGAAGCAAACACAAAACGGATTAACCCCTCATCAAAAGCTATTTTCCCAATTGAAATTGAAAATGCTGGTAATTCCAGAACCAAAGTATTTTTTGAACTGGAAGATACCCCTGATGGTTGGACTGTAACAATAACAGATTCAATAATACTAGAAGAGGCTAAAGGATCAAAAGAAACAGTTTATCTCACAGTAATTCCATCAAAAGGACTGGGGTACCATTATGATGATGCTATACTAAATGTTAAAATTACTCCTACTTTTGCAGACGATAAAGAACAAAAGGGAACTCCAATATTCGCAAGTTTTATCGTTCAGAACAGGGGTTTCTCATCAGCCGGAATGGAATTCTACTTACTAATTTTCGCCATTATATTATTAATAATTTTCATCCTCGTCATACTTAGAAACATACGAAAAAGAAAAGAAAAATCAGTTTAAATCTCATCCTTTTTTTAAATATTCTAGAAAGTAAGCGGATATTTTGTCATTATCAAAATAAGAATTGTTATCGCAATTATTAACATAACAATCCAAACTGTAGCATTCCACCTAATCACTTTTACACCATCAAGAGGCCCAAATGGCAAAAGATTAAACGTTGCAAGAAACGCATTAATAAAACATATAAATCCAACTATCTGACCAATTTGTGTTTCATAAAAAACTGAAACATATACTGAAAAAGCAATCATCGCAATAACTATGTTTGCCAGTGGCCCTGCCATCGCAATTTGACCTGTTTCAAAATCCCTTGAGCCACCTCTAAACATCACTGCCCCAGGTGCTGCAAAAACAAAAGGAGTCAATAATCCTAATAATAATGCAAGCTTTAAACCCTGAGGAAACATCCTATATTCTGCCCATAATCCATATTTTTGTGCCATGAATTTATGTGATATCTCATGGAAAAAAAACGCTGTTACAATACCTAAAAAACATAACATCATACCATATGGTAAAATATCCAATCTGAAACCCACGCTAAAACCTGTTATTAAGTTATTACCTGTTAATGCAAATGCAAAAGCCACTGTTAAAACAATCATGGATATAATCAAATGAGTTATCTCAATCCTACTAAACCTACCTGGTTTACTTATCTCCATAGTTCCCTTAGGAAAGTACATATACTCCCTAGGTGAAATATCATGAAACGAGGTGTAGATCTTTCTCTCTTTAGCCATGACTCCGTCTCTATCTAAATAATATTCCTTATATCAATGTTTTGAAAAACCAAATAGGTTAACCACCCAGCCCAAGACTTAGAATATATGGCAAAGCGATGAAGGTACCTATCATACTACCCAGATTCGCCAATGCTACCACCATAAGCAACCTTATCACTCGATTATTCCAAAAATCACGTAAACTATCAAGTTTACTAAGCTCTTTGAAATCTTTTACAACTGGTTTCCTCATCTTAAACTCCACATAACCAGCTACCCAACCAGCAGCAATCGCAGGGTTAAGAGAAGTAAGCGGAGCAGCAACAAAAGCAGTCAATATAGAAAACGGATGACCACGAGCAATAGCTGCTCCAAGAGCTGACAAACTACCATTAATTAAAAACCACCATAGCAGTGCATTTGCAGCCTGCTCCCATCTACCAGTCAATATAATATAGATAATAATCGCAGCGAAAATAACTGGAACAGCATAACCAATTGCTTTCAAAAAATGAAACCTTTTCTTTGGAACATATTCCAATTCTTTTAAATCTACATCTAAATCTTTTTCCTCTAAATGTTTTTTAATCCCCTCAAGATGCCCAGCTCCTACAACTGCTACAACACGGCCTTTTTTACTCTCATCAAGTATTTTCTTAGCAATATAAGTATCACGCTCATGGATTAGAACAATGGATGCACTAGGAGCAAGCTCACCGAATTCCTCCATCATAGCAGAAATCACATCTTGATTCATCAACTCCTTAAGATCAAGCTCCTCAAGCTCTTCCTCTTCGAATCCTATCATTGCTTTAAGAAACTCCCAAGTAAGTCTAAACTTCTCACGAATTCCCATTTTACGCCAAGCTCTCTTCAAAGTAATAGAAATATCCCTGTCAACAAGTGCAACCTGATGACCATGTTTTTCAGCCTCTTTCATAGCAGCAATCATCTCAGAACCTGGCTCAACACCATATTCTTTACCGAGTTTCCTCTGAATAGATGATAAAAAAGTCTGAGCAAGCATAAGATAAGCATTATTAGACTTTATAAGAGCACTAATAGGAGTATTCTCCCACTGATCCTTTTTTGTAAGAGCAGTATGCCGTCTTTTACAAAGCTCAATAGCTACAATATCTGGTTTATATTTCTTAATAACCTCTTTTACCTCTTCAACACTATCTTTAGAAATATGCGCAGTTCCAACTAGGATGATATTGTCGTTTACTTTAACCTGCAATTCTCTTAATCTCCTATTAAACAACTAAGTAATATGTTGGAGTTATCAAAAAAAACTATTTAAATCTCAGCTTCAAAATCTTCCACTGATGGTTTAAAATCATCAAAGGATTTAATCTTCCCTTTCTCTTTTAATATAGATCTTGTTAAATGCCAATAAACCAATGCAAGAGCACGTCTACCCTTATTATTAGTAGGAATAACTAAATCCAGATACTTTGTATCATTATTCGTATCACATAAACCTACAACAGGGATACCAACGTTTTTTGCCTCATGTAAAGCCTGTATATCTGCAAGTGGATCAGTCACAATAAGTAACTCAGGTTCAAGGAAACCCTTAGAACTAGGATTAGTCAAGGTACCAGGTCTAAAACGTCCATCAATCAATTGAATACCCGTATGCTCAGCCATCGTCTTTATAGGTTTCTGCCCATATTGCCTCACAGACACAACTAAGATGCCCTCAGGGTTATATTTAGAAATAAACTTCGCAGCTGTTTTTATTCTTTCATCAGTTTTTTTAACATCAATAATGTACAAACCATCGTTTCTAACCTTATAAATAAATTTTTTTATATCTGATGTCTTCTGCCTTGTCCCAATATGTGCACCTGATGTCATATAGGTTTCTTCAGGTATTGTCATACCTTCATCTTGTTTCTTTTCTTTCTCCTGTTTTTCTTCAGCCATAAATGTTTCCTCTATGTATCCCCAGCTCTTTTAACTGTGATCGGTATTGCATCTTCTCTAAACTCAATCATAGCTATATCAATAGGTGAAATAACATCCTTTGGTACTTTAATCAAAGTTGGAGCACCCATAGATATCTGCAAAGCCCGAGCACCAACTATCCGAGCTTTTTCAAACCGTGTGTATTCCTTCAAATTAATTCACCATATCTTATATTTAATAGAAGCAACCAAATGGCAGAAACATTTAAAAATATTACCCTTAAGAAAAAACCCCTGTTATTTTTTTTTATTTAACCTCTGGGCCTTCAGTGAGTTCACTAGTTCGATTAGCAAATTCTTCAAGAGCGAGCTGCATATCTATTGTCATATCTCTAAGTAACTGATCTAACTGATCATTTTTAAACTCTTTAACTCCATCTACATCTGAAAATAACTTTCCTAAATACCCGCCTCTATCTTTTTTGTGTATTTCGATATTGTACAGTGTTTCCTCCATACTTATGCCCCTCTCGGATTAAATAAAAACAACTACATATAAAAACTTTTTGGAATATTTAACTATTTTTATATCATTCTCTCAATAAGTTTATTTATCTCTTTACCACGATACCCCAGAGTGCCCTTTTTTGTAAAGGATTTTTTAATACCTTCATAACCTTTTTTCGGCGGATTAAGCCTAAAAATCGGTTTAACATTTGGTATATCCCGGTATTTAAACTTGTTATCAGCTATAGCCTGGGATAACTTATCAACACTATCATACGATGTAGCTGATTTAATATAATCACTGGTAAGGTCTTTATCACCCTCAAGACGCCCCCTCTCAGCTATAAGCTTTGAAAGAACCCCTTTGTCTACCGCTCCCCAGGTTATATAGTCCTTTGCAACCTGTAACATACCTTTTACACTATCCTTTTCCTCAAGTAATACACAATGATTAGCCCTTGTAAGATTAAGAAGTTGTAAAGTACGCTTTATATCAGGGTTAACGTTGACTATGCCTCTTACTCTAATAGCAGCGAATGTCATCTTAATTATCCTCCTTCTCATTTACAGTCGGTTGGGTTTCTACTGTTTTTTCCTCAGGCGCACCTATAGCTCCAGATACCATTCCAAGCTTAGCGCCTTCAGTTTTTAAAACCCGCATCTCCATGTTTTCTTCAAGTGCTTCAAAAACAGCTTTTGCATAGTTAACTGTAGTCTTAGTCTTACCCTTTGTAAACGCCCAGCAGTCTTTTATACCTGCAAGTGTAAGAATTTTTTTCGCTACATCACCAGTAGCAAGTCCGATACCACAAGGAGCAGGTTTAAGCGTTATCTCAACACTACCGCTTTTACCACTCACAGCAAAAGGAACGGTATGGGGATTTCCACAACCACATTCCCAAGAGCCGCATCCTCTGCGTATCTCCATCATTCGCAACTTAGCATTATTAATAGCTTTTCTAATACTTGACCCTACTTCTTTACCCTTGGCCTGTCCTAAGCCTATAAAACCATCTTTATTTCCAACGGCTACAGTAATTACGAATTTTATTCTTCTACCAGAGTCAGTCATACGTTGAACCATGTTTACATCAATTACTTCATCATCTAAATCAGGAAGAAGTACATCCACAATTTCAGGTTCTCTAAGAGGCAAACCAGTTCTAAGAGCATCACTCATAGTCTTTATCTCACCGCTTCTAACCAGTTTACCAAGTTTTGTCCTTGGCCCCCATTCCACTGGTGTTGGTTCTTTTCTCCTCGGCGGTCTGCTACCTCTATGTTTTCTCCTCATTGCTGCCATTATTTGCCTCCGATAATTTTACTTTTAATTTCATTAACAGTGGTTCCAATATTTTTATCCAAGTGTTTACCAGTTAGTCTATCCTCATCTGGGATTTTTTCCTCATTATGAGCACATTCAACACCTGCATCCAACACTCCTTTAACCGATGCAAAAATCTTAGAGCCAGTAACTGGTGGGTACCGTCCGATGTCAAGTACACATTCATTTACGCCTTTATCTTTGGCTCTTTTCCCTGCTAATACACCTGTTAAATATGCTGCAGGAGTTGTACTAGTTGAATATTTCCAGTTGTATTTACTAACAAGTTCATTGGATGTAGCTGATATGAGTATGTTATCTCCGCCTTCTTTGTATTCTATAAACTGAATTTGTGTGTTTTTCAATGATTTTCTAACTACCATCCTTATTTTCCTAGATTTTAAAAGCCTAAGTCTTCTCCTATAATCAGTTATACCTTTACGTCTTCTTCTTGGTTTAACACGGTAACGAGGTCCTTGTGTCATTGTTTATCACCTTTTATTATGCCATCGGATATAAGATGAGTCTCAAGATGACGTTTACTTCTAAATTCACCGCCTTTCGCCTTCATATAATATTTACGATAAATACTCGGATCAATCTTTTTTTCATCTCTAAGACCACGCAGATATGTCCTAAGGGGTCTTATTGTACGCATCCATCGTTCTTTCTTCGGCAAGCGTGCGTATTTTGCCCCTTTCCTTGAACCATGTCCATGTCTACGTCCTTTTGCTTTTTGTTTCTCAGCATATTTTTTACGCCCACTAGAAATTCCACGTATCTGCCTGGGTTTTATTGCTTTACCATTTATCAGCACCCTTATGTCACTCTTAGTGACAGCTTTTGCGATTTCATCAGTACGATCCTGGTCCATCCATACTCTGTTTACACCACATTTAAGAAGCTGTGCTGCCATCCGTCGTTGATTCCTTAAATCAGTCATACAAATATCACCTATCACCTGTTTAGTATTCTAATATCAAGCTCCTCAGCTTTCTTTTCAATCTCAATTCTTTTCTTCGTACCAACGGTGCTACCAATCCGCGCAGCCTGAATCTTTGAATTAAGTTTCTCAATATCATTAACGTTATACACAATTACTTCTTCAAAACCAGAAGAGTGAAGACCACGTGTCTCACGAGGACCTCTAAAACCAACTCTAACTTTACTAGGCCTATATTTCAAGTTAATACGCATCTTAGAAGAGATTCCATCTGGCCTACGCCAACTCTTCGTAAGTCTTTTGTATCTGAACCATTCCTCCCTTAGAAAATCAGGGGTCCTCTTTTTTATCTGTTTTCTAACTTTGAGTTTCTCTTTTTGTTCCTTGGTAAGCTTTGGTTTCTTCTTAGCCTTATATTCCTCTTCTTTCTCTTCTTCAGCAACTCCTTCTTCCTCTGTTTTTACTTCTTTTTCAGCTTTCACAGGTTTCTTTTCTTTTTCTTCTTTTTTAGGTTTTATTTCTTTTGGTTTCACCGTAGTTTTCTTTTTAGCAACAGTTTTTTTCTTTGTTGTTGTTTGTTTTTTAGCCGCTGGTTTTTTCTTCTCAGTCTTTAACTTCGTTTCTTCTTTCTTCACTGGTTTCTTTGTTTCTTCTTTTTTAGGTTTAGCCTTTGTCGTTGTCTTCTTTTTAATCTCAGTTTTTGGTTTCTCCTCTTCAGCTTTTTTCTTGTCAGCACCCTTCACAGATGTAGAATCCTTAACAACGTCATCTTTTACCATATTCATCTGCCTCCCTTGCTAATCCTGTAAACACCATCTTGGAAAACACGTATATCTCGTTTTTTCACTTTTGTAGCACGCTCTATATTAGCAACTGTCTGACCAACTTTTTCTTTGTCAGCACCTGTTACAGTTACATCTTCACCTTTTGATTCAACTGTTACACCCTCAAGGATTTTAGCCCTACGAGCTGATCTCTCACCAAAGAAATTCTGAATGATGAAATCGCTTCCTTCAACACTAGTTTTTATTGGAAAATGAGAAAACACTGTTTTCATTTTATATTCAAAACCCTCAGTTACCCCTTTTATCATATTTTTTATATGAGCATTAAAAGTTCCAATGAGTGCTTTTTCTTTTCTTCTAACGTTTTTACTTTGTATCTCAATAACGTTACCATTAATTTTCACACTTATTTTTGGATGAGCAAAGATCCTTGAAAGTTCACCTTTTTCTCCTTTAATTGTTAAAGCATTGTTTTCCAGTGCCGCCTGAACACCATCGGGAAGTGTTATTTGATTTTTGATCTCTGGTATATTTGTCATAGTTAATCACCATTTTTTAGTAAACATATGCTAGTAGTTTACCTCCAATTCCATTCTTTTTTGCTTCATCTTGTGAAACAATGCCTTTCGTTGTTGTAAGTATAAGAAGTCCAAAATGTTGAGCAGGTAGATATCTAGCCTCCCATTTATCGAGGTCATCTCTTTTTATTGGGTATCTTGGTTTTATAACACCACAGTTGTTGATGTTACCTTTTAGTTGCACTTGGAAAACACCTGCTTTCCCATCATCTATTTGTTCAAAACCAGTGATGTAACCTTTCTCTTTTAGGAGATTAAGTATTCCTCCTATGAGTTTTGAAGAAGGCTGTATCATGCATGTTCCTTTTCCTTTTAGTTCAGCGTTTTTCATAAGTGATAACGCGTTTGCTAGTGGATCATTTAACATATCTTTTTAGCCCCCTTTTATGAGTATTTTTTAAACCCCATTTCTTCCGCTTTTTCACGGAAACACTGCCTACAGAGGTGCAGCCCATATGCTCGTATCAACCCTCTTTTTCTACCGCATCGTTCACATCCTTTGTTCCTACCGTAGGTTTTTTTCTTTTCCTTTATCTTCATTCTATAACCTCCATGTTGTAGTTCTCCGTGAAAAACTTTATTGTTTCTTCTTTTGTAGCTCTATGTCGATGTGGTATTCTCCTACGTGCTATACGTCTATGTTTAACCCGGTAACCTGGCTTCTGCATAGTGATACAAATATCCATCCCAAAGATTCCAATATTAGGATCATATTTCTGACTCTTGAAAAGAGTATGATCTGGAATTCCAAAACTAAGATTTCCCTCATCATCAAAAGAGTAATCAGCCATTTTATTCTCACGAGTATTTAATGCCCCTCTAAGGAAACTATCAGCATCTTTACCACGTAATGTTACTTTACAACCAATCGGCATCCTTTTACGAAGCCCCCAGTCTTTGTTAGTAGTCTTTGAAAGCGTTTGAATAGGTTTATGACCTGTTATATTCTTAATTACTATCTCTGCTTTTTTAAGACGCTCCCCTGCTTCACCTACACCAATGTTGATAGTTATTTTTTCAATCTTAGGTGAAAACAACACCTGCTTTTTCTCAGGAGTCATCTTAGTCACTTTTTCGGCTTCTTCTTTCTTTTTAACCGGTTTCTTAGCAGATTTTGTCTTTGCTTCTGTTGTACTTTTCTTGTTTTTTTCAGCGGGCATATTACATTTTCACCTCAGGCAGATTTATCATAGGCTTAGTCTTGCCAATTGGGAACACGTAATCTTGAAGCGTTGAAAACT
This sequence comes from uncultured Thermoplasmatales archaeon, assembly GCA_964527715.1. Taxonomy (GTDB): domain Archaea; phylum Thermoplasmatota; class E2; order DHVEG-1; family DHVEG-1; genus CAZGOD01. The sequence continues at coordinate 2,755 of CAZGOD010000023.1, read as the reverse complement.
CAGTTTCTCCCTTCATCTTTGTAAGATTTGGTTTTGATGAGGAAACAGTTTCTACATCCACTATGTTAGCTACCTCCCCAATGTGACTGCCACCAATTATAACAGAAACAGTCCCTTTATCAAACTTGTAAGACTCGTTAATTTTTTTATCCTTAAAAGAGAGTTTTAAAACATCACCTGTTTTATATTCATCTTTTTGAACAAGTTTATTTCTACCATCATGTAAATTCAACTGGATCTTTTTCCCTTTCACTATTGTCTTGTTCTCTACACGGCATAGTTTCCATCCAGCATCTTTAGACTCAACAGGTACAAGTGTTAATTTACCACGTCTATCAAATAAAACACGATAATCCTTTTTTATCTTTGGAATAGAGATTACATCCATTAGCCCACAGGAAAACTTATAACTCTTCCTTTTAACGCCATCAACTAGAACTTCTCCGCTTGAAATGATTGTTTTCGCCTCATGGAGTGTATCTGCTAGGCCTAGGTAATCTCTGATCACTAAACCTAATGATATTGACCTTTTAAGGGGATGTGTGCCTGGTGATGGTCTTATAGTCCAAGTTCTCTCTTTTCTGTGGATCCTTAGAGTTCTTGGTGCGTTTAATCTCTTTAGATGTTTACTCATTTATTTTTTCCCTCCTTCTTCGTGGTTTTTTTAGGAGTAGTTTTTTTCTTTGTTGTTGTTTGTTTTTTAGCCGCTGGTTTTTTCTTCTCCGTCTTTGGCTTTGTTTCTTCTTTTTTAGGTTTAGCCTTTGTCGTTGTCTTCTTTTTAATCTCAGTTTTTGGTTTCTCCTCTTCTTTCTTTTCTTCGATTGGCTCCTCTGTTTTTTCTGGTTCGTCTATTTCTCCCTTAGCGGCTTCTTCCTCTTCCAGCATCCTTGTTTTTTCCTCTTCTTCTACTTCTTTGATTTGTTCCTCAGCTTCTTTCTCTATCTCTTTTTTGACTTCCTCTGAGAGACCCCCCTCTAGTTTTTTACGTCGCCATTTATCAGTAAGATTTAATTTCGTAATCATCACATTACTAGGATGAACAGGTTTAGCGATTTTGTTACCATCTGCCTTAGACATCGTTAAACCTTCAATTTCAAGATGCCTTTTTTTAACGTTGATTCGTACAACTTTATCCTCATGACCCTTAAAGCTACCCCTCATCACTTTAACAGTATCACCTTTTATCACAGGTACACTTCTTTTATCATATTTCAAAAGCAAGTTTTCATCCATATGAGCAGCAACAACTTTCCTCTGCTGATGAAGAGGCGCATTGAACATCGCTTTTCTTTGTTTACCAGGTCTTATAGACGTCATTTTCTACCATCTCTCACACTATTATTGATGCATTTGAAGCAATCTTCGGGAAACGCTCAGCTGCTTCCAAAGCCACTGGTCCTTTTATCATGGACCCCTTTGTCTCCCCAGTTTCTGTTACTATCACCGCAGCGTTATCCTCAAATTGAACCATTGTACCATCTGACCGCCTAAACGGTCTTTTCTGCCGTACTATCACAGCTCTAAGAAGCTGCCTTCTCATGTCCGCTGCTCCTTTTTTAACACTAATTATAACCATATCACCTACGCCAGCTCGGGGGTAACGACGATGTGTACCCTTAAGCTTCGGAGTCATAACTATCTGTAACACTTTAGCACCAGTGTTATCTATGCATTCAAGACGAGCACCAGTGGGCAAACCCCTCTTTGTTCTACCAGCTATACCTTTCATAAACCATTCACCATTCAAATTTTTTCTATAGTTACAAATGAGATCGTTTTACTAAGAGGTCTACACTCCGCTATTCTCACCTTGTCACCAACATTAGTTTTTATACATGGTGGACAATGCGCGGAATAAACTGAAGTCCTCCTCTCATATCTCTCATATTTTGGAACATAACGTGTAAGCTCTCTTTTCACCAGGATAGTATTATGCATTTTAGTCGAGGAAACAACCCCAGTTATCACCTGCCCTCTAACAGATAAACTACCATGAAATGGACAGTACTTGTCATCACATGTTTCAACTGGGGCTTTAACACTAAGCCCTATGTTTCTCGCATCTGGTTTTTTTTCTGCCACTTTTTTTCACCTTGTCTTTTTTATTCTATCTTCAGGACGGTACACGATTTTTGAACCATCCAATGTGATTTTTTTTCCATCAACATCAAACTCAAATGTTGCAATTTTTTTCGCAATTTTTTTCTCTTGATCATTTATCATTATTTGGAAGGTTTTTTTTGTTTCATCTATTATTATTCCATTTACCCCTTTCCAATTGGGATCTTTGCATTCTTTTATTCTCACATGCAGCCCTATCAATTCTTCTTTTGAGAGTGTTTTTTCATCCATATTTCTCATCCTCTCTATTATTATGAGATTCTAACTGCATCAGTTTTTTTTAGTTGAAGATAACTCACAGATTTTTTTATGTCACTTCAACTGTGAATCCCATTTCTTCAAGGGTTTCTTTTACTCTTGTCCTGTGATCTCCTTGAAGTTCTATTTTCCCGTCTTTTATTGTCCCACCGCATGCACATTTTGATTTCAGTTTTGTAATCAGTGAGTGGATGTCAAGATCATGAGGGTTGATTCCATCTACGATGGTCATCATCTTCCCATATCGCCTCTTGTCCATTGCGATTGTTATTTTCTGTTGTTCCCTTGCGATATCTTCACATACGCAGATTTCTTTTGGGAGACCACATACTTCGCATATGTCGCTCATTTATTTTTCTCCTTCCTCCCGCATGAT
>CAZGOD010000022.1:0-21688 GCA_964527715.1 uncultured Thermoplasmatales archaeon | reverse complement strand
CACTAGGAGGGGATGGGATGCACTCTAACAAAAACTACCAGCCCGATTCCTTCCATTAATAACAAATAAGTAACGTATATATATGCTTTTCGCTCAGGAGAAGTTATAAAAGAGAGATACTTACAACATTATTTCCTCTGAGAATAATTGTACCAAGTCGTCTTTTGTTTTCCTCAAGGGTTTCTTCAACTTCTTCCAACACCATGTTCATATATTCATCATAACCAGTAAGCTTACCCTCAATAAGCCTACCATCCTTTAAAAGAAGAGATAGCTTCTGATTCACCGATTTTTCTAGTACATCTAAAGGTAACGCCATGGAGTAGGTGAAACATCTTACCCTTTTTAAATTATTCCCCTAGAAAGTATCTAATTAGAAAATGATAACAATTAAATGGCATATGCTGATTACAGGAATGCTCGTATTGGGGAGGCATAAGGATATGGCGGATGAAAAAATCGTTCACGTTGTAGGAACAGGAACTATTGGAGAGCCATTAATCGGGCTTCTCTGTGACGCACAAGAGGACTTAGGCATTGATGAAGTCACTTTTTACAAACACAGCCCTGTTTTAACAGATAGACCCAAACTTAAAGGGCTAATAAACCGAGGGGGAAACCTAGCAGTAAGCGAAGAGAAAATAAAAGATTTCCAAGAACTAGGCCTTGAACCAGTGTATACTGCTGAAGAAGCAATAAAAAGAGCCACTGTAGTCGTCGACTGTACCCCAAAGGGCACAGGTCTTATGAACAAGGAGAAATACTACAAAAAGTACAAAAACAAGATAAAAGGTTTCCTAGCACAGGGATCAGAGTTTGGCTTCGGTAAAATGTACGCTGTTGGAATTAACGATGAAGCCATCTCCACGAAGGATCAATTTATCCATATTGTAAGCTGTAATACACATAACATTGCAGTTTTAATTAAAACACTTGCTATCGAAGGTAAAAAGAACCTGCTTAAAGAGGGAAGATTTCTCTGTATGAGACGGGCTAATGACATTAGCCAAGTTAAAAGCTATATACCCTCCCCACAGGTAGGCTCACATAATGATGAGATGATGGGAACCCATCACGCAGTAGATGTATACCATTTATACAAAACACTAGGGATAGATCTCAATATTTTTTCAAGTGCCCTGAAACTTAATACACAGTATATGCACTGTATATGGTACGATTTAAAACTTAATAAAAAAACTACTAAGGATGACGTGATTCAAAGTTTCATTGACAACCCCCGTGTAGCAGTTACACATAAAAAAGATGCAAATCTAGTGTTTTCTTTTGGTAGAGACCACGGTCATTATGGTAGAATACTTGATCAAACTGTTATAGCTATACCTAGTATACATGTTCTAAATGATAACGAAGTATTCGGTTTCTGTTTTACACCACAAGATGGAAATTCGATACTTAGTAGTATCACAGCAACTGAAAGGTTCCTCTACCCAGAATGCTATGAAGAAAAACTAAGATGCCTAGGAGCATTTCTACTCCAAGAAGTATAAAACACAACGGGGGTTTTTGATAAAACTATTTCAATTCATTTTTTATTTAACACATTGTTTACTATGAGGAGTTCTTTGATAAAAATGACATCTAAAACAATCCGTGACCCTATTCATGGAGATATAAAACTTGAGGGTTTATTCCTTGACCTTATAGAAACCCCTGAGATCCAGCGTTTATACAATATAAAACAACTAGGTTTTGCTCATCTTGTTTTCCCAGGTGCCCATCATACAAGACTTGAGCATTCACTTGGCTCATATCATATGGCTTTTCAAACTGCAGAAAGATTAAATCTAAACAGAGAAGAAAAAAATCTGATTGAGTGTGCTGCGATTTTACATGATATCGGCCATGGCCCTTTTTCACATACTCTTGAGTCTATACTAAGGAACACGTTTAATGTGGACCATGTGGATTTAACAGAGAAACTCATCCTTGGTGACTACAGCATCTATGATTCTAAGGAAAAAAAATTTATGGCATCATCTTGCGTAGATGAGATACTAGATAAACACGGTATAAATAAAAGAGAAATAGTGGATATTATAAGGGGAAAAACACATAAAAAGCCATATCTTAGTCAACTTTTGAATAGCACCATTGATGTAGATCAGTTGGATTATCTAGTCCGTGATTCTTACTATACGGGTGTTGCTTATGGTATGATAGACATTGAACGTTTTTTACAAACTCTAACTGTTAACGAGAATAATCTTGCTGTTAGGCGAAAAGGTGTGAGTGTTGTAGAAAATATTCTTATGGCTAGGGCTTTAATGTATTCCTCAGTATATTTCCATAAAACTGTTCGTATCGCTGAGTTGATGTTATCTAAAACAATTGAACTCATTGAAAACGTTGAACCCTTCGAGTATTTTAGAATGACTGATGCTGAGTTAATAAATGACTTGAAGACAATGAATTCTTTTCAACATGAAATTGCTACGCGTCTTAAGTATAGAAATCTGTTTAAACAAGCGTACTCAGTTTCCGAGTCCAATTTAGATGAAAGAGGCATTGAGGCTATCAGAAAATTAGATGATTTTAAGCTACGAAGAGAAAAAGAAATAGAGTTCGAGGAAGCATTGAATATCCCTAAGGGGCATGTAATAATTGATATCCCAAAGAATGAGCTTCATCAAGCTGAACCAAGGATTGATAAAACAGATATCAAAATCCTAGATGAGAATGAGATTAAACCTTTTGATAGTTATACTCCTATAGGTGGGGCCATAAAATCAAGGGTTATCCCTGATTGGATTGTTATGATTGTTACAGATGAAAAATATAGAGATATCGTATCTGAGAAAGCAGATAAGATATTGTTCAAATAGAATGATTAGCTTTTAAAATGGTATAAGAGAATGGGGAAGATTGAAGGTGGTGAGGAGAGATTTTTAAAAAAAAATCTAATGATCTCCCCCATTCGTATAAGAAATATATCGAGGGAGAGTATATAAATCTTATTATACAATTCCCGTTTATTGTCGAATTATCTTTATTTTGATCTGTAGAAACAGTGGATAGTTTATTAAATGTCATATATAAATAAAAACAAAATAATAAATTGGTTAAATGCTTTATAAAAGAGAAAAACGATAAAAAGTGTTATATTAAGTAAAGGGATATGTCTGTCTAGATCATAATGATTGAATTTGAAACCATATTATTTCTATTGACTGTTGGCTTTGCATCATTGATACTAACATTGGTTATTTGTTTAACCGGGAAAGAGATCGATACTAAGAAGAAAATTGAACAACAGATATTTGAGGTTAAAATTTTCAATTTTCAGCTAAAACTAGTACCATTTCTTTATTTAGTAATATTACTTATTATGTTTTTGCTAGGTGTTTTTTCTGATTTCTTAATCAATAGTATAGTCGGGCTTATTATTGCTTTAATTCCATTCATAGCTTATTGGATTCTTGATTATAAAAAAGATGGACTGGTGAGGAAATAATAAATGTTATTTATTGAGGTTAATAATAATTTTAAATTTGGTTTCGAGTCCTTACATATTTTTATTTTGATGGTTTTTATCGTATGGCTAATTCTCTTGATATACTCTTTAAAAATATATGGAGTCAAAAAAACTATTAGATACTTTGTTCCAATTGGTATTGCAAGTATAATTGGGGAACTTTGTGCTGTGGCAAATGGCGGATTTTATTATCCAGGATATTTACTTTATTTCTCGGCTTTAGGTGGGAGTGTTCCGGTAATAATTGTTCTTGGATGGAGTGTTAATCTATTTTTATTCCTACATATAGGAAAAGATGTTGTCACCAGAATCTATCAAAAACAAAATTTGCATCAATTATTTTACATTTCTATATGTGCAGGCTTATTTGCAGTATGTTTAGATTTTATTGAAGATCCGTTAGCACACCATAATAGCTGGTGGGTTTGGAATCAATCTATTCAAAGAATTACCATATTTGATGTACCTCTAGCTAATTATGCCGGATGGTTTTTAATAATTGGTGGTATGACCTTTCTAACGCTTCTGATCGATAGATCACGTCTTACAGAAAATAGAAAATTGTTAATTAATCTTACAGCGCCATTAATTGTCTTTATTCTGGCAGGAGCTTATTTTTTGTTGATATAGGATTAAAATAAGAAAGGGGGTCTTATATTATCCTGAGCCTATGTTAAAAAAATTAGTAATTGCCTGGATTAGTAGAATAATTCGCCCCCTGCTTGTGTTCATAGGTTGTCTTATAGCTTTAGCCTGAACTTTAAATTGTGCTGTGTTTTTATATATCCTTAGATCGGAGGCTGCATGGGATTTCCACTAAAAATCAGGTTTACCGAAAGGAACCATACAAGAGGTAGTAAAATAAAAAATAAAAACAATATCCCCCCAATAAGCGGTGCAATGAGAACTATCGCTAGGAAATATGTAGCAATCTCTCTAACTGCCATCAGTCTCATAAGTTTATTGCGCTCAAATAACTTGTGCCACATTATCTTTATCTGTGCGCCCATGATCACGATGGAGAGTATAATCAGGCCAAAAAATAACAAAAATATATCTATCTCCCCATCATAGAACTTTTTATAAAAAATAATCGGAATAAAAGCAACGATTAGATTTACTATTTGTATTATTAATACCAAGAATCGGAAATGCATAGGGATTATAAGTTTTGGAGTTTTTCCTTCCCCTTTAACCTTCACTCCAAGACGTATTGGGAATGTTTCAACCCCATACTCACTATCATTTTTTACATCCTTTAGGTGTCCAAGTATAGCGGTGTTCATCCATAAATGAAAAAACCCGAGTATGCAGATTATATAAACCAAAACTGGGACATCTAAAAGATTATTATAATCCCCGGCGTAAACGCCACCAAAGAGTATTATAAAAAAGGCCCATAATGCCAAGAATATAGCGGAGTGAAGCCATTTCTTGGATATAAGTTGATATATAATCCCAGTTACAGCAGCGATAATAAACATAAGAATGCTTAGCATGTTAAATTGTGAAAAAGCCATTATTAGCATTAGTACAAGGAAAGAAAGGATCATCCCTATCAAAGCAGCCCTTTTGGATATATTCCCACTCACCAAAGGCTTTTCAGAAAGCTCAATATTTGCTTTGTCTATATCGTAATCTACATAATCATTTAGTATCTCGCCAAAGACATGTACAATGACCCCGACCATAAAAAGGTTAATTAGTATCGGAAGTTTATCCCACGGAAATAGATCTCCTTTAAATATTGTAAAAGTAGCACAAGCACCAAGAAGTGGAGTTAATGCTGTAACCATTAATGAATGAATTCTTATTAAACGAAAAACTGCCTTAACCTTTTTCATCATACCTGCCACCTATACACCTGTAAACATTTATTTTTAGAAATACTACATAGAATAAATAATTTCTCCATATTTTTGTTATTTTTGGATAATTAGATATATCACTTTTTAATACATTGGGTTGTTGATAAATAAACGGTTTGCATGGATTAGAATAATTCGCCCTCCAATTGTGTTCATAAGCTGCTTAGGAGCCTTAGCCGGGATTTTAAATACAGCTGTTTTTTTTGATATAGATCTTACAAACTTCCAAATACTTATGGTATTACTTGGAGCAGGATTTCTTTCTGCTGGCCTGATGATCCATAATGATGTAACTGATTTAAAATCAGATAAAATAAATAGACCTCATAAACCACTTCCATCTGGAGAAATTAGTGTAAAAATAGCTTATATCACAGGATTATCATTAATGATATTATCGATAGTTGTTGCGCTATTAGTAAATTTTAAAGATCAAGGAGTTTTAAATTGGAATTGCGGAGTTTTTACAGCAATCCTTGTCATTATTGGAGTATATTATAATCACTATGGAAAATACCATGGAATCCTTGGTCATGTTTCTGTAGCATTTGGTGTTGGAGCAATACCCTACTGGGGATCTATAGCTGTTTTTTCAGATAAATTGTTAGTAATACTGCCATTAGCTATTGCAATTTTTATACAAGAAATCGGAAGGGAAATAATGGTCTGCGCTGGTGATTTCACTGGTGATCTTAAATCAGGTTTTAAAACTATTCCAGTAATATATGGGCGAAAAAAATCAATGTATATTGCTTTAATTTTTTATCTATTTTATATACCGCTTTATCCTCTTCCAGCATATGATTGGTTAGGGATTGGTGTTCCACAAGTATTTGGCACAGTCTATTTAATTGGAGGAGGGCTTTTTGGATTTGCGCTGTTACTTACTTGGATTCTAACTTTTCAATTTGTATTAAAAGGTGATGAAAAAAAGATATGGAGTGCTTTTGAAAGATATGAAAGAACTGGTACGCGTGTAATGGTAATTGTTTTCCAGCTTTTCCTTCTCTTAGAAGTGTTCTATTAAGTCTGTATTTAAGAAAATCTTATAAGACGAGAAATAATCTTATGTAACTATAAAATGAGCAATAAAACCGTAGGTATCATCGGTGCTGGAATAGGCGGTTTGACCGCTGGGGTACTACTTGCAAAACAGGGATATAACATAGAAATATTTGAGAAAGAACCTCTAATCGGGGGGAGAGCCTCTTCATTAGATATGTCATCTTTTACTTTTGAAAGCTATAAAAATCTATTAAACAACTTCAATATACATATTCCTTTTTCAGAACCCTCTCTTAAAACTCTTTTTGAAAAAAATATGCTTGATGGGTATCATCTTGATCTAGGTTATCATTTAATTGGCGGAGGAATTATTAACAAATTTAGAGAGATTATCTCTATTTCTAAAAAAGACATTGAGATCTTCGAATCAAGATTATATGAACAAAAAAATGGTCATCATGGTTATTTTGTCACAGGACTCGATAAAATAAAAATGTTGCCAAATATATTGAGACTTTTTTTTGCAAGTGAAAAAACGATGAAAAAACTTGATGTAACACCTATGACGGAGACAATACGTGTTTATGGCAAAGGAAAAATGAAAAATGTTTTAGAACTAAATTCACGTTTAATTACAACTGTAAACAATCTTGATTTAATTTCTTCTGGTGAATTTTTAAGAACTCAGAGAGACATGGGTTTGAAAGGTGTAAGATATCCCCCAAATGGCCTTTCATATTTTTCAAACAAATTTTCAGATTTTATAATTAAAAATGGTGGTAAAATAAATCTCAATTCACATATATCCAAAATAAATATTGAAAATAACAAAACAACGAGTATAACGCTGAATGATAAGAACCATTTTTTTGATATTATTGTTTCAAATATGCTTGTTCAGAATATTTTTAAATATGTTGATGAGAGGTATTTTCCAAAGGATTATGTTAGAAATATTAAATCACTTGAGGGATCTGGTAGTCTTTGTGCTTATTATTCATTCAAAAAACTAGATCCAGATTTAATTGGAAAAACGTTTGTTTTTCAAGAGCGAAATGTGGGATTGGATGGTGATGATGCAGCTGGAATGATTGATTTTATGATTTCATCTCCAAAAGCAGGTGTTGCTCCCTCTTCTGAGCATCTAGTTCAATCATATGTTATTTGTAACCCAAAAGAAGCAAAAGATAAAAACTCTTTAATTAAACTTAGAAATATTTTAGATAAAAACTTGGAAAAGATCATTCCAGATTTTAAATCTAAGCTTAACTGGTCTTTTTATCCTGCAATTTGGCATCTTGATGGTGTTGCAAAAACAATTGATAATGAAAAGCCTGATATGATCACTCCAATTGAAAATTTTTATCTTATAGGAGATTGTGTAAAAGCACCAGGAATAGGCGTTAATTGTGCATTAAACTCAGCTAAAAAACTGGTTGAGTATATCTCCAAAAAGTAATATGTATGAAAAATCAGATGTATGCATAGTTGGAGGCGGACCTGCGGGTTCAACTACCGCTAAGTTTCTTTCTGAAAAGGGGTTTAAAGTAATCCTTATTGAGAAATATAATTTTCCTCGTGAAAAACAATGTGGGGGTGGATTAACTAGAAGAGTGCTAGATAGATTTAGCTATGTAAATAATCCATCTTTCATAGAGTCTTACTCGTATGGTGGAATTGTTTATTCTCCATCATTGCAAAATAAAGTTGAAATTCGAGATGATAAACCTCTAATTGCTATGACTCTTAGAAAAAAATTTGATTTTGAATTAATGAAACTTGCAGTGAATCAAGGATCTCATTTAATTGATGGCAAAGCCGTTGTTGACGTTAAGATCTTAAAAGACAGGGTTAAAATCAAATTAAATGATGGTAGCAGTGTTGAATCAGAGGTACTAGTTGGTGCAGATGGAGTTTGGAGTTTGATCGCAAAAAAAACTGGGCTTCGTAATAAACCTATTGACCACGGCATATGTATCTTAGATGAATATCGAATTGATAGAAAAACTATGGACAGATTTTTTGGTAAATCTAGAGTTTGCCATATTCATCAAAAACTTAAAGATATTAATGGCTACGGATGGGTATTCCCAAAAAAAGAGCATTTAAACATTGGCATTGGGGAATTTATCTTCCAAAACAATAGGTCCATAGTTAAACATAATTTGTTAGATGTTTATAAGGACTATATTAAGATGTTAAAAAGAGATAAAATTATACCAAAATCTATTACTATCCAGAGATGTAAAGGTGGAACTCTTCCATTAGTCTCACTTAGTAAAACCTATAGTAAACGAGTTGTTCTTGTTGGTGATGCAGCTGGTTTTACTAATCCTTTCTCAGGCGAAGGAATATACTGTGCTATGTCATCTGGTGAAATAGCTGCTGATACTATAGGTAAGGCTTTAGAAATTGGAGATACAAGTGAATATCTCTTATCAAAATATCAAAAAATCTGGAAAAAAGATTTTGGAAGAGATATTAAATCACTTTATAATTTAAAAAAAAGACAGAAAGGAAAGTTTAATGAAAAGATTTATAAAATCGCAAATTCAGATCAAATACTCTCTGACTTAATTTCAGGAGTTGCAATTGGAAAATTAAGTTATCATGAATACAAATGGAAAATATTAAAAAGATATCTATACGCGTCTCTAAAATACAAGGGCTAAAAAATGGGCTCTTAATATAACGGATGGGAGATCAAAATTTTTTTATAATTTTCTATAGAAAACAATTTAATGTTTGTCTTAATTATGAGTAAATAATGAGCAACCCTGATCTAAAGAGACTTAGAGATAAATACGTCGGAAAACTTACGATGAAAGAGTCCTATAGTAGGACTAAGTTTCTTTCAAATCAGGTTAGGGGCGCAATTGATCTGTTAAGACCTTTTACCTTATTGGCTCCTTTGGTTGTTTCAATGGCAATTATGGTTGCAAGTCTTGTTTATAATCTTCAATATGATCCAGGGTTTACATCACCTCAAAATTGGTGGATTACAGTTGGTCAAGCTGCTTTTACAGTTGTCATTGTAAACGCAGCGTCAAATTCATTAAACCAAGCAACTGATGTTGAATCTGATAGGATATCTAAAGCATATCGACCTATTCCTAAAGGAATAATTAAAGCTGAGAGTGCTCAGAGTCTCGCGTATATTCTATATCTATTTGCACTTTTAAGAGCTGTAACAATTAATGTTTGGTTTGGCATATTTATTTTCCTGATAATGATATTCACAGTAACATATTCTCTTCCACCTAGGATGAAGAAATATCTATTTCTTAATCAGGTATGGATTGCTATACCTAGGGGTATGTTTGGAATTCTTGCAGCATGGAGTGTCTTTGGAGATCCTTTTACTCCCACGCCTCTAATAATTGGGGGGGTCGCTACAACCTTTTTAATAGGTGGAATAGCAACAAAAGATATTGTTGACAGTGTAGCAGATAAACAAACAGGCGTACGCACTTTGATTAATACTTATGGTAGTAAAAAAACAGCTATGATAAGTTTCCCGTTCATGTTTTTCCCTTTTTTCTCCATATTAATTTTTATTCATCAAGGTAGTTTGGAGCCATATCTCTGGCCACTTAGTTTATCAGCTATTCTAAGCTGTTTTGTATTTTATCTTATAATGAGAGAATCAGAGAGTAAAACCCTTGAGAATGTTCATGCTTGGTCAATTATGTATGTGGAATACATATTTTTTGCACTTGGTTTTGGATTGTTAACTATTTTTGCAGGGGAGTTAAATATTCCATATATTTTTGGTTAAGAAAGGGTAAAAATGAGTAATTTAAATGTGAGTATATTCCTCTGAGCGTTTATGCGGTGTCAGTTCTCCACCTTCTTCTTCAACGATGCTTAGTTCTTTGTGAGTGTGATAGCTTAGATAGCTAGCTGCAATTCTTTTAAGATAATAACCTATTATTTCTATCTCCCTGGGAGTTAAATCTTGTTCGGATAAGTTACAATTAATCTCATGAGCTTTTTTACGTAATTCCTCTAATGAATGTATTTCGGTCATCTTTCCATCCTCCTTTGAATATGTAATAAGTTAACACTTTAAAATTCTATTTATTTAAGTTGAGAGAATTGATTTCCCAGCTAAAAATTAATATATGCCTTTTATATCTCGATATCATATGGAAAAAAAGACTATATATTTAGAGCTACCATGTGAGATGATAGACTTAATTGACAGACGGAATTCTATGGGTGATAGATCACTTTTTGTAACTGATTTACTGGGAAGACAGTTGCAACGTAAAGTTTCCACGATGAATCTTTCTAATGGTGATGTTTGTAATACGGATGAAGTAAAAGAAGATCCTCTTAGCCCCTCAGGGGAGATAAATTTGGTTAATCAGCGAGGTGTTTCACTTGGGAGATTTAACATAAATACTGTTGAAGGATTTGATTCTCTCGCTAGAAAAATAAGTGAAATATCAGAGGATCATATTGTAAAAATGAAAGCAGGACGTTGGAAAGAAGTATAACATTATGGTCTATAGGTTTCTTTTGGTACAGAGGTTGTATAGTACTTGATGGGATTTCAATATATCTTTTTCATCAACGAATAATAATAATTCTGGAACGCAACTAATCAATTCTTTAATGCTGATTCCATTAATTGCAAGTTCGTTTGATATGAAACCAATAACCCCTGGTGTATCTCTAGCTCTGTCTGGTATATGGACGTTGATCTCAGCAAGATTTGTATCAATTTTTATAATCTCTGTTACAGGGAAAAGTTTTTTTACTTTATCTAGGTTTTTTTCATCTATTAGTATTTTAAAAGACTCATCTGCTTGTATTATTCTTAAAACATCTCCACGATTAAATTGTATAAGTGAAAAAAGTTTTGGTAAACGATTTTGAATTTCTGAGCCTTTTATAAGGGCGATGTTTGCTAATTTGCTTTTTGTGGATATTGTAGATTCGTTAAGGATTGGTAATGCTATCTTTAATATCTCAGCGCTTTCTTTTGGTTCGTATCTTCTTATTGCACTTATTATTGAGTCTATTGATGTTTCCATTTTATATTGTGATTTTAGATATTTAGCGAGTGCTCTTTTGTTGATTATTCCACGGTTTATATCTCGCATTATTGATGGGCTGTTGTCCAGTATATCCCATATTTCCTCGGCTACACTTTTCATATTTTACACATATGTGTTCTTTTATTTAAATTTTTGGCGATTATGTCTTTTTTTTGTATAATATTATCAAATTACTCCATATGTGCCAATATATCATCATTTATGTCGAAATAGTTATTTTTTGTGGAATTATGTCATATAACTTATATAGTTCACACAATACTACCGGCTAAGGGGATAAAAATGAGCCCTGAAAACGGGAAATGTCCTTTATGTAATTCGATTTTATATGAAAAAGCGTGTATATATTCAGGGCGAACGCTGCTTAGATGTAGGAACAATCGTTGTAGCTATGTATATGTAATATAAAAAGAGCGGTTAATTTTTAATGTCGGGGGCGGGATTTGAGCCCGCGACCTCCTGATTTCTTAGCACCTAAGGAGATTTTTTTCGAACCCTTTCAGCTATGCTTATGAGTCAGGCGCTCTAACCAGGCTGAGCCACCCCGACATATGCAAAAGAGCAATACAACCTTGTTTATAAAAACTTTCTAAAACTTAATCTGTCCATTCAAGTGCTAATCTGTTTTTTCCTCTTAAATATACAACATGTAAAGATGCTTTTTTGAGATTGTTTATTAGTTCACGGTCATTAGTTACAACTATGCCGTTTAGTTTTTTAGCAAGGGAAAAAACAACTTCATCCCCCTCACCACTAATATCCTCGTCTAATACTTCGTATTTCTTTTGTTTAACTAGTTTCAGAGCAGGTTTTGCAATAATTTTTTGTTTACCAGTTCCATTTTTGGATAAAAACTCAAGTTCTTCTAAAATGCGTCTTGGAATAACTATGTGATATTTACCCAAGAGTCTTGTTAGCTCATCTTCTAAACTTATGTGGAATTCAAAAAGCATCATTATGGCACTAGTGTCAAGGATTACTGTTTTCCCTTTTCGATCTCCCCATATCCTATCAGATGCCATCTGCCATCAATCCTTCTACTTATTGCTATTCTTTGCCCTTCGTTGGCACAAACTGGTAGTTTAAGTTTAACACTGATTTTTTCACCATGGAACTCTGAGACAATTCCTACTGTGGTAGCGGTACCAATTGTGAGCATAAGTGGTTCATTTGTTTTTATAGGTTCAACATTTTTTTCTTCGATTGTTCCAACAGCTCTTTTTAATAGTTTGATGGATAAACCAAAGCTATCCATCGCCGGAGGTAGTTCTCCAATTTTACCAACGACTTTACCTGCGAAAGAATCTGATTTCGTCCTTGCAGGGTCAAGATTTGTTCCTATAGCGATTAGGCCGCCTGGGTTAGCTTCGTTTACTGATTTGCCACCGGTGAATAAGGAGTCAACAACGGTAGAAATAGTCTGTAAGGTTTTACGTCCTTCTACTTCTACGCCTCTCCCAGGACATATCTCAATTTTATCACCTTTTTTTAGGGTGCCTTGAATTAGGGATCCTCCAATGATGCCGCCTTTTAAACTGTTGGGTCTAACACCGGGTTTGTTGATATCGAAACTCCGAGCGACATACATAAGTGGTGGTTTATCTCGGTCTCTTTTAGGTGTAGGAATGTGATCCTGCATAGCTTTGATAAGTACATCTACATTCATGTCATGATGGGCGCTAACTGGGATAATTGGTGCACCCTCAGCACATGTACCTTTGACAAATTTTAGAATTTGTTCATAATTTTTTAAAGCATTTTTTTCAGAAACTAAATCAATCTTGTTTTGAACAATCACGATATTTTTGATACCTGCGATATCAAGAGCGGTTAGATGCTCTCGGGTTTGAGGCTGCGGGCAATGCTCATTTGCAGCAATAACAAGAACTGCACCATCCATGATAGCAGCACCGGAGAGCATAATAGCCATTAATGTCTCATGACCAGGTGCATCAACAAAGGAAACTACACGTAGTAGCTCAGTAGGCGTACCGCAAGTAGGGCATTTCGGTTTAGCACAATAGCATTGAGGTTCCTTACAATTTGAACATTTGTAGAAAGCAGCATCAGCATAGCCGAGTTTTATTGAAATACCTCTTTTTAGTTCCTCAGAATGCTCATCAGCCCATTTACCAGTTAGCCTCTGAGTCAATGTTGTTTTACCGTGATCAACGTGACCGATCATTCCAATATTAATTTCAGGTTGATTTGGTAAACTCATTATTCTTCCTCT
Source organism: uncultured Thermoplasmatales archaeon (assembly GCA_964527715.1). GTDB lineage: Archaea > Thermoplasmatota > E2 > DHVEG-1 > DHVEG-1 > CAZGOD01. Next base: position 8,020 of record CAZGOD010000022.1, on the reverse strand, counting down.
TTCTTCGCCTCTTCCTCTTTAGCTTCTTCTTTGATTTCTTTCTTGGTTTCTTCTTTAGGCGGTTCCCCTTTTTCTTCGATCTTTTCTTCTTGCCCTTTTTCCTCTTTCTTCATGCTAAGGATTTGATCAATAGATCTTGAACTATATTTAACAACTTTCATGTTAATCTGGACAACATCCTGATTAATAGTGTTCCCTCTAACAGATTTTTTCTTCCTCATACCGCCCTCAGTTGGTTTAAAACCCAGACCTTCGCTCAGCAATAGCCTTCTGCGGCCCATACCTGGAAAATCTTTTCTCATCGTAAATCCGTCTTTATCAGTACCACCAGTTATCTGAAGTTTGTAGCCAGGGAGAGAAATAAAGATACCATCTACTTCGTCACCAATTTTTTTACCTATCAAAGAATTAGCATGATGTCCACTAACTTGTACTTGATGTGATTTGCCCTTTTTTATATCATTTACTACTACTTTGAATTCTACCATGTTAGTTTTCTCCATTGGACTAGTTTTTAAGACTAAGCTTTTTCTGGGTAACTAAATTATATATTAATAATTTATTGGTAAGATAAAGAAATACCCTGAAATTTGGACTTTGCACATAAGATAGGGAGTTTATGTGCAAGATAGCAATATGAAAACTTTATGTGCAAAGCCCATAAAATAATAAATTATTTAAATAAGTTGTTAATTGCCTATCGCAACACATTTTTGTGTGGGGGAGATAAATGACAGAATTCATATGGCACTGGACTAAAGGAAACAGTAAAGTATTCACAAGAAGAACAGATATCGCTGAGGAAGCGATGAGAGAAGGTAAACTAGTAATGGGTGTTAAGGTTAAACCCAACATTATAAAATACTAAAAAACTTTTTTTAATCTATTTTTCAACGTAAGTTTTTTAGATACCTGTTATATTATCCCCTGATAATATGCCTGATTTAGATTATAAGGAATTACTGAAAAGAGTTCAAACTAATGCCTCTACTGAGAAAGTTGTAGAAGATCGTTTTAAAATGCCTAAAGCAGATGTTTTCTATGAAGGCAATACAACCGTTATAAAAAATTTTGATAAAATATCAGATACTGTTAATCGCGATGCTGACCTTATTCTAAAGTTTCTCCTGGGCGGGTTAGGTACTGCTGGGGAACTCAATGGAGGTAGGGTAGTATTTCAAGGTAAAATCCCTGTTAAGAATATTCAGGATAAATTAAAGGACTATGTTGATACATACGTTATGTGTTCTGAATGTAGTAGGCCTGATACTCATCTTGTGAAACAAGGTAGAACTACTTTGATTCGATGTGATGCATGTGGTGCTTTCCGCTCGGTTAAATCTCGTAGGAAGAAAGTAACACAGCCTACTATTGAGGTTATCAAAGAAGGAATGACTTATGATCTAACAATTAAAGACATTGGTAGAAAAGGAGATGGTGTTGCCTTCTTTGATAAATATGTTATTTATGTTTCTGGTGCAGTTAAAGGTTCAACTGTCAAAGTTAAGATTGAGAAGGTCTCTGGTACTGTTGCTTTTGGCAAAATCGTTGAAGCTTAATATCTACATATACAGCTGAATATTTACTTGTGCAAAATTAGCGAAAGATATTTAAATGAAACCACACATTCATTTTTGTAATTGTCAGACAGATGATGTCTTTTGTCGTTTGATGTATGTTCATCGGACATCTATCTCGCGCCAAAATGGCATCAAAATGACAAAAAATATGTGAGGAGAAATATGGAAACACAGCGCATAACAATAAGATTACCTCAGCATGATATACATTCAATAGATCTTTTTGTTAGAGCTGGTGAGTTTGCTACCCGTTCTGAGGTTATCCGACGTGCTGTGAATGAGTTCGTAAAGAACTATGCCGATAGCCTAATAGAAAAGGCAGATAAAATCAAAAAAGTGCAAGAACTTGAGCTTGCATTTAAATCCATAGAACCTTACATGAAAAAATAATGTTTAAAAGGATGGAGGGGATGGGATGCACCCCTAATCGAAGGGCGCCTTGGGATGGGCGTCCTTCAAACTACCAGCACATGATAGGAGGAATGGTATGGCAAAAAACAATATGGAGAATTTTATTGCAGATGCAGTAGAGAATAAAAAAGAAGAAGAAAGTAGATTGAATCTTAATGGAGACGACATGTTTGGTACCCCACGTATAGTAATTGTTGGATGTGGTGGTGCCGGTGGAAATACAATTACTCGATTGAACAAGCTTGGTGTTAAAGGCGCTGAGACTATTGCCATTAACACTGATAAGCAAGCTTTAGATCTTGTAGAGGCAGATCATAAAATACTTATTGGTGGTAGCGTCACACGTGGTCTTGGTGCAGGTGGATTCCCAGATGTAGCCGAGCGATGTGCACGTGAATCAAGCCGAGAAATAGAAGAGCTTGTGAAAGATGCAGATCTTGTTTTTATCACCGCTGGTATGGGTGGTGGAACTGGAACTGGTGCAGCACCAGTAGTAGCTGAGATCTCAAAGAAACATAATGCTGTTGTAACCTGTATGGTTTCAACGCCATTTAACGTAGAACGAGCCCGGCTCATTAAAGCTGACGAGGGGCTAGACCAATTACGTATCAAAGCAGATAGCACCGTGGTATTAGACAACAACAGGTTACTTGAATTTGTTCCTAACCTTCCCATTAATCAAGCATTTTCTGTTATGGATCAACTCATAGCAGAGACCGTAAAAGGTATTTCAGAAACAATTACCATTCCATCACTTATCAACCTTGACTATGCTGATATGAAAACCATCATGGATACTGGTGGCTTGTCAGTAATGCTCTGGGGAGAAGCAGAGGAGGATGCAGGCGTAGAAAACATAGTGCAAGAAGCACTTAATCATCCGTTACTAAATGTTGACTACAAAGGAGCAAATGGAGCACTAGTGCATATAACTGGTGGACCAAATATGAGCCTGAAATATGTCCAGGACGTGGCAAAATCATTAACTGAAGATCTTGACTGCTACTCCAATGTTATACTTGGTGCAAGGGTATTACCAGAGTTTGAGGGTAAATGCAGAGTCATGGCGATAATGACAGGTGTACAATCACCAAATCTACTCGGCCCAAACGCCGCAGTTCAGGCTCGTCCATTAGCAGAATCCGCAGTGAGTTCTAAAAAAGTTGACATCGACTTTGTAAGATAAAAAACAACAAATCCTCTTTTCTTTTTTTATATTTTTATTTTTGTCCCATTAAAAGATTTATTATTGATAGCTTTCTCCAGTTCATCTAATTGTTTACCATTTAAAACAAAAGTAGGTATCCTCGCTCTCTCAATGATTTTTAGAGCAGGCCCATCGATAACCATGTTTTTACCAGCGGAATCCCAGTTTGTTCCATATTGTTTAATAAGTTTTTTTACAGGTATCTCCTTGATTTGTTTCGCGTTTTTGTATTTATTTGGATCTTTATCATAGATGCCATCAACATTTGTAGCTATGATAAAACGGTCAGCTTTTGTTTTTTCTGCAAGTTCTGCCCCAACCATATCAGTGCTATGCCCAGGGGTTGTACCACCCATTACAACAACGGGGGTTTCCAGTTTTTTTGCTTCATCTGTTGTATGAGGTATTTTTTTGTTTGAATTCTCAATGATATTTGCAAGTAACTCAGCGTTAACCCGGGTAATCATTATCCCCATCTCATCTAATATTTCTTCATCAAATTCTAGTTTCCTACCAAGTTTTATATATTTTCTCGCTGTGTGTCCACCACCAGCGATGATGTATATTTTGTATTGCCTGCCGAGTTTTTTCAATAAGTTTGTGAGTTTTTTGAAAAACGAGTCATCAGCTTCATCGGAAAGTATAACTGAGCCGCCTATAGAGATTACTATTTTTTCCATGATTAAAAAAATAGTATGATTATTTGATTTATTAGCGTTGTTGAAACTAATATAAAAAAAGTATATGGTTTTTAGGCGACTTCTGGTCCCCCAACTTGTCCTTTTTTAGAATTCGCACCGAGTCTAACCTGCGGAAGGGGAATAGGCGGTGGTAGACCAAGGTCTTTGGCAAGGCCTACTGCTTCTGGTACACACGCATGCATCACAGCAGTATGAATGTGACTTGCAACTTGATTCGGCATCTTACGATTACTATTCCACTCATTTGCAATTTTTTTTGCATCATCGCCTTCAAGGATAAGAGAACCCTCGAGTTTAATAACACCCACTGGACCAAAACTAGCAGTATATTGAAAATCCACATTTGCCTGTTTATCCTTAACATTAGACATGTGGGTAACAGTACTATTATGATCTATTCTAACCTGTTTAGGACGCTCATTTAGACCAACATATCGCCTTGCTTCTATTGACTTAAGTTGAATATTTCTAATTTTCATTGACCAACCAGGTAACAAAAAACATACTTTTACATGTTTCGTTAATTTAGATATAATATGTTGTCCACAATATGCCCACAATATGTCCACAATAAAACCAGAAAATATGCCAAAGATATTCTGAGGTTTCTACAATTATATATCAAAAGCAGTTTTTTTAAATAAAGAGACGTTAAGGCTAATAAGTGAAACTATGAATCATATAATATTGCACCCAATTGGGGTGATTCATTCACCCTATAAAGAGAATAAAGACATTCCTATACAGGGAAGGTTTAAGGACGATGTAGAAGCTTGGGTGGAACTGAAGGATGAATATGTAAATGGCTTAAAAGATTTAGATAAATTTAGCCATGCCATACTTCTCTATTATTTTCATAAGTCAGATAAAGAGAATATTACGGGGAAGCCATTTCTTGAAGATGATGAACATGGGATATTTGCGATACGGAGTCCTAATCGCCCAAATCATATAGGGTTTTCAGTTGTGAAAATCAAGCGCATCCAAGAAAATAAATTGTATTTTACTCAGGTCGATATAATAGAAGGAACGCCTCTCCTTGATATAAAACCTTATGTAAAATATTTTGACAGTCGAGATGATGTTGTTTCTGGCTGGTTGGATAAACACTTTAAGAACGGAAAAATCCCAGACAAAACCATCATCAGATGATTACAAATATATTTTATATCTTTGAACTAGACCATCCTTCTAGATGAAAAGGTAAGGAATCATGATTTTATCATTGTCAAAATCATCTTAAATTTTTTAACCGCTTTCAAAGCATGAGGTTCATTAGCTGGCATAATAATAATTTCACCTTGCTTCAGACGAAAAGGTTTGCCCAAGATAATGATCTCTGCCTCACCATCGATAATATACGCCATGGCATCAAATGGCGCAGTATGCTCATTTAATCCCTGTCCATCGTCAAAAGCGAACAAGGTCACCGATCCTGTCTTTTTATTAACTATCACCCTGCTCACCACAGACCCTTCTCGATAGTCTATAAAATCAATTAATCTTACTGCTTGTGACATGGATATGTCTGTTTGTTCTTCAGTATGCTCCATATTCTTCAACACCTAAATCCTAAGTAATTGACATCCCGTACCTGCTCACGATTTATAATTTTTGTTCTCAATCATCCTTGCATCCATCAGGCAAATAACGTCACTCCATCTCCAAAAAATAATATGTTGTTCACGTTACGTTTTTTTTAGAAAACTTCATAAACATCTAAAAATATGACACATGCTGGGGAGAAATAATTATGAAAAAGACCTTGACTATAACAATAGCCATCATACTAATGGTTTTAGCATTTTCAGCTAACTCAGCATATGCTAACGAAATTAACACAAGCAATCATCAAATAGAAATAAAAACAACCGATGGTCAAATATCAATAAAAGAAACCATAAAAATACAAGGCACCTCTAATGAAAACTACGAGACAATAACTTTCTGGATCCAAAACGGAGCAGAAAACATTAAAATTAATATCAACAACACCCAAGTAACATACACTCTCTCCAACAATGAATATACATGCAACCTTTCATCCATGAAAATAAAACAAAACACTCTAATAACAGCGATGCTAACCTATAAGCTAAAAAATCAGGATGAAAACTTTTTTGAAAAGAAAATACTACGTAACGCCACACAAATATCAATCATTATTGATGGGGAGAATAAACTAACTGCAGACGATACAGTTGCAGGTAGTTCATTTACACTTCAAATAGATGAAACAACTGAGGAAAACCAGATTACATTATACCTAGCTATCCTCATAACACTGTTGATAATACTATTAGCAGTATCCATGGCTTACAAGTCTAAAAAACAACAAACAACAAAAACTAAAGGTATACCAGGTGCATCTGAGGAACTATTAAGCACAAAAAAGATCTTGCTAATGACACTTTTGAAAGACATTGAAAAACAACATAGAGCTAACAAAATATCAGATGATACGTATCATAAGTTGAAAGAGCAGTATAAACAAGAAGCAGTAGAAGCAATGAAAAAACTTGAAGATATGAAATCAAAAGTCAAATAGAGTCTGCTGAACCTCTTTATCTTCTTTTATTTTTTCATCGGACTCCACGGGATTCACATCCATTGGTTTCACATAATCTGTTTCAGAAGAAATAAGGATATCCTTAAGCTTGTAGCTATATTTATCACCTAAGAGATGTTTTATTTCATTCTCAGTGAAGTCATACTTATTTTTCATTTTAATAGCAAAATATGTATCATTTCTAAACATGTGTGTAAAATAAGTTGAAAGGAAATTCTTATTTTTATTCCTTGAATTATGGGATAACTGACTAATTTTTCCAATAATTGAATCTCTAACATCCCGGTTGTTTTTACTACTTTTTTTCTCTATCAACCAACTGGGGAAATTGTATCGCTCATTAGGGTAACTATGGGTTTTAGCAGTAGCTACACCACCATTCATTAGATCACAGGCATAGGACCAAAGGCCATAATTCTGTCTCCTATGAGTTCTACCGAGGAAGACATCAGCTTTGGATAACATGTCATAGCCTCTAGCTAGATCATTGACATCTAAGTATTCATTTGGTAGGTTTTCATTAACCCATAACATGATACTTTTTGGATCTGCATCAAGATGAGATAGGTTCTCGCGTATGTTCTGGATGTTTCTTGTTTTGAATATGTCTCTTAATGCGCTAAATATGTCTTTTTCTCTATCTCTGTATCCTAGAACGTCTAAGGCTTTCATATCGACTTGTTTACGGTCTAAACAAATAGATTGAAGATCATTTATCGCAGATCTTATATCTCCTTTGCATCTATCTGAGATGTTTTTTAACACTCGTTGGTCAACTGTTGCGCCTTCTCGTAGACATATTCTTTTCAATAAACTGAGTACTGAGTTAGGGTAAGGGTCATAAAATTTTATAAGAGTGCACAGGGATTTTAAAACCTCGCCGCCACCACGGGTTAAACCATAATAATCATTTACTATTAGAACGATTGGTTGATTAGTAATTTTTATAGTGTCAATGATAGCTTTTTTTCCACCTTTATCACTTAAATCATTCTCATCATTTGAATTAGTTTGTCTAATTTTTTCGTATAGGTTATCTGCTTCATCTAGTACGATAAGTTTCCTACCACCACTACTGGATGAAACAAATTGACCGTTGTCATCAAATGTTTCATTTATTGCACCAAAAGTTGCAACTTTTTTAATCTTTGTAGCATTCCTAGCATCAGAAGTATTAAGCTCGATAAGAGCCCATCTATAGTCGTTTGCAAGAGCAATAGCAGCACTTGTTTTACCTATTCCTGGTTTCCCGGATAATATAACTGCTCGTTTTTTTGGTACACCAGTCTTCCATGAAGTAGCCCATTTTCTAAGCTCGTTAACAGCTCGTTCGTTTCCAACAACTTCATCTAGGCTCTTTGGCCTGTATTTCTCAGTCCAATCTTCCATCTTAGTGAATTATAACAGGGCGGCTGTATTTTAATATATTTGTTATGTTACATAATCTTTTTATTAGATTGTTTTATTTCTCATATTCTAAAAATTGCGAGGATGGCCCAGCCCGGCACGGCGATGGATTGCTAATCCATTGGTCTTACGACCTCGGGAGTTC
>CAZGOD010000021.1:0-22980 GCA_964527715.1 uncultured Thermoplasmatales archaeon | reverse complement strand
CAAACACAGCATACCTATTTTTAGCACTAATAATCATAGTCAACCTAGTAACAATAAGCGATGCACCAAAACTCAGTAAAGCCGAAAAAACAGTCAAAAAAATCAAGAAAAAATACGAAGAATGGATAGTAGAAGTAGAAAAAACACCAAAAACACCCATCGGCTCAGAAGTAGTCGCTATGAAAACCTTTGAAGACCTCATGAAAATCAGCGAAGAACTAGGAAAACCAGTTATACACTATGAATCAAACCCCGGTCACACATTCCTAGTATTCGACCAAGACATACAATACGAATACACACTATCAGATAAAGATGACCAAATCAAAAAAATCACTATGTGCCCAAAATGCAAAACTGAAATACCCACCAGTGGTAAACTAGGTGAAACCATCACAGTAGAATGCGCTAACTGTGGCAGCAAAGGCAGAGTCAAAATCGAGAAAACAGAAAAAATAGATACATTTAAAAAACCTGTAATATAACAATAAAGTTGAAGATGGTGAAAAAAAACAAAAAAACCAAGAAACCTAGAAACCTGAAATACCTAGGAATCATCATAGCAATAATAATATTACTAACCAGCGCCATAGCTATAATAATTGTAATGCCACCAGCAGGCTGGCAAGAAACAAAAAACAACAAAACACCACAACAAACCCTGACAGCCTCTTACTCAAACATAACCACACAAACACTATACCAAAAAATAAACCAAAGCGAAAACACAACTATACTAGACCTACGACCCTGCACCTGCAGCTACAAAAGTGGACATATACCCACCGCACAGCTACCACCAGATGACATAACAGAACTATACAACAACACCAACACAATAATAGTCTACGACTGGGGTGGAAGCCCCATCGCAGATGCAATAGACTACTGCGACCGACTAATAAACAATACCCATGCAACAATATACTACCTAGAAGGCGGCATCAACGACTGGATAAACCATGACTACCCCCTTGTAGACGGAAAAGGGGAATAAAATCTTTTTATAAGAGTTTTAAACGGTGAACCAATCAATTGTTTGACCATTTGGCACCCATGTAAACTCACCAGTAATGCTAACACTAGTATACTGATCAGCTATCTGTATCACATCACCCTCTTTTACATAACCCCATGTCGCTGGAGCATGACCACCAGAATATGGAACATCAAGTTTTCTTGTAAGCTTTATCCAACTATACTCTATCTCACCAGCATGACCAGGTGAAACTGATATGTTAATATCTTTCCACTCAACATTCATCCCACTACTACCCCCTGATGCCTTAGTCAACGTAACAGTATACATACCACTCAAAGTAATAGTATCACCATCTTTCTCATAATCAAAACAATAACTAGGACCACTACTACTGTTACTAGGATGTATACAAAGCTCCCCATCTTTAATCTCCCAAGTACCATTTGAAACTGAATATAAATACAAATCACTAACTGTTAAAGTATTCATCACAGCATCAGACTCAAAATAAATATTAGGATAATCATCGGGATTGTTTTCATCAAAATAATAACTAATCAGCTCTAGTCTACCATCCTCATGAAAAACCCATGAACCCGTAGTATTATAACCCACCATCTCTGCATCCCAAGTACCAACAAAAGTCCCCTCACTAAGCTCATCTCCAAACATAAACAAAACCATAACAACAGAAACAACAACCGCGATAACAACCACAATAGATAATATAACAGCCTTCATCTTCCTACTCATGCCACCAGGTGTATAACCCTGTGAGCCACCAGCTCCCTGCCAAGAAGAAGGATCCTCAACATTCGCAGCACAAAAAGGACAAAAACGACCAGCCTCAGGAATCTCTTTACCACATCTAGGACAAAAACTTGCCATATCCTCAACAACTCCTCTAAACTCATATAAAACAAAAGTTTATAAAACTAGCATAAAAAGATTAAAAACTAACCAAGTGATTGAATATTCGATGTGATGGGATGGAAAAAAAGAAAAAATATTTCCTAATTTTGTACATAATCATTGAAATTGTTTTATTCATATCTTTATCATGATATTCCAAATTATTTTACTTTCATCATTCTATCAACGTATCTAATTCTTATGTCTGCAACGCAAGAGATCTTTCACAAACATAAAGGTTAACACCAGTATGATTTCTACACATGTTGATTATCGTTTCTGGATCTTTTGGAGCATGGGCCTTTCCTAATTCAATTAAAAAGGCAAGAATATTATGTTCTCCATAAAGCCAATCTTCTGAAGAACCTGTATAACCACCAATAAGCCGCCAATAAAATGGCCAGTTTCTTTTACCATAGTTAGGATATTCGTTTATCTTTGAAATGTTTTCACCGATTGAAAAAAAGAGATCTTCATCTTTAGTTGGCAGGTTAGAATAAGTCCAAGGGTAAGCAATAAATGGGTAATATGTATGATAAGAAACCGAAATACTAATATTATGAGTTTCTACAAAATTTTTAATTGCTTTTGTCTCATTTTCAGAGAAAGGTTTTATTCCTCCATAATTACCTTCTGAATCTCTTAAGTCATTTCCCGCATTAAAGTAGTAAAAAGGAAGTAGAAATTTTAAATACCATTTATATCCAAAATTTCTGTTCAAGTTTACCCCATAGGAAGTTATTTTTTTCCGGAATCCAAAAATACCATAATTTGGAACACAGTTTTTACGGGTATTTGCTTCAACACCATCTGGATTCACCATAGGAATCAAAAAAATCTGAGTATTGTTAACTACTTCTCTAACTCTATCCTCAGAGGGATCCTCATCTACCAGCCCATCATCATCATTATCAAACCCATCAATAGGATCCTCATTTACCAAACCATCGCCATCATTATCTGTGTTTACTTTCCTATAGTTATCAACTATGTGCTCAATGAAATATATTACAACTTCAAATGATGGTTTTTCATTACCATGATGAGCACCCATTAGTAAAACCCCTGGTTCATCTTCCTCTTGATCCACGTTATCAGAAATTTTCACCATCCAAACATCTCTACCTTGATGGGTCCCACCAATCGAGGTCATTGACATAATATCAGAATTGTTTTCTTGTAACTGATAAAGTAAATCAGTCATGTTTTCATAGGAATAATACTCATAACTATCATCACCAACAGTTTTTATACTCTCATCGAAAAATGAAGTTCCAAGGTTTTGAGCTGTGTTCACAGGTAATGTAGCTGTTATAAGCAGTAGTATAAGCAATGATAGGATTATTTTCTTCATTTTCTAACCTTTTTATAATTTGTTTAAATTTTTAGTTTAAATAGATATCTAAGAATTCATCCCAATAAGTATCGTTAGTAAAATCTAAACCAAAATCAGAATCAGCATAATATGGGGAGGAATAGATGGATTTAATAAATAACGGGAAATAAATTGTCAAACCATAAGCACGTGGATATTCTATACCATTAATATTTGCAATTACAGCTTCATCAATGCTTTCCATAAGATTTTTTGCATTGAGGTTAATTGTCCTATCAAAGGCAAAAAAGATCGAACATTTTTTTGCAAAATCATAAAGATCAAGTGTAATACCAGTAAATTCCATGTCTCGGAATTTATCAAAAGATTGCGTAAAATAATGAATGATTTTAATTCGAAAACGACTAAAACGTTTTTCATTAAATTTGTACAATAAATCTTTTGCAAGTTTATCAACATATTTAGAAACATTATTCATTGCACCTGAATCTATAGCGCTCATAGTGATCCGTTCCCAAACCATCCATTCTCTTTTTAACTCACTAGAATCAAGGTTTTCATCAATTAACTGTATAATCTTTTCACCTATCTCAACATTAGATAAAGAAATTTTTTCATTCAAAAGATCACACATATCATCGATAACATTCCACCAAAAACAAAATCCACTTCCAGCTTCGCTACCGATATAGACATCAACACAATCTCTTAGTTCATAAGCTGACTCTACTGCACCCATCGAACAGGGTGCCGTGAAACATATAATATCTACTCCACCTGTTTCTTCCAATGCTCTTTGAAATTCATCCATTGTCAACCAATCTTGGTCTGTATCATCTCCACATGCCCCGAACCAGCCCATACCATGATTATATGCTGAGAGCAAATATCTGTCAGCAGGGAAATTTTGCTTACCATAGTTCACCAAATATCTAAGAGTCGTATAATTTCCCATGTTAACCTCTCCCAGCTCCTCTAAAAGTTCTTTGTTATGATCCTCATCAATATACCATAACCGAGCAGGACCACCATAGGTGTCTTGTAGAACTATAACGTCTAAATTTTCTGCTGAATAAGCCTCTTCCGCAAAATCATCCATTGGATCATATGCTGAGTCAAAATCTGCATCATTATAAAATATCCATGTCCATTTTTTCGAGGAATTCTGAGTTTCTACATTATTTGCTGAGGAAACAGTTGAAAAACAGGACATTAAAGGCGTTATAACTACTGCCAGCATTATAAAAATTACAATAATTTTTCTTATTAACATAAACACATTAGCCCCCTACTTAAATATTAACTATAATTTATGTATCTCTTAGTATATAAATATTGTAGTACAATACTAGAATTTACTTTTTTGTTTTATAAAACCAACGCCAAACTAGAAAAAAAACTGTTATTAAACCCTAGATATCATATGGCTCCCTTGCTGGATGCCAATCAAAGTTAAGACTGGTTAGAATAGCTGGGAAGGGTATATGGGATCTAAAATAGATTTCATCAGGACCTGTGAACCCTAGGACAAATCTTGGAAACAATCTAGACCTATCCCAGAAGTTCCCCTCCCAAAGATTACCATAGGAGTTTGCATAGCATGCATCAAGAAATCTATTTTTTATAAAATTATTGTTTATAATGGAATTATCTCTCGCTCCCATGAGCAAAACGCCACCTCTAAGGTTCTCTGAAATCGTATTCAATAAAATACTATTGTTATACGATTTTTGAATACAAATTCCTTTCAGATTCCCCCTTATATAATTTCCATAGACGTGATTGTTGTAACTATTTGTCTCTATTGAAATGCCAAATGGATCACAATTTGTTACCATATTGTTTCGGACAATGTTATCCTTAGAATCATGTTGAATACAAATGCCAATTGCGCAGTTTGAAATAGTATTTTTCTGAATGATATTGTTACTGCAATATGCAAGCCAAATTTCCCCATCATTATCCATAATAGTTGAATTTTCTATTATACAATTTGAGCAAAAAGCAAGTATGATAGCAAAGTCTGTGTGGCTTATATATATGTTCTTAATTTGCATATTTGTACAGTTTGCAGCAATTATTTGCCCTGCGTTTTCTGGAACGATGAAATCATCTTTGTTTTTATAATAATAGAGAGGACGTCCATTTACAGTGTTATTTGTTATGTTATGCATAAAATGCTCTTTTTTTGAATTAGCTCTTGCATGGCCAAATTGTATACCATCATTAATAAATATATTGTTATAGATTGTAATGTTTGTAACGTTCCATCCATGTATGCCAAACATGTTGTTGGAGATTATAGTGTCATGTATGGTGTTGTGTGATGCTGAAAGTTTTATACCAGCTGCATAATCAGTCCATTTTTTACCCTCGGCATTTGTAATAGTAAATTCACTTACGACTATACCTGAGGTGCATAGTTCTATGGCAGCGCCTTTTTTATCAGCATCAATAATAGTAGTTTTCTTGTTTTCCCCAATTAGATATACAGGCCGGTCTATGATTATATTTTCATTATATATCCCACCGTAAACATAAACTGTATCATGTTGTAATGCTGCATTAATTGCATCTTGTATTTTGCTGTAATTACCCGGACCACTTCCACCAACATAGAGTGTATTTCCGCTATTTAACACAAAAGTTGAACCCTCTACAAAAACAGGAATAATCATAAAACCAACTAAAAACAGCATACCAATTACTAGTATTGAAATAATTTTATCCATATCTTTATCACGATATTCCTAAATACTTTAATTTCTTCTCACACATATATAAACTTTATAGTAAAATCATCAAATAAGATGATAAAAACTCAGTTTTTTTTTTTGTTTTTATAAAACCCACTAAATCTTCAACAACGAAACATCCAAAAGACCAGGTTCCCTATTAAACAAAGAAAGATACCCCCCATTACTGGAAAACTCATAATCAAAAATACAAACAGTATCAGCAAGACCAAAAAAAACCGAATCACAAACTAGGCTCATACTAACCACATTATAACCAATATCATAACTACCCCATGTTCCAAAAACACCCCCCTCATCATCAGTGATCCTCATCTCAAAACTACCATTATTAAAAAACTCAAAAACCACATCACAACTCAAATCCTCAGAAAAATCCCAACTCCAACAACCAACAAACAGATCCATCTCACTTATTTCTACTGTAACACCACCAATATCTGATACTCCATAAACCGAGACAAACAAAATAACACCAACAAAAACAATAAACAAAGAAATAACTAGAAAAAACCTTGAACCCAACCCTTTAAGGATCCTCCACCTTTCCATCCATACACCACAAAAAAACTTTATGTTTGTTTAACAAAAGTTTTAACCTCATCACTCCCCACAGTATTCAAACTAAGACCACTATAACCCTCCGAAAACAAAAACTCAAAAACAATAAAACCATGACCATCACTACGATTAACAACTATTGTGTCATTAAAAACCTCAAAACTGCCACTAAAACTCTCCATCCCAGTTACATTAGAAAAACCCAAGATACCAAAATAACCACTACTTGAAAACTCAACTGTAGTATTATTATCACTTGAAACCCATGAACCAGCTAACCTTTCCTCAACCGAGAGAGCACTAGTAGTCTTCTTCTCTTTCTCCTGACATCCACTAAGACCAACTATAATTAAAAATATGATACAGACCACTATGATTTTCCTAGTCATCCGTGTCCTATCTCCCTCAAATAATCCTCAGAAATAGTAAACAACTAGTTACTTATAATTTTAAGGATTTAATCAAATCAATAACCCTTTTATTTTCGTCAATGAACGAAAACTTAATAAAAACACAAAATATCAACAACTGTTAACCTTGGGGGGTGAACAACGATTATGAGAGATAAGATAATAGGATTTTTAATCAGCATCCTGCTAATAAGTACTTTTCTAGCAGGTGCAACCATAAGTGGAAACGAAACAATTTTAGGAAATGGAGAAACATATTTATTTGAAATTGAAGACGGCATAATAAACTCAGCTATAACTGTGGGAGAATACGAAATAAAAAGCACAGAACAAGGACAAGAAATAACAGTTGAAAACTTCGGCAGAATACTAGAAATAGGGAAACCAAATATGCCATCAAAAATATTTTCCATCGCAATACCACCAGGAGCAATACTAAAAGATTTTAAATTCAACAATGGCGAACCAGTAGTCATCGATGGCAGCTACTACATTGAACCTGTACCAATCCCAATCCTAATCGGTGAAAAAGACCCAGAAGTCTATGCACAAATGCAAATAGAATACGATGAAAACTATCAACAAGTCTACAACAATGATGACCCATATCCGTCATCAACTGTTGAACTTGTAGGAATCGGGGGATACCGGAAATACAACCTAGTAAATTTTAGAGTAAACCCAATAACATACTACCCGTTATCACAGAAACTAATATATCACCCAGAAATAACCATCGAAATATCCTACACATTCCCAGAAGGATTCACACATAACGATATCATGATTGACAACGTAGACAACCTGGCAGAAAAAATTGTTTTAAACTACAATCAAGCCATAAACTGGTACCCAGAAACAACAATAGGCCGAGGACTATATGACTACGTAATCATAACACTCGACTCACTAACATCATCCATAGACCCCTTAGTAGACTGGGAAGAAGCCAAAGGTAGAAATGTTAACGTTGTAACCACATCATGGATCAACTCAAACTATGATGGATACGACCTAGCTGAAAAAATCAGGAACTTCCTAAGAGAAAAATACCCATCAGAGGAATGGGGCATCGAAGACGTCTGCATAATAGGCCACTGGAATGACGTACCCATACGCACCTGTTCACAATACATTTCTTATTACGGTCCAACAGATACAGACCTATATTACGCAGAGCTATCACTACCAGATAGTCAATCATGGGATGCCGATGGAGATCATCTATGGGGTGAAAACTCAGATCCAATAGACTTCATCAGCGAAATAAACGTAGGCCGTATACCCTGGAGTACCCCATCCACAGTTGAAGACATATGTGATAAAACAGCAGCATATGAACAAACCGATGATTCCTCTTATAAGAAAAACATTCTACTCCTAGGAGCTTTCTTCTGGGATAACGACCCAAATCCACGTACCGACAACGCTGTACTCATGGAAGCCAAAGTAGACCAAGACTGGATGGAGAATTGGACAATGACCCGTATGTACGAACAAGGCTACTCATATTACCCAATGGACTATGACCTAACCTACGACAATGTAAAAACAGTCTGGTCACAAGGCACCTACGGTTTTGTCGACTGGGCAGGACATGGGTCACCAACCGCATGCTACCGATACCACCCATCTACACCTTTCGTCGACACCGCCACCTGCAACTACCTCAACGATGACTACCCTGCAATCATTTTTGCAGATGCATGTAGCAACTCAGATACCGATTACCTGAACATCGGTCAAGCCATGCTAAAACAAGGCGCCATAGGCTTCCTAGGCTCCACAGAAGTAGCACTAGGATGCCCAGGCTGGGATGACCCATATGATGGCTCAAGTCAATCTCTTGACTACTTCTTCACAACATGTGTCACATCAGGAGACTACACCCAAGGCCAGGCACACCAATGGGCACTATACGAGATGTACACCAATGGACTATGGGACTATACAAAATACGAAATGTTCGAATGGGGGGCACTATGGGGCAACCCAGACCTAACAATGGCACCAGTAACAATAAGCGACCCACCAACCACACCCACTCAACCAGATGGACCAACAACAGGAACCGTAAACGAAAAAGCCACGTTCACCACAAGTAGCACAGATATAAACGGAGACCAAATCTACTACATGTGGGACTGGGGAAACGGAGAAACTAGCGACTGGCTAGGACCATATGATTCAGGTGCCACAGCATCAGCAGAATACACCTGGACTATTGCAGGAACCTATGATGTAAAAGCAAAAGCCAAAGACATTAACGGAGCAAGCAATGATGAATGGTCACCCCCATTAACAATAACAATAGAAGAAAACCTACCACCCTCAAGACCAACCCTATTACAAGGTAGTACAATTCGTTTATTCGCAGGAGTAGAATACGACTTCACATTCACCACAACAGATCCAAATGGACAAGATGTATACTACTACATAAACTGGGGAGACGGTATAAAAGAATACTGGCTAGGCCCATATGCTTCAGGCGCAGAAGTAACATTCAGCCATGCTTGGGAAGAAAAAGGAAGCTACACTGTCATAGTAAAAGCAAGAGATACAGCTGAAGCAGAAAGCCCACAACTAAACCTTGACATATATATACTTTTCAACAACGCCGTGGTTTTAGAAAGCATAGTAAACCTTCTACTCAGACAACAAAATAGCAACAACTAAAAAAACCTCTCTCTTCTTCTATTTCTTTATATATTTTAAACTAAAATAGAATTAATGTTATTTCTAAAATGGGTCTGTAGTGTAGCATGGATATCACAGAGGCTTCCGGAGCCTCTGACCCGGGTTCAAATCCCGGCAGATCCGCTTTCATCTCTCGGAGAGATTTAGCCCAACAGAGGCAAAAACCCTGTTCTGTTGATTTTCTCCTTAAAACTAACCTTTCTTTTTACCGCCTCCTTTTTGTGGTTTTATTGCATTTGCAATCCAATCCACAGGTGCTTGGTTATAATACATATCTGCATGGTTGATGTAGTTCTGAGTAGTTTTCATATCAGTATGCCCGAGCCAGTTTCTAACAGTTAAAACATCAAAAGTTTTGGTTTCTCGTTTTGTTTTTATAAGCCTTGCAATGGGAAGGGGAGAATTTAAATTAAGTAATGTACATTATCTACCGAAATGAATGCAAAAAATAATACTAAAAAGAAAGAAAGTAAAAACATTGAGGATTTACAGTTTGCTGTATATGGTGGAGCTTGTGGAATACTTGGTTTATTATCGCTAATTATCTTATTTTTTGCAGTATTAGAATGTAAACCTGCTATCCCTAATGCTATTGGTAGAAGTATTATTAGCTCAGCTCTCGGTGTTTTAACGATACATTTTGGCTATAGGGCAAGAATGTTTAAAGAAGGTAAATCAGTGATGTTACTGGGATGCATTGTGCTAATACTAATCGGTTTACTATACCTAATAGGGATTATTCCCTGTGCAATGTCTTAAAAAGAATTAATCATTACTAGTTACACAATATTAGGGAGGTATTATATTATGTTGTCAGAAATACCTATTAAAATTGATGAAATAAATAAAGAGGATTTAGATAAAGAAATATTAAGAGCAGGAATAATTGCTGAACTAGATGCTATCAACTTATATGAGCAGATGGCTGCTTTAACAAAAAATGAGCATATTAAAGAGATTCTATTGGACATTGCAAAGGAAGAAAAAACGCATGTAGGAGAATTTCAAGCTCTTTTATTGAAATATGATGAAGAGCAAGTAAAAGAACTAGAAGACGGTAAAGAAGAAGTAGAGGAACTAATTGATAAAGAAGGGTAAAAGAACATGAAGACAATGCAAGTGGAGAAGAAATTGTATGAGTGGCCGAAGCTACCTTATGGGTATAAAGATTTAGAGCCACATATTTCTGAAGAACAGTTGAATATACATCATCAGAAGCATCATCAATCCTATGTTAACGGGGCTAACGCAATACTTAGAAATTTAGAAAAAGTTCGACAACAGAATTCAGACATTGAAATGAAATCAACTTTGAAATCATTATCGTTTAATATCGGTGGGCATGTTTTACATTCATTGTTCTGGCCGAATTTAGCTCCAGCTGATACGGGTGGCGGAAAACCTGGTAGTGTTATTGGTGATGCGTTAGAAAAAGAGTTCGGAAGCTTTGATCGATTTAAAAAGGAGTTTACACTATCTGCTACAAGTGTAGAAGGTTCTGGTTGGGCGGCTTTAAGCTATTGTAGGAAAACCAATAGACCACTTATTATGCAGATTGAGAAACACAATACTAATATATATCCCATGTTTAGAATTCTTATGGTGCTTGATGTCTGGGAACATGCTTATTATCTTGATTACAAAAATGAACGAGGTAAGTTTGTTGATGCATTTTGGAATATCGTAAATTGGGATTCTGTTAACAAGAGACTTGAGGACCTACTATAATAGAGCTTTCCAATAAGATATATATTAGGACAATCCTACTTCGAAAAATTAATAAGGTATTTTGCCATCTTAAATGTAACAATTTTTGTTAAAAATTGTGGGAGGTATTAAAAAATGAATATGAAAGAAATAAAACATAAAAGTTTGCCTCTGAATGAAGCACCAGACATAAAAGAGGTTATTGGGAAAAAAGTATTAACTAAAGATGGAAAAACCATTGGAAAAATTAGGACCATAAGAATCGATCCAAAAGATTTAACAATCGAGGGAATTGAAGTTGATACGGGATTATTTAAAATTGACCAATATTTTGGAAAAAATTATATCAAAACAATTACAGAACAAGGCGCAATTCTAAAAATAACTCCTGTTGATGACATTGTGGGTCATACTGTATATGATTCAACAGGAAAAAGCGTTGGTGAAATTAAAAGTATTAAACGTTCTAAGAAGACAAACAGACTTCTATCAATTACAATGTATTCAGATCTTTATAAAGATAATGTAACTGTTGATGCTGATTATGTTGCAAGTTGTGGGGAAAGTTGTATACTTAAAGAACCGATAAAGGATATAATATAATAGAATCTATGCAAAATAATAAACACACAATTAGTATACAATAAAAAATCAAATAAGGTGGATTTTGGCTTCAATGATCAATAAAGATAGGTTTCCGTTGTATGGTTACATATGTAGCACTGTTGCAATTTTATTCTTTTTAGCCCATTTTTTATATTTAATAGACAGGTGTCCTTTTGGCATTTCCACTGTTGTTAGAATAAGTTTTATACAAGTTATACTTGCGATTTTGGCTATGTATTTTGGATGTTTTTCTGAAACAAAAAAGGCAAAAATTAGTATTATCCTAGGCATAATCGTTCTAATGCTTGTGCCATTATATTATCTTTTTATAATACATCCTTGTATATCATAAATAATAAATTGATATTTCTTAAGATATGTATTTTTTAAGGTTATCTATTCACATTTACATAAATTAATAACTGAAATTGCTGTATGTGAAATTAAGACAAGCCCAAGAAATACCCAGAAGAAAACCCATGAGAAATTCTCGAATATCCCTGCATTATCAGAAAATGCAAATATAATAGAAAAAAATATTATCATAATGCCGACTAATGCAGGTATTATACAAAAACACATATCCTTTATTTTTTTCTTTTTTGCTATAATTTATCACCTCTTTTATTTAATCATATTTAATAAATTGTAGTTTTTTATAGTTTATTTACATTCTGGTATCTTATTCAGTCCTTTTAGGTTTCTTGTAAGCGTTACCACATTACCAACCGCTTTAACATAACCTACAGGTAAACAAATTATTATATGCCCCAATAGAGGTTTTTTAAAACCAAGCTCTTTTACTGCTTCCTCAGATAGTTCAATGTGTATATGTGTAACCTCTCATTTTTTTGTGTTTAACTCCATTCCAGATATCTCACCAGCTTTAAAACCATCTAAGGTGACAACATCCATACCGTCTAATTTACTAAATTTCATGAATGACCCCCATGATTCAATGAGTATACTAAAATATAACACTTTTGGAAAAAATAAGTTTTAAATTCATGTGTTTATTAAAAGAATTGAAAAATGAAAAAAACGTAGAATCATTGGAATTATATTTCTGCTATTCATTGGGATTATAATAGTAGGTTTCATAACAGGAATTTTAACTATACCATCAATCAAAAATATAAGTAGCAGATGGGGAAATATCTTAGATGATACTACTGAAATTATAAGTAGTATAACAATTGAGAACAGTAATCCTTTTAAGATTATTTTACCAAGAGTAAAAGTAGATTACACCTTAAAAATGAATAATATCACTATCGGGAACGGGAGTATTACTGATGATCTTATTTTGAAAGCTAATAATGATTCTATTATAAATCTAATCACTCGAATAGATAATAACCAGTTAGATGACTGGTTTATATCACATCTCCAAAATGATGAACATTCTATTCTTGAAATTACTATCAATGCAGAAATAGAATACGAAGAGATCAGTTATCTCGTTGATGATTTTTTGATTTATACATATGAATTTGACACCGATATTTTAGGTCATGGCCTATAGTTATTGAATCATGATAACAATGGAGACACGTTTTAAATCAAATGAATTATTATCGTCTATTGTGTATTTCTGAATGTAAGAAAAACGCTAACTCAGAGACGAGTTATCCCAGTAAAATAAAAAGTCTAATTTTAGCTTTTCTTCAACATAACATCAATATTCTCAGAGGCAATTTTAATATCCTTTGATTTTTCAAGTTCATCCCATATAAGCCTACTTAACTTATCACGAATAATTCTTCTCTCACGTGTATCAGTAACGTATCTGATATTAAAATTTAGCCAATTGTCAGTAATTGTAAAAAAAATGACAGGTTCAACAGGTTTCTTTGAAAGATAATATTTTTCACCAAGCTTACCTATTTCCTTATCCGCCTGCTCTGCAATAATTTCTGTTTCTTTCTTAACAATATCATAAATTTTTTCATGTGCTTTTTTCCAGTTGCTGTCATAGGTTATTGGAAGGCTTATTTCATCCCATATGAAATTATGGTCTTTTGTAAAATTATTCACATTACTAGAAATTACATTGCTATTAGGGATAAATGATAATCGGCCTGTGGCCTGATTTCCATCTACCCATTCACCTATTTCCATAGTAGTTGTATAGAGTAATCCAATATCTATAATATCACCAATTTTTCCATTTATTTCAATTCTATCACCAATACCATATATCCCTGTTGAAAATATGGTAATGCCACCTGCAAAATTTTTAAAAACATCCTGTAATGAAACCGCGATACCTGCACCTATAAGACCATAGGAAATCAGAATCGTTTCAGTTTGTTCAATCCAGATTGCGACTAAAGCAAATAAAAAAACAAGTAGGTAAAGAATAGAAATAGTTTTTTTAAAGGAATATTTCATCTTTGTCTGTTTTAGCCTTTTTACAATGAGTTCTTCTAAAAAAACTCTGAATATTATATATATTATTGTTAATGCAAGAAAAGTGTAAAATCCTTTTATAATATAGAAATTGTAGAAATTAGAATAAGTATGATGTGTAAACCAAAGAGCAAATGTTATAATTGATAGAGAAATTGAAACACTAATTTTTCTTAACATATTAATCACAAATTAGGTATAAACAATATTGAAATATCAAATAAGATAAGAATTATTATCGCTATAATAAAAGCTACAACAATACTCATGCCCCAAGCAAGTATTGCCTTTCCCCAGCTCACATCATAAAAACTTTTAATAAAAAACCAAAAACCAATAAGACCTAGTATCCTACCAACATATGGAATAAATGCTAATAAAAAAGCAACCACGCTACCTGCAATTAACACACCTGCGGCTTTACCAAAACTTCTTTTTTTAAAATCAAGAATGCTAGTTGCAACATGTAATAAAATAACACCTAGAAAAAAAATAACTAAAAGATATATAACCTGTCTGGTTAATATCTCTCCCAACTCATAACCTAAAATCTCCATAATTTCTCTCTCATAAATTAGATTATTGTTATATAAACCTATTTTTTGTTCAAACCTCGTTTTTCAAATCTATCAATAACCATCTTATCAATTTGATTACCAAAATCATCAGTCATCTGATCGAATTTACCAGTTTTAATTAAATTAACACCAATTATAGCTACTATTATACCTGCAACTGTATCTGCTGATAAATTCATCATCAAAGCATGATTAGTTTTAATATAATATATGCCTGTTATATTTAACCATTTAATAAACTCTAAAAAAACACCAATAGTCATTGTTAAAATTATTGTCAAAAAAGCCATGGCATATTTATCCATTTTAAGTCCATCCCAATGTTCATCCAAAACATATATAATTGCAAGACTAATAAATGCGACAAATATTGACATAAAAAATCTGGTAACAAGTTGATATCCAGGTATTGTGGAATCGTAATCTAGAAGTCTTCCGCCTACAAATAAAATTGTTATGAGTGCAATTAAAAAATCGAGAACCCACGGCAGAGTAAATTTTGTATCTTTTTTTAGAATAGTTGGTAAAATACTTATAAAAAAGCCAATGAATGTTCCGACAACCCAAGTATAATCTTTTTTCCAGAGGGCAAGGATGAGAGAAATTATCATTATAATTCTCAATAAAAAACTAAATGAAACACATCTCTTTCTGCAGATATTTTTTATTTTACCCATTTTTTAATTCATCCTTTTTGCTTTTAATTATTTTTTTATCAATTTGTTCACCTAAGTCTTCTGTAAGTTCATCAAAACTTCCACGTTTTATCATACTAACACCAATTGCAGCCATCAAAATTCCTGCAAGTAAATCAATAAATAAATCCTTAATTGTATCATTATAACCCCATTGCTCATTTGTTCCAAAAATAATATCTGTAATCCATTCGTTGTATTCCCATACAACACCCATAGCAATAGTTGCAATTACTACAACAAAGGCCATTGCATATTTATCCATTTTAAGTCCATCCCAGTATTCATCTAGAATGTAAATTATTACAAAAGCAATAAAGGCAACAAGAAATGATGAAACAAAATGAGTCAATGTATCATAATGAGGGATACCATATGCGCCAAGCAGACCTCCACCCACATGTAAAATTAATGCAATTGTTACAAGAATTTCTAAAGCTAAAGGTAATGTTATCTGATAATTTCTTTTTAAAATTGTAGGAATTGAACTAACAATTAATGCAAGAGTACAACCAAAAATCCAAATCCAATGTAAGTTGTATATTGAGATAATTAAAAAAATAATCATAACTATTTTTAGAATATAAGATAAAATAACTCCCCCTACTCTTAAATCTGAATTATTCATTTTCAGCAAACCAAAATAACTATTCTTTTGTAAATACTTTTTGTAATTATAATCTTAGTCATGATCAATCAATTCATCAAAATGTTTCTTGAAATCCTTTGAAAAACTTCTTAAAATATCTTTTTTAATTAGAATAAAACCAATTAAAGCAATAAACAACCCGCCAAGTGTATCTGCGAAAAGATCAGCCATCGTATCAGCAATACTAGGTTGAGCGTTTAAACCAAATAAATAGTCACCGGTCCATTCCAAAAACTCCCAGACTACTCCAAAAGCCATAGTAATTACCACAACATCAAATAAAATCTTAAAAGTGTTGGTAGCAACTCCACGGTAATATTCGTTAAAAACAAATAACATGATTAAAAAAATAAAAGCTACAGCTATTGCTGAAAAAAAATGAGTAAACTTATTGTAAAATGGAATAAAACCAAATATATTATACAAACTAAAATCGATATGAAAAATAAAAGCAAGACAGATAAAAACATCAAACAAATAAGGTAAACTAATTTTTAAATAAATCCTAAAAATAGTTGGAATTAATGCAATAAAAATCATAATGAATGTAAAAAAACTCCATAACCAATTTTTATCCAAAATGCTAAGAATAAACATAAAAAATAAAACTAATAGTAACAAAATAATTGTAAATTTCATATACAAATATCTATTTTTCACAAAGTAGGAAAAAGAAAGGTTTTAATAAACCTTACAACCATTTTTTTCTTTTAATATCAATTTGTATTTTTTTGGTCAAACCTATTTATTTAATATTTTTGAATAGCACTCATTGCATAGATGCCTGTCTTTACTATTTGTATAATTTTTAAGAGTCTTACCGCATTTATCGCAGGTGATCTCATCTATTTCTTCATTAACTTTTTTTTCAAACTTCTCAAATAAGCTCATTTTTCCTTAACCCCCCTAATATTCTTGCTCTATTGGAATCATCAATCTTTTTATAGCCATTTTTTTCTTCTAAAGTAAATTAACATAATACCTCCAATTACAGCCATAGCAAACAATGCCATAGGATAGCCCCAATAAAAGCTAAGTTCAGGCATATTAAAAGGACTTACATCTGGGTTAAAATTCATTCCATATAAACCTGCAACGAAAGTCAAAGGAATAAATATTGCAGCAAAAATAGTAAGAACCTTCATAACCTCATTCATTTTATTACTGACACTACTCATATAAATATCAAGCATACCAGAAATCATATCCCGAAATGTTTCTATGGTATCAATTACCTGAATGGTATGATCATACATATCCCGTAAATAAATATTTGTAGATTTATGTATTAATTTAGATTCCCCTCTCTGCAGACCACTAATCACTTCGCGAAGAGGCCAAACTGACTTTCGTAAAAATATCATCTCTCTTTTCATATTATGAATAGCTTGAAGGGTTTCAGGAACGGGATTTGAAACTAATTCCTCTTCCATAACTTCAACTTTTTCACCTATTTTCTCAAGAATAATATAATAATTATCAACAATCGCATCCAATAATGCATAGATAAGATAGTCAGCACCAACCTTGCGAATACGACCTTTACTATTCTTAATACGCTCTCTTATAAAGTTAAAAACATCCCCTTCTGTTTCCTGAAAAGAAAGAACAAAATTCTTACCAAGAATCAAACTGATCTGCTCTGCTTTGATTTCATCGTCTTTTTCACTATGATACAACATTTTGAGAACTATGAAAATATAATCCTCAAAATCCTCCATCTTCGGACGTTGCCCAGTATTTACAATGTCCTCTAAAATAAGTGGGTGTAAACCAAAGTGTTTACCAATTTTCTCAATAATATCAACCTGATGAACACCATCAACATTAATCCAAGTAACCGTTGGTTTATCTTTAAATGGAAAACACTCCTCAACCTTTTTAACCTCTTTTTCCTCAAAATTCTTTTCATCATAGTCAATAACTGTGTTTTTTACCTTAGCAGTTCTCTTTTCTCCAACATGAACAAGAGAACCAGGTGGAAGACCAATAGTTTTAGAACTTCTTTTAATAAATCTTGGCATAATAAATCGCCTCTCCCACGAATTCAATATAAAAAAGATAGCTTTTTTTCGTTAAAGTAATTTACGATAGGTAAAAATTGATTATCTCATCTTATTGTAGTAAATTTTAATTCTAAGTAGTATCATGCTCATCACTTATTTCACCAAAAACCTCTTCTATTAAATCCTCAAAAGTAACAATACCAAGAATTTTCCCATTTTTCGATTTAACAACTGCCATATGAGCTTTCTTCTTCTGCATCTTCCTTAAAAGATCATCCGCTTTCATTTTCTGTCGAACAAAAAAAACACTCTTCATAACTTTTTTTACACTAATTTTTTCATCCTTCAAAAGAGCATCTTTAACATGAGCTATCCCTACAATATCTTTTTTATTTTTTCTATAAACTGGAAAACGTGAATGGCCAGTTTCTACAGCTCTTTTTTTAAGATGTCTTAAATTATCATTTTCATGTAAAAAATAAACACTTTTGATAGGAATAAAAACTTCTCTAGTTTCAGTATCATCAAAATCAAAGATTTCATTTACCATATGTTTTTCATCTTTTTTTATAGTACCATCCTGAACACCAAGATCAAGCATAATTTTTATTTCTTCTTCAGTAACCAATGCTTTTTTACCAACCTCTTTACCAAGAATCCTTAAAAACACATTAGAAAGAGCAGAAAGTCCTCTTGAAACAGGAGAAAAAACCATAGTAAGAATATTAAGAGATCTAGCCACTCTAAAAGCAAACTTTTCATTATGAATACCATATGCTTTAGGTATTGCTTCACCAAAAACTACGACAAGTAATGTCATAACAGCTGTTGCAATTCCAACACCAATATTTCCAAACAAAAATGCAGCAACTACACCAGCAAGAATCGATGCAGTAATATTTATCAGATTATTGCATATAACAATTGCACTAACTACTTCGCCAGGTTTTTTTATCAACTTTTCAAGAAGAATTGCACTTTTATCTCCGATTTTAGCTCTTTTTCTAACTTTTATTCTACTTACCGAGACGAAAGCCATCTCTGCAGCAGCAAAAAAAGAAGAAAATAAAATTAAAACACCTATTATTACAATGATAATAATCCAAATCATATCTATCTCATCGTTTACTTAATTTGATATATCTTTCTAATAGGCCAGGAAATCTCAATTTTCTCTTTATTAAAACGTTCTTTAAGTGCTTTAATAAATTCGTTTCTAACAATAAATCTAGCCATAGGTTCTTCTACCCTTAAAACAATAATGAAATTTATATTTGAGTCACCAAACTCTTTATAACGAAAAATCGGCTCAAAATCTTTAATTGCTCCAGGGACTTTTTGTTGAATTTCCTTTGCTACTTCAAGTGTGATTTTTTCAACTTTTTTCAAATCCGATTCATAGGCGACACCACATGGTATCCACATATTCAGATCTTGTTTTGGCATGGAATAGTTGATTATATTACTGTCAGCTAGTTTAGCATTAGGAATAATCAAGAGGTTGTCAACCATTGTTTTTATCCGTGTTGAACGCCATCCTATATCTTCCACAAAACCAGAAGTATCTTTATCAAGTTCAATAAAATCTCCAACATTAATAGGACGATCAGAAAGCAAGTGCATTCCTGCAAAAAAGTTAGATAATGTGCTTTGAAGAGCAAGTCCTATAGCAAGTGCACCAAGACCTACACCCGCAACCAATGGCGTTATATCAATCTGAAAATATCCTAAAATAACTACTATAGCGATTATAAAAATTATAACACTTACTGCTTTGTTTATAAGATTAGGCGGTCGTTCAAATCCCCTACGTATTTTTAGATAACCAAGCATTATAACCGTTATAATCCGAGCAACAAGAAGAGCAGTGACCAAAGTAGCTATAACAAAGAAAGCTCCATCAGTCCATGATTCATATTCATTGAGAATTGACAGTGGTTTTACAGCAGTATACAAACCAATAAAGAATATTAGGAGTAGAACTGGTTTTGAAAGTTGTTTTAAAATAAATTCAGCATAACTTTTTTTCCTTCCAGCAATTCTTTTTACAATTACTCTTAAGATAAAATATGCAAGGGTAACCACTACAATAGTTCCAATTAGAATTATCAAAAAACGCGTATACTCGTTACCAATTAAATTATCTAATACTGATGTCAATCTTTTTCCCCTACAATTAATAATGAGATTGATGTTTAAGATAAATACTTTCTGTATTTAATGACTTGAAGAGACTTTAAAAACTGAAAGATAATTGCAATTTGATATTATTCCAAAATAGGAGAAATTATTAGTCAAATAGAATATGTATTTAAACAAATGAACGATATGAAAATCGTGGAGGGCGAGAAAATGCCACCAAAGAAAAAAAAGACAGTGAAAAAGAAAAAAAAGTAATAACATGCTGATTATTTTTTGAGAATAGCCTCAAGATCCAAAAAGAGGCTTTCTCTTCTTTTGTCATCCTCACATCCATCATACAAATAACGCTTCTCTAAGTTTCGTTGATTAGAACTGAACGATGGTTTGGTGCCAATACCTAGCTAGTTTTCCTTTCTAAATATTTCATTTAATCTGTAATATCTATAATCTGTAATTTTTTCTAGATAATTCATTAGATATTTCTTCCATTTATTAGGTTCTTTATACAAATGTAAAAAAATAACTCGATAGTCATTATTATCGAATATCTTTCTTCTATAATCATAGTCAAAATGTTCTGAACCACAAACTTCAATATATATTCCAAAGGAGGTCAGATAAAAATCTGGTGCCCAAACTCTTGGTCTTTTATTATCATCCCAGACAAAGACAGGATGTTCATATGACCATTTTATACCAAGATCTTTTAGTGATTCAGCAACTTCTCTTTCAGCATAAGTCATTTTATCATATATTGAATCTCTTTGCATAATTAAACCTCTGAAAAAGGTTGAATTAAGGAGAAATTTTTATAAAAAACAACAGAGGTAGAACTCAAGGTCTCTTCCTGAATATCTCTCCTGTTGGCCTGTTTAACTCCCGGCAGATCCGTTGATTTTGATTAGATTAAATTTAAAGTGAAACTTATTTATTTTTACCAGGTTTTACTCCAATTTACTAACTCAGTTACCACATCATCAAATTCAGGAAGGGCCCCTATAATTAGATCTTGTAGATCACGCTTCCACATCTTTTGTTTCTCATTTACTTTTTCTATGAATTTTTTCTGGTTAAACGCTAAATTATAGATCTTAAGTTTTTTATTAATTAGCGAAACATCTAATGTGATGTCTTTTTTTGATAAAAACCAAAGATCGTATATGTCTCTTGGTTTCTCTCTTGTTATAATACATCTAATTTTTTCTGCTGCTATTTCTTCAATATCAAGTAAGGATAGTTCAAATGATGGTATTTCTGGATAAGTTGAGATGAGGAGTTTCATAATAGGTGATATGGGTCGTTCTCTTTTGCTAATATTAAGTGTAACTCTTGACATACTATTCTTGCTTCCATCATACAGTGGCCCTCTTACTGCGAATCGTATGTTCGTCTCATTGCTATATTCTATTTTTTCAGGAAGTGTTCTTTGCATTCCTGAAAGTTCCAAATTTCTGATTATTTTTTTAATCATTTTATCCGTATCAAAACGTTTTCCTACAACATCAAAATCAAGATCTTCACTGAAACGGTTAAGATTATAAAATTTAAATAACGCTGTTCCACCTTTAAATACAAGTGAGCGCCTATCATCAGATAAGCTATATAACAAAAATTCGAGGAGATAATCCTTCTCAGTATTCCTAATAGTTAGATGCTTTATCTCAGCAATTCTTCTTAGTTCTGATCTTGATAACATCATATTCCCCCAATGTTAACAATAACTCCCCATTTTTTGTTCTTTATCCCCGTCATAGGGCGAGCGATGTCAAGTGGTATCATAGTCTTATAAGCCTGTTTTTTTAACTTTTTTGCATAGTTACATTCAAGAGATTCAAGCATCCAACCAAATCTTTTAGCCAGAGCGCGGTTCTTTGTTCTGAGGATATACTCCACAATTTTTTTCGCAGAGACATTCTTAATATTTTCTTTTAGGAGGAAATATATCTCAGCTGTTGAAATTTTCTTAAGTAAAACAGCATCTATTAAAGCTTTTTCAGGTTCTGCCATAAAAACCTCAAAATCTTGTATTTTGATTTTTGAAAAACCAAAAAACCATAATGGTTTAATTCTCTCAAAGACAATTGTTGAATTCATTATTTGTATTTTTTCACGACTTTTTGAACGAGTGGTTATTACAGATATCTTGTTTGGTACTTGTTCAGTTAAATTATGATAACGAAATGCAGTCCATAGAGAAATATAACTTGGCCATATTATTCTTGAAGCGATTATCAGAGGGTCTTCTTGTACGGTATAAACATTTCTCTGGATTTGTTTTACAATATCTCTATTTTTTAATCTGTTAAGATGCATTTTAGCATAATTTTTATCATTATTAATAATATTTGCAAAAGTGTCAATGTTAAATGTAGGATATTCTTGAAGTTTTTTAACAATTCTTAATGTTTCCATGATAGTATATATATGCCCCCATCATTAATAAATATTTCTGTGTGCAGGTAATCAAAATCGATGACCTGCAGATTAAAAATTTTACAAAATAAGCTGGTTCAATTTAAAGAAAAACG
>CAZGOD010000020.1:0-23869 GCA_964527715.1 uncultured Thermoplasmatales archaeon | reverse complement strand
ATAAATTTTAGTTCCGGTATCGGTTCAGGCCATACGCAGTAATCTGTATCTTTTGCTATGTAAACAAAAGGTTCGTTGTTTATGAAATGACGCATAAATTCTGTTGCGAATGAATAGGCATACGGTTTTTTAATCACCCTAAGATTTGTATATGAAAAATTATAAGTCAATCGATCCACATCATACAAATTATATTTTCGGTCCAGG
The DNA here is from genome assembly GCA_964527715.1 of uncultured Thermoplasmatales archaeon. Classification (GTDB taxonomy): domain Archaea; phylum Thermoplasmatota; class E2; order DHVEG-1; family DHVEG-1; genus CAZGOD01. Next base: position 23,662 of record CAZGOD010000020.1, on the reverse strand, counting down.
ATTCCATTAACAGGGCATATCAAAGAAACTAATTTAGCAGACATAGGAATCATTGATGCTGCGGTTAAGTTCCATCTGGATGAAATGCAACATTCGGTAATAGGGGTTGTACTCTGGTCGCTAATTTTTTTTACTGTTAGCCCCCTTTCAATTACTTGTACTTTACATGCAATTTTTGATATTATCGGGCAAAGTGTTGCTGGTATATTATTAATCGGTTCTTTCCAGGTATATAGACCAAGGTCCGTCATATTTTCAAAGAGTATCTCAGCTGCCTTATGTTCCCCTTTAGTTCCAAAATGTCTACCCTCAGCAATCTCACCCGCTGATTCATTGTATTCGGTGAATATGATATAGCTAAGCGCCTTGGTGATATTGTAGATATATTGCAAGTCTAGTATACTTTCATTAATTATCGAACTAATGTATTGATACTCTGAATCGTTTTTTACATTATTTGTTTCTATGAGGTCGCCGTTTATACTCAAAGGAGCTGCTGTTCCAACAAAGAGAATTATTATTCCAATAGCCAAGCTTTTCTTAAACAACTGATATTTCGTTTTAATATGCCCCTTATATATTATAAGAGCCCTTTCTATATAAATATTGGGCAACAAATTATTGTTGTTTAAAAAAGAGATAGGAAGAGTTTTAATCTTCCCATTTTTCTTCTGCCATCAAAGACATAAAATATTTTATTGAACTAGTCTTAGAACCCGGTTTTCAGAGCAGTATTAGGGGATAGGTTACGGCCTACACCCAGCACAATTTTTAGCAAACCAATATTAAAGTTCGAAAAATAGATTAGTATTATGCATTATTTCATTTAAGGATACTGAGGTTATGCGAGGAGAAAAAGAGTACTACCGAATGACTATCCAAGAAACCTTGGATTCATTGGAGACACCAGAAAAAGGTTTATCAAAAAGTGAAGCTGAAAAACGTCTTAAAAAATATGGGGAAAACACTTTAAAAGCAGAGATAAAAATGCCTTTATGGCTGATTTTTCTATCTCAGTTCAAAGAGCTTCTAGTTTTAATTCTAATCATTGGAGGGACGATTGCTTATTTTATAGGTGACTATCGAGATGGCACCATTATTTTCCTCATTGTTATCGTCAACGCTGTTGTAGGTTTTACCCAGGAATACAGAGCAGGTAAAATCGTAGATAAATTAAAAGGATTGATAAAATCCCCTGCCAAGGTAATCAGAGATGGAGATCTCATAGAAATCAGTCAAATAACATTGGTCCCAGGTGATATTGTAAAAGTAGAAGAAGGAGATAGACTACCCGCGGATATAAGACTCATTGAAGCAACGGGATTTAAAACAAATGATTTTGCATTAACTGGTGAATCTGTTCCTCAAGAAAAAATAACTGAAGCCATTGACGAAGAGGTTACTATTGCTGACAGAATTAACATGGCATATGCTGGTACAACTGTGGCATCAGGAAACGCAGTTGGAGTTGTTGTTGCAACTGGTATGAAAAGTGAAACAGGGAAAATCGCAAAGATGACTGAGGAGGCAGGTGTAATAAAAACTCCGCTTCAAGAAGAAATGAGATTATTAGCCCGTCAACTAACCATAGCCGTAGTAATTATTGGTGCTGCCTTGTTTTTCATAGGTATTGCTCAGAATTTCACTATTTATTTAAGTCTGGTTTATGCACTGGGTATTGCTATGGCATTGGTGCCTCAGGCGTTACCTGCTCAGGTCACGGTGGCTCTTTCTACAGGTAGTAAACGCCTAGCGGATAGGAACGCAGTAGTTAAAAACTTGCCATCAGTGGAAACACTTGGATCCACAACAGTTATCTGCACTGATAAAACTGGGACTTTAACTAAAAACGAGATGACAGTTAGATCAGTTTGGTTTAACAAAACAAAATATCAAATCACTGGTCTTGGCTATGAGCCAAAAGGTGAGATAAAAGATGAAAAAGGAAAAACGTTGACTCAGAAACAGATCGATGAGATAGAGGTGATGATGGATACTGCCACTATGGCTTCCAATGCAGAGATACATAAGCCAGATGACCAACATGATATATGGTATCCAATAGGTGATCCTACAGAGGCGGCATTGGTCACTATGTCCACTAAACTCGGAACTAGATCACCAAAGGAAGATGAAGAAAACCCTGAGATACAAGAGTTCCCTTTTGATTCTAAGAGGAAAAGGATGAGCTCTGTGAGAAAATTTGGTGAAAAAGTAGCGCTTACTGTTAAAGGATCCACAAATGGAGTACTCTCAGTGAGTAAATATATTTACAAAAATGGAAAAGAAGAATTGTTAACTAAAGATGATAAAAATCAAATAAAAACAGTTAACGAAAATTATTCAAAGGGCGGACTAAGGGTATTAGCTATCGCTCGGCGTGATTTAAAACCACAAAATAATGATTATAAAATGGAAGAAGTAGAAAAAGATCTGATTTTCCTTGGTTTAGTAGCAATGATTGACCCTGCCAAAGAGGGGGTAAAGGAGGCTATAAAAGAGGCTTGTGACGCAGGAATTCGCATCGTTATGATCACAGGGGATCATGCTATCACCGCCCGAGCTATAGGAGAAGATATAGGTTTATCAGTAGAATGGGAAAATGATGTTTTTACAGGGATTGAATTAAATGAAATGGATGATACTGAGCTTAAAAAAATTCTCAAAGGGAAACGAAGCATTATTTTTTCTAGGGTGGACCCAGCTGATAAACTACGTATAGTAAAAATTTTAGAGGATGAAGGTGAAATAGTAGCAGTCACCGGAGATGGAGTAAATGATGCACCGGCTCTTAGAAGGGCACATATTGGCGTGGCTATGGGAAAAAAAGGAACTGATGTAGCTAAGGAAGCATCAAGACTTATTTTACTTGATGATAGTTTTTCAACACTAGTAAACGCTATTGAGGAGGGGCGTACTATTTACACTAATCTGAAAAAGACAGTGTACTCATCTTTAACTACGAATATAGCAGAGTTAGCCTTAGTTTTATTTGGATTGCTAGGTGTCGCTCTATGGAACTACCCTATACCTATACTTGCTGTACAGGTTCTCGCTATTGATCTAATAGGGGAAATCATGCCTCTTACTTTTTTAACATTTGATCCCCCCGCAGAGGGAGTAATGACTTCTCCCCCGCGGGATCCTAAGGAGCATATAGTAAACCGGCGCTCTGCAACCGAGTTTATATTGTTAGGTATCTTAATAGGTGGACTTGCTTTTTCGAATTTCCTCTTCTTCATGCAGCGGGAGGGGATAACATTGAATGTTAATGATACAAATATCCTACCTTATTTTCAGGTTACTGCTTTAGCTTATGCTACCATTGTTTTCTGTCAATACATCAATATCCTTGAATGGAGATATGACTTTACTTCGATATTCAATCGTAATTTATTCACTAATAAAATTTTATTAGGCTCTATTGCGGTTTCTATTGGTTTAGTTCTAATTGCAATATACGCTCCATTTATCAGTGATTTCCTAGTTTTTAGTGGTTTAAAAATTTCTGATTGGGGTCTTATAGGTTTAACTACTCTGATATATCTGTTCGTTTTTGAAACTCTGAAGATTTTACGTAAGAAAAAATCAGCTAAAAACGAGTTAATAGCTCTGTGAAGGAGTCTGAAAAAGCTTAGTTTGAACGTGTTTTTGTTAACTTTTATGTTTGTTAAGCCTTTTGATATTTTTATCAAAGTTAAGCCACTGTTTAGGCCATTCAGGGTTATGACATTTTAGTTCATCTAATACTTGTTTTCGAACCCATTTTGTTCTTATGGATTCCTCAGGGTGTTTCCCTATTTTATCTGCAATATCTCGAGCGATCTCTGGTGGTGCCCCAGCTTTTACAGCACTAACAACAATTTTTTCTTTTATAAAAGGCTCTTTTCGCCCATCTTTTTTAATAACATTTTTTGGCATAAATTTCAATATGTAGAACTTATAGTTGAATTAAATATTTTCTACCCTAGATAACATAAAAATGGAAAATAAATGAAAAATTACATAAAAGCAGCATAGTTATAATCTAAACGTGGATAACCTAAAACTTATCTTACTGGTCATAATGGCTTTTCTACCACCTATAATCTATGCTGTATGGATTAGAAACACGGAGAAATATAATCGTGAGAAATGGAAACCAATAATTTTATGTTTTATTTGGGGAGCGACTATTGCGGTTATTGCTGCATTGATCTTAGAAATGGCTCTTGAGATATCACTAGCAGCTTCAATTGAGGACCCATATAGTATTAGTTTTTTGATGGTGGTACTAGTTGCACCTTTCGCTGAGGAACTTACAAAACCCCTCGCTCTACGAATTAAAACTGTTAGGAAAGAACTTGATGAACCAGAGGATGGTTTAATTTATGGTGCTGTAGCTGGTCTTGGTTTCTCAGCAACAGAAAACTTGTTATATGGTTGGATTTTTTTGACACAAGGGCTAATGTTTTTTGTTTTTTTCATGTTAATTCGTAGTTTTGGAGGTTGTCTTTTACATGCTTCTGCTACTGCTTGGACAGGTTTTGGTATAGGTAAAACAGTTATGAATAAGATATCTGTGGTAAATGTGGTTCCTTTCTTTTTACTAGCAATTTTTGTTCATGCTTTGTATAATTTCCTTTTGACATTTGAGATGATTGGGGCTACTGTTGGTTTATTTGCTGCTCTTAGTTTAGCTGGTTTTACTATAATCTTGGTGAGAAAGAAAATCATTTTTCTTGATTCTAGGTCTGGTTGAAATATTTTATAAACATTCAGATGTTACGGGGCTTTGGAGGTTTTAATTGTGGAGAGAGTTGCTGTTTTAACACGTGATTGCGCTGGTGTTAACGCAGCGATTCGTTCTGTAGTTAGAACTGCTTGTAGTAAGGATGTTGAAGTTCTGGGTGTTTTAAAAGGATATGATGGTCTCATAGATTGTCGTTTTGCTCCGCTTGGTGTTCGCTCAGTTTCAGGTATTATTAACCAGGGTGGTACTATTCTTAAAACTGCTCGTTCAAATAGGTTTTTTGATGAAAAATATCAGGAGCAAGCTGTTAAAAACATACATGAAAACAGTATTGATGGTTTGATTTGTATTGGTGGTAATGGTACGCTTAGTGGTGCTCATGTTCTTGCTACAAAGTATAAAATGCCAGTTGTGGGTATTCCTGCTACAATTGATAATGATATAACTGGTGTTGATCTTTGTCTTGGTGCTGATACAGCTGTTAATGTTGCTCTTGATGCTCTTGATAAAATAAGGGATACTGCTACGAGTCTTGAGAGAATATTTGTTGTAGAAGTCATGGGTAGAAGTTGTGGTTATCTCGCCTTGCAATTAGCTCTTGCTGGTGGATGTGAAGAGGTATTAATCCCTGAGTTAGATGTTGATGTTAACCGTATGTGTAATGAGATACAGGAGGGTAATAGTAGGGGTAAGGTTAGTTGGATTGTTATTGTTGCTGAGGGTAAAGCAAAAGCTCATGATATTGCTAGTGTTATAGGTGAAAAAACTGGTTTGGAGACAAGGGTTGCTGTTCTTGGTCATATGCAAAGAGGGGGGCGTCCTACGGCGACTGATAGGCTTATGGCAGCTAGGTTGGGTAACTATGCTGTTGAGGTTTTAATGAATGGTTTAACTGATCATTGTGTTGCTGTTAAAGACTCAGAATTAACAGTGGTTCCGTTGGGTGTTGCAGTTCAGCCTAAAGAAATTGATATAAAAGGTTATTACAGGTTGATAAAGCTCTTGACCTGAAAAATTTTGTTAGTTTTTTCCAAAGTATGCTTTTACATGTGGTCTTGTAATGTAATACAAGAAAACTAGTCCTGTTGGTATTGAAAGTGCAAAGAGCATGCCTCCAAGTGTCCATGCCCAGCTACGCCCAAGTAGTAAGCCATATGGTAAAACTATAGCTGATACTGTAAATATAACAATGTAATATATCCAGAGCCATATTGTGTTATCAAAACCTACAAACTCGTAGTAAAAATAAATAGCGAGTAGTGCTTCAAGTATCATAGCGGTTACTAAAATTATTATGCCAAGTGGTCTTTCAACTTCAACATTTTTATTTTCTTCTTCTCGTATCTCCTCTTTTTCTGGTTTATTTTTTTGTTTTTCTTTAACGTTTTTTATAAATTTTATGTAGTCTTTTTCGGAGTCTAAGATTATTGGTGTGCCTTGGTAGCCGCAGTCTCTGCAGACATTCCGGGAGGTGTACCCTGTTAATACTCCATCGCTCATTCTCCCCTGATATATTCGTCTGCTACCGCATCTTGGGCAAGCAATGATTTCCATTTCTTTGTTCCCCCCTGCATATTTTTTTAAAAATATGGATAAATTTATAATACATTTATAGTTTTCTAAGCCTATAAATTGGGGAGGTAAAGATGAAGAAATTTATTAGTGATTGTAAAGCACAGCAGCCACCATCGGGTATGCCACCAGCTGGTATGCAACCACCCTTTGGAAGGAAATCAAATAAGGGTTTGATAATTGCTATTATTGCAATAGTTGTAGTAATAATTGTTGTGGTACTCGCAGTCGTGTTACTATTAGGCGGAAGTGATAGTAGGTTTGTAGGAGAATGGGAACAGGATTCTGGTTACGGTATGGCTGTTACCTGGAATTTTAAAAGCGATGGTAAATTAGAAGTAATGGGCATGGAGGTTGGTACTTGGAGCGTAAGCGGAGATGAATTGTGTTTGGAATTCGGCAGTGAGTGGGCGGAACTTGCGGGAGGAGATCCTTCTGATCTTAAACAGTGTGTTGATTATGAGTTTTCAGATGGTGGTAACACTCTCACTTTGACTCAAGATGGAGTACCTGTGGTTCTAACCAAAAAATAAAACATAAAAACTTGCGTTTAAATACCAACCCTCTATATTTTTTTTCTATTGTAACACATAGTTTCTATTAAAAAGATTTTGCGAAACATTTAAACCTATCATAACTGTTGTATATTCTGGGTCTGGAGGATACAATAAAATAACAATTTCTAAACAGGCTTAATCGGAATTCTAAGAATTCCAGGGTGAAGGAGGTGTTATCCACTATTTCTCCTCAACCCAGACCCAAAAATTTTAGAATCCACCTCTTTCCTTGTAAATTTTGATAAAATTTTCAACACTTCTATCATAGGTCCGTTCAACATCATCAGGGAAAAAACATGCAGGTACTTCTCCAAGGTTACGATGATAACTAAGACATAAACAACACATACCCTTCTTATCACATGGATAAGTACAGTTACAATTCTTTTTATTCACCTCTATTTTGCATTCAGGCAAAATTATCAAACCTCCATTTTTATGAAACCAATTTTTTGAACTTTTCTTCATCAATAATATCAATGCCTAGTTTTTTTGCTTTTTCATATTTAGAACCAGGTTTATCACCAACAACAACATAATCTGTATCCTTTCCAACAGATGACGATACTATTCCCCCCTGTTTTTTAATGAGATCAGATGCCTTGGGTCTACTCATGCTAAGACTGCCTGTAAAAACAATTTTTTTACCAGTTAGTAGTCCTCTCTGTTTCTTTATTCCTTTTATTTTGACACCAATATTTTTCAAACGTTTTATTAGTTCAATGTTTTCCTCTGTTGCAAAAAATGTTCCAACTGCCTCAGCTGTTTTATCACCGAGTCCATCTATTTCTTTGAGTTCCTCAGGTGAAGCTTTTGCGAGTACATCAATGGAACTGTAACTGGATGCTAGTAGTTGCGCGGCATATTTACCAACATGCCGTATGCCAAGACCATAGATTAAACGAGAGAGGTCTTGTTTTTTACTTTTTTCAATTGAGTCAACTAGGTTCTGAGCAGATTTATCCTTGAAACCCTCAAGATCCATTATGTGTTCTTTCTTAAGTGAATAAAGGTCAGCTATGTTGTCAACTAGTCCTTTATCTATTAGTTTGTCAATTGTTGAGCCTCCAAGATGGTCGATATCCATTGCATCACGAGAAGCGAAATATTTCAAACGCCATTTAAGACGAGCAGGGCACATCTTGTTTAGACATCTAATGACAACTTCGCCCTCTGGGTGAATGAGCTCTGAGTTACATATAGGGCATTTTTTTGGGATGTTTTTACGTTTCTCATTACCTTTTCGTTTATCCTTTATACTTTTGACAACCTGTGGTATTACATCTCCACTGCGTTCTACTAGTACCCTATCACCAACACGTAGATCTTTTCTTTCAATTTCATCAAAATTATGTAACGTAGCACGGGAAACAGTTACACCACCAACTTCAACTGGTTCAAGTATTGCTACTGGTGTAACAGCACCAGTTCTACCAACCTGAACGGAGATGTCAACTAGTTGAGTAGTTGATTGTTTAGCTGCAAATTTGTATGATATCGCCCAGCGAGGGTTCTTAGTGGTAGAACCTAGTGTTTCTTGTTTGTCTAGAGAGTTGACTTTGATTACAGCACCATCTATTTCGTAGTCTAATGATTCACGTTTTTTTTCAAGGTCTTCGCAGTACTGAATGGCTTTTTCTATGTCTACTACTTTCTTAACTAATGGATTTACACGGAAACCTGCTTTTTTCAGAGCTTGTATAGATTCCCAATGGGTAATAAATTTTTTATCTGAAAACGTGAGGGAATAGATAAAAATATCAAGTGGACGTTTTGCTACAATCCTAGAATCCAACTGACGTAGTGAACCAGCAGCAGCATTACGAGGATTAGCAAAAACCATCTCTCCTTTTTTAGCTTGCTCTGTGTTATATTTTTTAAAACCAGAAATAGGCATGTAGACTTCACCGCGAACCTCAACGTTTTTAAGCTTGTTGCCAGTGAGTCTTAGAGGTATGCTACGGATGGTTTTTAGGTTCTGAGTGATTTCATCTCCACGGATTCCATCGCCTCTTGTCGCGCCTCTAACTAGAATACCATTCTCATATAGTAGGGCTGCCCCGGCTCCATCTATTTTTGGTTCAATGACGTAATCAACCGTTCCAACGTTTTTCTTAACTCTTTCATCAAATTCTCGTAGCTCATCATAGCTATATGTGTTACCAAGTGATAGCATTGGTACTTTATGTTCAACTGTTTTAAAACCATCGAGTGGTTGTTCACCAACACGTTGAGTAGGTGAGTCCGGTGTAACTAGATCTGGGAATTCTGTTTCTAGTTTTTCTAAATCTTTGAGTAGTTGATCAAACTCGTAATCTGATATCGTTGGGTTGTTTTCCACGTAGTACTTGTAGTTATGAAGGTTGATTTCTTCACGTAGTTTTTTTATTTTTTTCTCAGCTTCTTTTTTATTCATTTTTTATAGCCTTAGGGTTTTTTCTATTTCTTTTAGTGAATACGTATTTAGAATATCATTTTTTTCCAACCATCCACGGCGAGCAGTTGCAACACCAAACTGCATAAAATGCATATGATCTAGGTTATGTGCATCTGTTCCAATTATAAATTTTACTCTTTTTTCTTTAGCTTGTTTAATATGTATGTCTTTTAAATCCAGTCGATCAGGGAACGAGTTAATCTCCATATATGTATCTGTTTCAACTGCTGCATCAAATATTTTTTCAACATCTAGATCAAATGGTTCACGTCTACCTATTATACGGCATGTGGGATGTGCTAGGAAATCTGCATGCTTGTTTTCCATGCCTCTGACTACTCGTTTTGTTATTTCCTCGCGGTTCATTTTAAAAGTAGTATGGATACCTATTCCTACGAAGTCAAACATTTTTAGAACACTATCAGGGTAATCTAATGAACCATCAGGTTTAATATCACACTCAGTTCCACATAAGACTCTAAAATCTTTGAGTTTTTTGTTGATTTTTTTGATCTCATCTATTTTCTTTTTAACACGTTCCTGGGATAAACCCTGGGCGACTTTTAGTGACTCTGAGTGATCAGCTATGCAGACATATTCGTAGTCTAGTTTCTGAGCATGCTTTGCAATGTTTTCTATTGTTTCAAAACCATCACTCCATACAGAGTGAACATGGAAATCACCTTTGATTTCACTGGGCTTCACTAGTTTTGGTAGTTTATTATTAGCCGCAGCTTCTATCTCACTCTGGTTCTCACGGAGCTCAGGTTCGATATAATCTAGGCCTAGTTTACTGTATACTTGTTTTTCGTCTTTACCAACCACGTATTTTTCAGTTTCTTTATTGAAAAGCCCGTACTCGTTAAGCTTGTATCCTTTTTTTATAGCGAGACTACGCATTTTCACATTATGTTCCTTGGAACCAGTGAAATATTGTAGAGCAGCGCCAAAACTCTCAGAGGGTACAACTCTTAGATCAACTTGGAGGTCATCATTTAAAAGAATACTAGTCTTTGTACTACCCTGCAATAGTATGCGTTGAACATCAGGGTATTTCACAAAATAATCCATTACATCATCAGGGTATTTGGATGAAGCAAGTATGTCCAAGTCACCAATGGTTTCTTTCATCCTCCTTAGGCTACCCGCGATGCTGACTTTCTCTATTTTTTTATATTTCCATAGATACTCAATATAGTTATTACCATCAATGTATGCCACGTTGAGTAACACACGGCCACTAGTTTTTTCTTTTAATTGTATACCACGTAAAATGTTACGCTCAGTTATTTCACCGAAGCCTTCAAGGTCTCTTAGTTTACCCTGCTCACAGGCTTTCTTTAATTTTTCAACGTTAGTAATATTTAGGTTGTTATACAGGGCAGAGACTTTTTTAGGCCCGAGACCAGGTATCCCTAGGAGTTGTAGTAAACCCCCTGGTATTTCTTTTTTAAGTTTTTCAAGGAACTCAAGTCTCCCGGTTTCAACTATTTCCCGTATTTTTTTAGCAAGAGCCTCACCAACTCCGGGGATTGATTGTAACCTGTTTTCTTTAGTGACATCTTCTATGTCCTCATCTAAGACTTCGATGGTCTGCGCTGCCATACGATATGCACGTGTTTTAAAGAAAATCTCGCCTTTGATATCTAACAAGTCAGCGATTTCATAGAGAATATCAGCTACAAACTTGTTCTTCATAACAATCTACACTCTTGTTAGTCTTTTCCAAAATAAACAACGATTTCTATCTCATCCCCATCCTTTAACCCAAGTTTTTCTCTTAGATACTCTGGTGAGATTAATTCAAGAATGTTAGAGTAATGAGTACGCAATGGTAAAACAATAGCACCTTTTATTCCATTGATTTTTGCTTTGAAACATTCCACGCTACCGAATGTACGGTTCTTAGTTCCAAATCCTTCTATAGTAATTGAGTTCTGGTTTTTTAGTAAACGTAGTTTGTTTTTTTCAATGTGCTCAATTTCAACGTTGAGTGTACCCGGGTGAGGGATAAATCCTAGGTTGTTTTTAAATTGTTCAACATATCCTTTTTGCTCAGTATAGTATCGTCCTTCGCCTAAGCCTGAGATAACTTTACCATTGATGTGTATCCTGTCAGTAAGTTCAAATATTTGTTGATACTGGGAGTGTTCTTGTTGTAGAACCTCTGCTCCATTGTTAGTAACTTGTATGAGTTGTTTTTTTATTCCTAGCTCACGTGTTATCATAGCTTTTTTATCAAGTTCAAGCAAATATCTAGAAGCAGTTTGTTGACTGGCATCAATTCTTTTTGCTAAATCAAGAGAAGAGATTTCAACCTTGTTTTTAATGGCACCTATCAAAGCAAGTTCCTTTAATGTCTGCAGAAGATATGGTTTCATAAATAATACTCCTCCTGATCTTTTTTTTATCCTCTAATATTCGTTGCTAGTTTCTCTCCTTCCTCTGTAAGAATGTAATTGTTACCTTTTTTTTCTAGTATTCCACCATTGATGAAATCATCTGCTACACGCAATGCAACGTTAGGGATGATATGATGTTTCTTTGCAATTCTCTCCATACTTGTTTCACCACTTGCTAGTTCATCGAAGATGGCTCTTCTGAATTTGTTTGATAGTATATATCCTTCATCCATGGTTAAATTACCAACAGGTTAATTTACAGGTATCACATAAAGTTTTTCAATTATTATCTTTCGTCACTTAAATGTTAATATTTATGGTTCTACCTTTTTGAACATGGTGCTAGGATTTTATAAAAACAAAGAAAACCATAAGTTAGAAAATTGTACTACAAAATTTATATATAAGACAAGAGATAATATATTATCCTAAATGAAAATAAAAATCCTAGCAATTGTAGTTACATTCATCTTGATAGGTAGTACTTTTATTGCTTCAGCTAATATAAAAAGTAAAGACGATGTGGAAAAAAATTCTTCAGATGGTGATAATGTTGTAAATATACGAGTTGCAATATTAACTGATGAAGAAGAAAATGAAGAGTTCCACAGTCAACATGGTCGAACTCGTTATTTTATTTATGCTTTAAAGGGTTACAGTTGGAAAGTAGAAGAAACCACCTATCGTTTTGTCCCTACTTTGCTATCTAACAAAAGATTGCTTAAAGGAGAATTAACCACGGATAACTATGATGTTTTATTACCTGCTCCGGATTCTATATGGGAAGATGCAATTTTTACTGGTTTAAGACCACTAAAAAATAAAATTAGAATACAAAAAATTGTTGATTTTATAAAAGCAGGGGGTGGATATTATGGTTCTTGTAGTGCTGCATTTGTTGCTGGAGATATGAAGAATAAACCTGATACTTTTTTTGAAAGAATGTGGCAAAATGGTTGCTTTAAAATATCTTCTGTTAACCATGAACTTAATTGTGCCTTACCAATTGTTTCTCATTTTATGGGAAAAGAAGCAGGTTCTATAGGTTTACAAGGTTATATTGAATACTCAGGGTGGAATACAACGAATCTTAGTATAAATTATTACAGTGGTGCTTGTTTAGATGTTAATATATCTCATAACAACCCGATCTTCAAAGATTTTGTTGGGCCATCTAGACGAATCCGTTGGGTAAGTGGGGAAAAACTAATATTACCTGATGATACAGATGATAGAATCACTATTCTAGCTAAATATCCTAGTGAGGAGATATCTGACAATAAATCATTTAGGATTCATCATTGGGAATATACAGGTGGAATTCGTGGTCTTTTCAAAGCATTTATACAGGCGATTCGTAGTGGAGAAGAAATTTATTTTTTAGAAAATCTTGGTATTCTTACGGAAATTGTTGTTTTTGCTGAAGACTGGAAATGTACAGATAAAATCGTTGAAACTAGTCATGCAAATACTCCTTTTATGGTTTCAGAGATTTATCCTAATGAAAACAATGCAAGAATTGTTTTATGCAGTGGGCATCCTGAGATGAATGTATGGTGGGGCGGACATATAAAAGAAGTAGAAGATAATGATCATAACAATATTTATGATGGTTTTCATCATTGGGTAGATGTAACACCTGAAAATAAAACTGTTCAGGATGAATTTTCATATAATTACTGGATTATTAAAAGGAGTGTTGCATGGGCATCCCAAAAGGTCCCTGATGATGATCTCCCACCAGTTTATGGCCCCAGTCAGGTTTGTGATATTCATCCATATGAACAGTCTTCCAGCTTTGTAATAACAAGTAATTTAGAAGTTCCAAATAGCATTTATTCTATGCATCTTTACTATCGATATTCACCTAACAACATCTCTAATTGGAGTGATTGGATTTATTACGGTGAAAGCATTGATGGGATATCTTGGGAGTTTTATCCACCAGCAGCTAATGGATCTGGTTATTACCATTTTTGCTCTGTGAGACATGTTGATTATGGGGATTATTCAGAGGTTGAAAAGTTTCCACCAGGTCCTGATGCTATAGCCAGAGTTATAGAATGATCTTCTTTGTTGTGTGTGGGTTTTATAAAAACAAAAAAACAAGTTTTTCTCCTGTTGAAATCAAAATTCATTAGTAGACACTTAAGCAATTCGTATAATATTCAGTAATAAAGATTTCGGATAACATATAAGTGACCATAGATATTCAATTAATATGTTCAAAGAAATACCTCAAATACAAACCGCGGATGAACTGATAGATATTGCTATTAAAAGAGCTAAAAAGGTTCAGATAACTGATAGAAATGCTTTTTACAAGAAAAAGAAGACTATTATTGCAAAAGCAGAATCATTTTCAACAAGTATTATTATGAAGTTGGAGAGGTATGTAAAAAAATTTCCATCAATAGATAACTTACCAGGTTTTTATCAGGAAATCATTGATATTAAAATTAAAAAAGATAAACTTAAAAAAGCACTTGGAGCAGCTGACTGGGCTAGGAAAACCTGTCAAATGATTTACTCAAAACAAGGTAGATCACTTAAAAAATCTGGTAACCTTGATTTCTTAAAACAGAAACAACAGGAGATATATGGTAGGCTATCAAGTGTGGTGAAACAAATAGATAAAGAACTATTTGTTCTCTCTGAGGCTCAACAAATTATGAAAAAACTACCAGATATACAGGATATTCCAACAGTTGTGATAGCTGGGTATCCAAATGTGGGCAAGTCATCTCTTCTGCGTTGTCTTTCCTCTGCGAAACCAAAGATCGCTGAGTACCCATTTACAACTAAAGAGATTCATGTAGGCCATATTAAAAAAACAGAGAAACATATCAAGAAAACTTTTCAGATAATTGATACACCGGGTTTATTTGATAGGCCTTTTTCTAAAAGAAATGAGATTGAGAAACAAGCTGTCGCTGCTCTTACTCATCTCGCAGATGTTATTGTTTTTATCATTGACCCCTCCGAGACATGTGGGTACACATTGAAGGATCAGAAACATTTACTTAAACAAATACAGAAGATGTTCAGTGATTCTGTTTTCATTGTTGTTGAGAATAAAGTGGATGTTAAGAAAACACGTTCTTCCAATCTAAGGGTTTCTTGTGAAACAGGTGAGGGTATAGATTCTCTAAAAAAGAAATTATTAGATTTTGATTATTAGTTGAATGTCCATTACGTTAGTCCCAGTTGGACCAGTTATAAAAACATCATCAAGTTTTTTAAAAAACTCATAAGAATTGTTCTCATCTAAAAAAACATTAGGATTGAAATTATTATCTTTAGCTCGATTCAGACTAAAAGTATCAGCTATGGCACCTGCAGAGTCACTATCACCATCAACACCATCTGTAGCAAAAGAAGCAAAAACAATATTTTTACCAGATAGTTTTTCAATGCTGCTTAAAACCATCTCCTGGTTTCTACCGCCCTTTCCATGACCTTTAATGTTAACTGTGGTTTCTCCACCAGAGATAAAAACAATTTTTTTAGCATGGGTGACATAGTTTAAAGCTTTGTCAACTAAAAACTTGCTAACTTTTTTTGCTTCACCCTCTAATGAGGTTGTAAGAACCATTGTTTTATATCCTAGTTCTTCTGCTTTTTCCTCAGCGGCTTTACATGCTATCACATTGTTTGCAACTATATAGTTAAAAACATTTTTGAAAACAGGGTCGTCTTTTTTTGGTGTCTCAGGTATATCTCCTTTGATTCCATTTTTTATAGTATTCTGAACAGATAAGGGTGTCTTATCCCATAGCTTATATTTTTCAAGGGTTTTTTTAGCATCAGCGTAGGTGGTTGAATCAGGATAGGTAGGGCCAGAGGCTATAAACTCTAAGGGATCGCCAACTATGTCTGAGATAACCAGTGAGATCACTGTACACTTTGTTGCTTTGACAAGCTGTCCACCCTTTACATAGGAGAGATGTTTACGTATTGTGTTTATCTCGTTGATGTTTGCACCAGATTTTAATAGCAGATCCGTTGTAAGCTGGAGGTCTTCCAGGCTAATACGTGGTTTACAAAAAAGAGAGGAGCCGCCACCTGAGATTAACACAATTAAGAGATCATCATTTGTACATTCTTTGACTAGTTCTAGGATTTTTTCTGCACCAATTATACTATTTTTATTTGGTATTGGATGACTGCTATAGATGGTGGTAATACAACTATTTTTGACCCTGTTTTCTGTATCATTTGTTATAACAACTCCTTTTTTTATATCAAATGAGTCAGAGACTGCTTTAGCCATTCCGATACTTGCTTTTCCGAAACCTACTAGGTAGATGTTTTTAAAATTTGAAATATCGATTACGTCATTATCTAAAAAAAATTGGTTATCCCTTATTTTTGTTTTAACTGTGTTATAGGGATCAACGGCGTTAAAAGCAGAAGTTAGTATTTCAAGGGTTTCTTCTCTGATTTTTTTTAACTCATTGGTTTGACCATTGTTTATGATTTGTTCGCGGTTTTTAAACAACATACTTAATTTCCAAATTTAAGCTGTTTCATAAGGTTCTTCTGCATCTTACGACTACCTGAGAAGCCTTTCATCATACGCTTAGTCATATTATAATATTTAAGCAGTTCTTTGACATCCTTGTTTTCTACACCAGCTCCACGAGCAATACGTTTAATACGAGATGAGCGTACAATATTTGGATCATTCATCTCTTCATCAGTCATAGAATCCATGATAACTTTGAATCTCTGTAGTTTATTCTCAGTGTCTTCCATGTTAACATCTTTCTTTTTCGCAGCACCTGGGAAGCCACCTGGTAGCATCTCAGCTACTTTACTAAGAGAGCCCATACCCTTCAACATGTTCATCTGATCATACATATCATGAAGTGTGAATTTACCAGACATAATACGACGAGCAGTTTTCTCCGCATCCTTCCCTTTAAGGCTCTCCTCTGCTTTTTCAAGTAATGTTTTAATGTCACCCATTCCTAGTAATCGAGAGATGAAACCTTTTGGGTCAAATTTTTCAAAATCGCCTGCGTGTTCACCGGTACCTATGAAAACAATAGGGGCTCCTACTTCTGCTGCGGCGCTAATAGCACCGCCACCCTTAGCTGTACCATCTAGCTTAGTGAGAACTATACCTGTGATATCCACAGTGTCATTGAATGCTTTTGCTTGTGGACCAGCCTGCTGACCAGTTGCAGCATCGATAACGAGTAGTTTTTCATCTGGTTTAGTAGCCTTAAAAATATCTTTCATCTCTTTAATGAGATTATCTTCAAGTTTATGTCTACCTGATGTGTCAACGATTATTACATCATTTGATCTTTTAAGTTTATCCAGACCATCTTTTACGACTTTGACAGCGTTTTTTTCTTTTTTATCACCATAAAATGGGACTTTGACTTTGTCAGCAATTTGGTTAAGTTGTTCATATGCTGCTGGACGGTGGACATCACCAGCTATAAGCGCTGGTCTTAAACCTTTTTTCTTGAAATATGTTGCAAGTTTTCCACATGTAGTTGTTTTACCTTGACCATATAAGCCTACCATCATAATTGTTTGTTTTTTAACTGGTAGTTCTCGTGTGTCTCCAAGGATTTCTACTAGTTCATCATAGACAATACGTATAACGTGTTCACGGTTGCTCATACCCGCAGGTGGTTTCTCTGATAATGCGCGTTTCTCAATTTTTTTTGATAAATCTAAGACTAGTTTAACGTTAACATCTGCTTTTAGAAGTGCTCTTTGTATGTCTTTTACTACATCTTTTATAAGTTTTGAATCAATATGAACTGCATTAGCTATTTTTTTCAGAGTCCCTTTAAGGGAATCACCTAGATCATCTAATACCATTTAACCTGAACCTAGAAATATAAAAAGAGACATTAAAATGTATCGCAAAGATTTTATTTTTCTGGAGTTAGTTCTTTATAGCTTTTCAAACTAACTATCATGTTACCCCATTCATCTATTACTCTTTCAAGGACCTCCCGGCTTTCATAGTAAAGATTTGATATATCCTCAATTGCTCTAGAGAATTCATGTATCGTCCTTGACATATCTGTCTCAGTTATGATTCCTACGATTTCATTGTTTAACACAACTGGTAGTTTTTTGATTTTGTTCTCCCTCATAACATCTGCTGCTTTTTCTATATGCGCAAGGGCATGCACTGTTTTGATATTAGGTGACATGATATCTCTAACACTTGTAGTCTTAGGATCTCCACTTACTAGTATTATACTTTCAATAACATCTCTCTCAGTGAGTATGCCAACAGGTATATCGTTATCTACTACAACGAGGCTACCTACTCTGTTTGTTACAAATTGTTTACATGCATCTAAAACAGATGTACCACTCGTAATTTTAAAAACATTCTTAGTCATAATCTCTTGGACTAATATAGATACCACCTCAGAGGTTGCTGATGCAACCTATTTTTCTAAATATAAACTATGTTAAAAACACTTTTGTTATTTTAGGTTTCCAAAACTTTTAAAATATTCTTGTTGCTTACCAGCCACAGTTAAAATGATAAACCGTGAGGAAGCCTACATATTAATCAAAAAATACCTTAAAGGAGAGGATAATGTACGTTATTCTCTAGCCGCGGAGGCTATATTGAGAGAACTTGCGAAGAGACTTGAAAGAGATGAAAACCTATGGGGTCTTACGGGTCTCCTTCATAACCTTGATTATGAGTATACTGCTGGTGAACCGGAAAAACGAGGGGTTCTTAGCTCTCAGCTATTAGATGGGCTTTTACCTGAGATGGGTGTTAATGCGATAAAAGCTAATAATTACACTCAGACAGATTATATACCAACTACATCGCTTGATAAATCATTGATAGCTGTTGATGCCACAATTGGACTTATTATAACTATTACCAAGTCAATGCCTTCAAAGAAACTCGCTGAGGTTGACTTTAAAACTTTAATAGAAAAATTCAATGATCCCAACTTTGCTGCCCGATACAACAGGAGTAGAATTGTAATGTGTACTCATATAGGTATGGAGTTAAAAGTTTTTTTAGCTTTGAGTCTTAAAACACTTCAGAACATATCAGATAAAATAGGTCTATAGAGCTTTTTTTATTTTTATAGTAAAGGTTTAATAACACTATAATTGTACAATAGATGAGTTAGTGATTTCGTGTACGAAAAAAAAAGACATGGAGAACCTGAAGATGAATATATACGATTACCTCTGCCTAATAGAAACAAGAATGAGATGTTCGCTATAGCCGATAGATTACTGGGTGGATCTCGGATAAATGTTATCTGTGCTGATGGTAAATCCAGGATGGCTCGAATACCCGGTAGGATGAAAAGGAGACAAAGAGTTAGAGCAGGTGACCTTGTAATAATAAAACCATGGGATATACAAGATGAAAAAGCAGATATAATTTTTAGATATAGAAGAACACAGTCTATTGTTCTTAGTAGAAGAAAACTTCTCCCAGAGGAAATAGATGTCTTCTGAACGTTTTTTAGATGAAAAAAAACTTAAAAAACTTGATAAACAACTAGAAGAAGTTATCAACCGTGTAGGCATTGATCGTAAAACACGGGATGAAGTTTTTGACAAGTTGACACTACATAGTTTGGAGAAGCTTATCTCCGATAGAATTATAGATATAATTGATTTCCCAATTTCTACTGGCAAGGAGGGAAATGTTTTCCGTGGTGTTACACCAAATAAGAAACTTGTAGCTGTGAAAATTTATCGTATTTCAACAGCGACTTTTAAACATATTTCAAACTACATACTGGGTGATCCACGTTTCAAATCCATCCACAAAAGTAGGAAAGATATTATTTATGCATGGACTCAAAAAGAATATAAAAACCTTCAAAGACTAAAAGCTACTAGTGTTCGTGCGCCTAAACCGATTGTTTATTTAAACAATGTATTAATCATGCAATATATTGGTGAAAAAAATAAACCCGCTCCACTTTTGAAAGACGTGGTTTTAGAAAATCCTAAGAAAATATTTGATGAACTCATATTTTTTATTTCAAAAATGTATAAGAAAGCAGAGATGGTTCATAGTGATATCAGCGCGTACAATGTACTTATGCACAGGGGAAAACCTTATTTGATTGATCTTGGTCAGGGTGTACTATTAGAGCATCCGCAATCCGATGAATTCCTACGTAGAGATATACAGAATGTTGTAAACTATTTCAAAAAATATAATATTAAAGCTGATGAGAAAATAATCTATAAAGGTATCACTAATAAACATTGGTGAGAACATGAAATACTTGAAAATACCAATGGAACGAGTCGCAGTACTTATTGGTCATAAAGGTGAGACTAAAAGAGAACTAGAAACTAGATGTAGTCTAAAAATTGATATTGATTCCAAATCAGGTGAGGTAACAGTTGATGATCATGAAGCAGATGATCCTTTGATGGTTATCAAAATTGAAAATATTATTAGAGCAATTGGGAGAGGTTTTTCGCCTCAGAATGCTCTAAGACTTTTAGGTGATGAGGCTGATTTCTTTGTTTTTGATTTATATGATTACGTTGGTAAAAAAGAAACCCATGTTAGAAGGTTGAAAAGTCGTGTTATTGGCCGTGAGGGTAAAACTAAGGGTGTCTTGGAGGAGCTCACTGATTCTAAGATATCTGTTTATGGTCATACTATAGGTATTATTTCTGATATTATGCGGATGAATATTTTGAAGAAATCTATTGATATGCTTATAACTGGTAGTAAACATGCCTCGGTTTATCGTTTTGTTGAAACTCAGATGAAAGAGCTGAGACGAGCTGAGAGATCTGATTTGTGACGAGTAATCTTTTAAAACAATACTGTATTTGGTTGTGCTGTTATATCTTTAGTTTGCCGCCTTAGCTCAGTTGGTGGAGCACTCGGCTGTTAACCGAGCGGTCGCCGGTTCGAGTCCGGCAGGCGGCGCCTATTTTATTACAAACAGGTTATAAAAATAAAAAAGTGGTGGGAGTTAATTTTTATGGACTATTGTTTTCTTGTCTGTTTTTTGTCCAACGATATATAACTCTCCAATGATGCTGAGAAGCCCATATAGGCTGACCAGGTTCTCTATATAATTCACCATTGATATAGAAAACACTTAACCAATCCTCAGATTGTAAATAACCTGATACAGTTACGTTCTCCCCCGAGTCTATTAACCCTTGTAATTCACCAAAGACTGTTTCATTGACATCATCGCCATCATAGTCATATGCAGATAGAGCTGATTTTATATACCAATCTGGTCCAAAATGTAACTCAGTTTCATTAATTCTAAAAAACCGTCCATCATACTCTAACAAACCTGTTATCTCCGTTAAATTAGAAACATTTCCCAGGTAGTTACCTGTGAGATCCCTTATCCTATTCTGTATTCTTTCAATAATCCTGAATAGACCAGGCTGTTCTTCATTTGTTGTCTCAGCTATTGCGATTTCACCAGCTATTAGCAAAAACAGTATTGTTGTTGCTACGATTATTTTCTTCTTCATTTATATCACTCCTTATATTTTATACAACCATTCATTAAACTATTTCTCCGATTTCTACCTCATCATCGTCATCTAAGAGGCTTCCATCAATTTCATCCATAATATCATCAGTCGTATACTCCTCACTTTCTCCATTGCTATCATCTTGTGAAGTATTCATCGAAAAACTAAATATAAAAACAGAAGAGAGTATGATAATTAATCCAGATATTAGAGCGATTATTTTTTTATTCATTGTTTACCCTGCCCCCCAGAGGGTCCACCATTACCGTTACCATTATCATTGTTATTACCACCTTTAATCTCATTTAATCTATTCATCATCCTTCGTTCCATCTCTGCTACTACCTGGTTATCATCAATATTCTGCGAGTTTTGTGTGTTATTTAGACGATTAGTTAACCTTTCTTGTTTCCTTTCCTGGAAGTTTTCTGTAGCGTTTTCAACACATACCCGCGCTTGTATTCTGTTTCTAATTCTGTTTTCTTTTAACTCCGAGAAAACCTGATATCTTTTTTCTTTAGTCATTTCATTTACCATTTTATTTATCTGCTGTTTTACCTGTGCCATTGTAATATTACCATTTTGATACTCATTTACTGAAGAGTAATTAGCCTCCCCAAAAAATCCGTATATTCTATAAAGTTGATTCCTATTAAACTGTCTTATCTGGTTCCTTATTTTATCAGTGAGATTCTGAGCTTGTTCACATACCATCGCTCTTATTCTCTCTCTTAAAGCTTCTATTGTTTCATTATCTAACATTTCCTTCAATGTATCTCTGAAATCTTTCGTAAGCCAAATTGAATCATTTTTCAAATCAGTAAATATATGAACAGCATCAGTTGAATTTGGATCTGCAGATTGAACTTCTCCTTTTACAAGTTCTAACTCAGCAGTTATTGCTTCAAGGACTGAAGTATTATACTCAGCTTCTTTTAACACAGAAATCACTTCTTCTCCTTTGATCATATTCTTTGTTATAGCTTTCTCCAGTTGCAATAATCTTATATGTGCTCCTATTTGATCATCCATTATTTCTATTTCTTCCTGAGTTGAACTTTCAGCACTTTCTGCTAAAGCATAAGATGTTAGAGAGATCAGCAGCATCAGCATAATTCCAACACCCAATATTTTTCCCATATTATCAACACCTCAGAAACCAAAACTTGTTGGCTTCAATTTAGTATTGGATGAAACAACATATATATTTTAACCGAAAAAAGTGGAACAAAGCGGAACAACTACAAAAAAACTAGAATTTTCTAAGCTTAATTAAATTTGACATACCTATCCTTTCTTTTTCAATTAATCCTTTGAGTTCTAAACCACGAATGTTCCTTGAAACAGCTGCTTTAGGTATCTTTAATTCTTTTTGAATATCTGACTGAGTTAGAGGTCTCTTTTTTTCAATTAATAATTCCACTATTTTTTTCTGTCGTTCATTTAAACCTTTTAGATTATATCCATGTTTAAGTTCTGTTGTTTTTTTAGATGCTTTATCAACTCGGGGCTTGATAAAAAACCCGATAACTACTATCAAAATAAAGATTATTATAAAAATTAAAATGATAAATGATAAATCAACTTCCACTGAGTTATCATCGTTATCTGAAGTTTTTTTAATTTGATATTGAACTGCGATAGAAAAAGATTTATTCTCACCGAAACCTTTTACGATTAGATTCCCAAGTTCTTCCTCAATTCTAATCGGACCAGATGACTTAACATAATTTATAGAAGAGCCCTCAGGTAAAGTCAGAGAAAAAACATATTCAGAAAAAACTTCATCCTTTGTAATATTCAAAAGCCAATAACTCTGTTTTTTTGAAGTGTAATTCTCTGTATCTTCTGCTAATAAATTGGGATGATTAGTGATTCCATTGATTGTTACAAAACCAGAATCGTCAATGTCGATAGTTATATCTGCATAATAATCATCAGCATAAGCAGAGGGGAGATAAATAATAAATAAAAATAAGAAAAATATAAATGTAGCCAGCAATGTTTTACTTAAATGCTTATTTTTTAACCCCATTTTTTCCCCTATGTTCCACCTTTTAGACTAGGTATCCCTTGTTCTTATTAATTTATTTTGTTTTTATAAAACCCACACACAACAAAAGATACTAACGAAGTTGTTTTTTGATTAAAATAAAGAAAAAAGAAGGGTTTTTAATTAGAATAGAATCAAAATTTCCAGTACGCTAGAAATCGGTGGAGGCAGAAATTGGTGTTTCACCGATCAGTTTTTCTCCTGTTGATTAGCACGCTTGCGGCAGGTGGCGTGATATTCATTAGCACGATTTAAAAGTTGTTGTTTTATTAACCCCACACACAACAGAAAGACTAAAAATATAGTAGTTGATTGAACATTTGGTGAGATGGGATGAAACTTGATAACCGTTTTTACGACCATTTCCTTTTCATTTTCATTCTTTCATTTTCATCTTTTTTTATATGCGCA
>CAZGOD010000019.1:0-28367 GCA_964527715.1 uncultured Thermoplasmatales archaeon | reverse complement strand
TTGAGTCGTCGCTGAATCCGGGTAGTGCGTGTACGTCTACCCAGTCAGAGTCAGCGCTAATACTGGTGTGTTTGTATACGCCGTATTCATCTTGTTTCCAATCTGTTCGGTTTGTGATGTCGTCTACTGTTATGTTGAAGTTCCAGCTCCATAGATCGTTGGTTGTGTTTATTGCTGTGTTCCAAGTATTATTACTGCTTGCCCATCTTATTTGGCTCCCTGGTATGAAACTAAAGTTAATAATTCTGGTATTACTATCTATTATGGTTTCTGTGCAGTTGGCTAGTACTAGTTGTGCTTCGTCATCAGGCCAAAGCATATGATATGTGGGTGTACCTGTGGTATTGTCGTATTGTAGGAACATGTTGAGGTTTCCACCCTGTGTCTGGTTGTATGTGTTGCTGTCGTTTCCATTATCGTACCAACTGGTTATGTTGATGTAGTTTATATCGTTCCAGCCATCATTATCTGTTATGTTCAGTGTGAAGGTGTATTCTTTGTTTACGTCTAATAGACCAGTAGCATTGTTTAGTTTTGACCCGGTAATATTTGTTAGGTTGTAACTGTTTATCACTGGAGCATTTATTGGTGGGTTGTAATAGCATATTGCATCTGCACTTGCTGGTGCTGTTTCATCTGGTGAACCAGTCTTTTGTCCTATGCTATAGAACTGATAGTATCCTGTGCTGTTGGAGAAGTTGAAGTTCCAACTCCATGGACTGTTTTCATCAGGATTATTAGTACCATTGCATATCATCCAATTACACCCAGATCCTGATAAATATTCTTCTTCAACTGTCCAACTACCATGACTTGGCTCTGTGCTAACAAACTTACGTACACGAACATCATCAAAGTCAGAATATGATCCATAATGGTTCTGACAAGATATAGATCCCGCACTTGTATATGTAGAATCTGAGCATGATTTCATCAGTGTTCCATCTCGATAGAAATTAAAGTTGTTACCATCAACAGTGATTGAACCATCATACCATGTATCCTGCGAAGGATTATTAGCATCTTGATTGCATCCAAAGAACCCCCAACCATTGTAAGGTGGTCTTAGGAAAGATTGCCCTTCATTATCTCTTTCATCTGAACGAGCCTTGTACCCTGTATTAGCATTCCAATCTCCTCTGAATCCCATCTCCAGTATGAAATTATTTGATCCTCTATATTTGAAATCAATAGCACCATCCTTAAAACCAGTATACGTTGCATCCGAGTCACAGACAGTATGACCATAATCCCCACTTGTAATACCTCCACCACAGCGTAAATAACCATTTTCTATTTGTGGATAGGCTCCAGAGGTCTTATGTCGATTCCATTTCGACAGATCACCGGAGAAATCATCAAAGAATATGAACGTATTAGACCCATTGCTATTATTAGCTACTTGACTATTACCATAATAGATCCATAACTTAGCATTTGAGGTACTAATATTATCAGGTATTTCCACCCAGAATGTTGTATTATCAGCATTTACTTCTTCTATCCAATAATCAAGCTCAGTTGAATTATCAGAATATCTAATAAATCTTACATCATCAAAATCATTTTGTACTTTATTTTGTACATACACAGTGTTTCCACTATCAGTACCTGAATTGTTTTCAACTACGATTTTTACCTGATAATCTGTTCCAGCGCCACTTGCACTCTGTATCACATGACTCTTTCTATAACTCCAAGAGGTATTCCACCAGTTAGATGGTACCGACCATGAAACATTATCAGTTGAATAACGATACCATAGAGTAACATTATCAAGGCTAGATGAACTGGTAGCAGTAATGTTTAATGGAGAAGATGTGATGTTGTATGGAGTGATAGTATCAACTGATGTATCAATACTTTCCGTGGTGAAATCATATACAGCACTTGTCTCGCTAAGAGTATCATTAACAATTACTTTCCAATAATATGTCGTTGAGTAGTTATCAGCCATTGTGTATGCCCAGCATACTGCATCTCCTGAGCTAACACTGTTATTGGTTTGCTGCAATGTAAACGAGATTCCATCGCTGCTATTGTACCAGTAGACTGTTAATGGATCGTTTTCAACATCGTTAACTTCAACAGAGCATTTAACTTGCAAGTTAATTCCTGTTGAGCCGTCACCAGGGTTCTCGTTACTAATTGTTGGTGAAAAGTTCTGTGGCTGTGATGTAAAGCTATAAGTATTGTTTTCCCAACTAACTCCGTCTGTACAGTTTACACTCCACCAATACTTTGTTGAATAACTGTCTACCCATGATGTGTTTGTAGCAAGGTGTGTTCCGTTGGCTACATTGTTTGTTGTGTTGAATATTGCCCATGTTCCGCTCTCATTGGTTCTCCAGGTAATGTTCATGCTATCACCTCCAGGGTGACTAATTGTTATATTGAAGCTACTTGGTGATAATAATATACCAGTTGAGCCATTAGTTGGAACAGGGTTACTCACTATTGGGCTGATTCTCTGTTGACTTCCAAAAGAAGATAAATTACTTGGATCATTCATTGTGTTAAAGGATGTAGTAATCCATCCATTGCTTCTAGCGACTTTATGGATTCTTACCTCATCAATAATTCCATTTATATGGCCCCCTGTGTTTATACAGTAGGCGATATATGCTGGGTTAGCGTTATCAACTATGTTACCTGTTACTGTATGTGTTGAACCAACTTGTTGACCATCAATTTTATGTGATATCACTGAGCCATCATATACAAAGGTCCAGTAATACCATGTACCCGTGCTGAAAGCATAGTCCTCATCATTTGCCGCTGTCCAACCAGTTGTGCCACTTGTTCTCACTAAGTTTCTAATTGTATTTGAATCATGGAATGCAATTTGCCATTGTACTTCTTTTCTGACTATTGATGTTTCTGTTGTTGGTAATGCATCAACCTTTACCCATGCTTCCATTGTCAATTCATCATTTGTGAAACTTAGACTGGGGCTATCACTTATTGATATTCGATCATTTGTACCATCGAAATCATCCGCCCCTCCAATTTTTCCTGTTGTTGCTTCATCTCCATCATAGTTCTGCGTTGAACCATTATTGTAATTGATAGTCGAATCGTTTCTATTGTGTGTCCCTGTCTCATTTAGATGCCATACACCAACAAAGTCACTATCCCAGACATCTGGTGGATTCTCCTGGTTGCCACAACCACTATTACCATAGTACATCCAGATCTTCGTATCGACGATTGAGCTAAGACTAGTGATATTTACCCAGGCTACAAGCTCACCAGAACTACTATTATACAACTCAATCTCATGGTTCAACTGCGTACTATTATCACTGTATAATGCAAACGCGATATCATTCCCATCAGATTGTGCGTTAGAAGAAAGATCGCTATCTGTGATATTAATCAGTATTGGGAAGTTATTGAGATCGCTATCTACTAATGAGGAATTTATAGTAATCAGTTTACGATAATCCCAATTCCCCCTCCACCAGTTAGTTGCATCGTTAAACGCATATGCTACGTCGTCTCCAAACTGGAACCTAAGTGTATGCTTCCCTGGTAGTATTACTTTACAGGTTTCATATCCAATATCACTGCATGAATAATTCCTTATGACAACTGATCCATCTATCCATTCGTATTCTAAGTTGCTGTCGCAGCATTTCAGATCCAGGAATCGTAGGTCATAATCATTATTGTTGTTACTCCAGGTTGTACCATTGGTAGCGGTTATTATGAGATCTGCTTGTCCAATGGTTGTGAATTGCACTACCCATTTTCCACCAACTGTTGGGTAACTATAAACGTTAATAACTGTAATCTCAGCAGGTTCTCCATTGTTATCATCATTTGAGGTTATAATTGGTATGAAAGCTAGAGAGAGTAAACTAAGGGCGAGTATGACAGCAATGGTCTTCCTGTTGCTCACTAGCCATTTATGCATTTTAAAAACCTCATAAATAATGGACGCCTACTTGGTCGCCCATGTTGTTCATCTTTCACTATTTGTTGGTAGTAGATCGGGTAATTGCTTACTAGGTCACAGAGCTCATCAAAAAATTCCCGGTCTTGATGAGCTAGATTTACACAAAAACTATGACCCAGGTTTTCCTCTAAAACACGGAGAACCTTTGTGTGAGGAATAACTTTGGCTCTGAGAGTTTCTTTTGGGATGGGTTTAAGTTTCTCAGAGAGAATCTTATGACAAAAGTCACGTGCCTCTTCAAAACTAATAACTTTTTCGAGACCTGGTTCATAGTTTTTAATCCAATGACGAATGGTATGACGTTGGATTTCCTCTTCTCTTATATTCAGACAGTTTAACCATTGACTAGCAAACTTTCTGAACTCCCTCATATTGGAGAACTCAGGAACACGTTTATGGAAATACAGAAGATAAGCAATAACAGGAAAAGGGACTTTTGAAATAGGATAACCTTTTGCAACATCTTCAGAAAAATACTTGCCACATGTATAGCAAAAGTACTGAAGTTTTCCTCCGTAATGATGGCCATTACGTTTAATTTTTCCACTATTACAATGTGGGCACGATAATGCTACCTGCTTTCCCATCCCAGTCGATTATATGAAACGCAGATTCATATATAAATGTTACATTTATTAATAGATATAGAGCAACTTTTAATTCACCGTTTTTAGTCGTGACTTATTTTAGTAGCAACTTTGGCGGTATAATCTCCTCCAATTGTCCCTAATGGTACAAATACTCTGAATTGTACGTCCACGGTTTGACTGGTTCCATCAGTTTGGAAGATTCCTGATGTGTTAAAGATTTGTATCGCATTGACTTCACCTATTCCACTAAATATTTTATCACTGGTTATGTCATCACCGAGATCTGCATCTTCTTTTATTGTGACGTTACCCGCGATTGGTATGATGTAGCCACTCATGGTGGTGTGTGTCAGGTTTTCTTCGAAATAAATAGTTAGGTTGTAGTCATAGTTGCTGCTGTAGGTTAGTGTGACTATGCTGGAGTCATCACTGAACCCGGGTAATGCGGCTACGTCTACCCAATCAGAATCTGCGCTGATACTAGCATGCTTGTAGACGCCATATTCATCTATCTTCCATGTTGACAAATTGAAAGAATCTACAACAGTTATGTTAAAGTTCCAAGACCATGGATCGTTGAATGTGTTTTGCGTTGCATCCCATGTGTCGTTGCTACTTGCCCATCTGATTTGGCTACCTGGTATGAAACTAATGTTGATTATCCGGGTGGTGCTGCTTACATTTGTTTCTGTGCAGTTGGCTAGTACTATTTGTGCTTCATCATCAGGCCATAGCATCCTAAATACAGGTGTACCTGTGGTATTGTCGTATTGTAAGAACATGTTGAGGTTTCCACCCTGTGTCTGGTTGTATGTGTTGCTATCGTTACCATTATCATACCAACTGGTTATGTTAATGTATTCTATGTCCGCCCATCCATTAGAATCTGTTATGTTAACGGTGAAGTAGTACTCGTTGTTTACATTGATTAGTCCTGTTGCATTGTTTAACTTAGAGCCTGTGCTGTTGCCTAGATTATAACTGTTTATTGTTGGTGCTATGTATGGATTATAATAATAAGATGCATCAGCAGAAGAGGGAGCATCTTCTTGGTTTCCAATGGTGTCATTAGCGATACTGTAAAACTGATAATAGCCAGTACCATTAGAGAAATCAAAATTCCAACTCCATGGACTACTTGTATCTGGATTGCTTGCATCATTCCATTCTATCCACCTGGTTTCTATATGTTCACTACCAATGCTGAGAAACGAGGAGGTATCATTTTGATTACGGAAACTTGCATTGATCCAACTATCACTTCTTACTATATCTGACATTCTTACTTCGTCAATCATGCCATCAAAATATATTGCCCTACCAGGTCTCAAATCTCCTATAGTAAATATATCCGTAAAACTTGTACTGCCTGCTGTGAAAGAAAGCTTCTCTACACTATTTACATAGACTTTAGCTGTCGAACTTATAGTCGCTGTAGCTACAATATGAAATTTATCTACAGTATTTAGATTTGCACCTACTGTATTAGACCCTGTGACACTAGATGTAAATGCTCTGGATGTAACTTCTGAACTACCTCCCTTTCCAACTGTAAGCCACAAAGGATAACCTTGTCCACTATGTGCTGATGCCATTATCGTAAATCCATAGGTATTTTGATCTCCGCTGCCGCTCAGCGAATCTGTTTTTATCCAACATTCAGCAGTGTAGGCAGTAATCGGCCTCAGATCTCCACAGCTTATCTGATCGGAGCTAAAATCTTGACCTTTCCATATTTTACCCGTGGTTTCAATAGGGTTATTTGCTGACCCCTTAGCTCCATCATGGTTATTTGAAGTACTATCTTCAATAGATGATGCGGTTAGATCTTTCATATGATGAACCATCACATAGTTACTGTCCCAAACCTTATCCGGTTGTTGATCATCAGCCGCATTACTGTTGTTATAGTACATCAAAAATACAGTGTCGCTAGAAGCCGATATGCTGGTGACATTCACCCACACATAACTATCCCCTGAGGCATTCCATCCTTCGATCTCATAATAATATTCTGTTGAACCATTTGCATCAAGGAATCGAATGCTTTTCCCCCCATCACATTTAGCACCAATTGTTGAATTGACTACTACTAGCACAGGGAAATTAGATAGATCTGTGTCTATTTTGTTATGATTGATAGTGATTGTTCTAGAGTAATTCCAGTTACTGTTCCACCAACCTCCCCCCATCTCTGAAAGATTGTTTTCTGAATACCGATACCAGAGCATTACATTTTTTACACCAACGATATCATCACTCGCAGTGGCATTAATGGTGAATGGAGACGAGGTTACTGTGTATGGAGATATTGTGTCAACGCTAGATGTTGGTTTCTGAACATCATATCCGCACTCAGTATCGTTAACAGCAGGTTGGTTTTCAATGTTAGGTGGACTAGCGTTGTCTGCAGCCCTACTATAAAATTGATACCAGCATGTACTGTTGGGGAAGGTGAAACTCCAGCTGCACTCCACCCATGGATCCGTGTCAACGCCAAAAGTCCATGGACCAGACCAAGTAATATTATCAGTACTGTTGTAGTAATATAGGGTTACGTTTTTCAGACCATCTCCACCAGGATCATCTTGTGCGTCGGTACACGTGATAGTTAACGGATTATCATCGGCATCATGCCAATAAGGAGTTATTGCTGTTACGTTTGAACTCGGTTTCGTAGCATCGTCAGATCTAGTAGTAAAGTTGTACCAAGCAGTTACATTATCTTTGGTATCATTTACCGCGACTTTCCAGTAATATGTAGTTAAATAACTATTTGCTTGTGTATATGTCCAGTACACGGTATCCCCCGAATTTACACTACCGTTAGTTTGTTGTTTGGTGAAAATGACACCGTCGGTACTGTTATACCAGTACACCGTCATAATATCTGCATCAAGGTCGTTTACTTGGATGCTGCAAGTCTCCTGTAGAATTATGCCAGTGGAACCATTTGAAGGATATACATTATTTATTGTGGGAACATAATTTTCAGGTCTTGTTATAAAGTTATAGGTCTCATTTGTCCAACCTTTTCCATCTGAAACATTGACGCTCCACCAATATTTGGTGGAATTTTGTTTTACCCATGATGTATTGGTGGCGTTATATGTCCCGTCGCCAACGCCGCTTCCGCCACCGTTAGTTACGTTAAAGGTTACCCAGTTTCCACTCTCGTTCGTCCTCCATGTAATGTTCATATTGTCTCCATTAGGGTCACTAACGGTGATGTTGAAGCTGTTTGGCGGTACAGAAACATCAGTGGATCCATTGGTTGGTATCGGATTACTTAATATGGGAACAGACTGTTCTTCACTTCCTAGCTCGATGTATGTCTGAGGTGAGTTCATCATGTTGTATGTTGTATTTATCCAACTACTGTTTCGAAGAACGTTTGAGATGCGTGCTTCTGTTATTAAACCATCAAAATTATAGTTGGTGGAGTATTGCCAGCGGCCTAACCAGAGGTTATCTGGACTTGTTGGGAATGTTGTGTAGGAGGTTGCATGTGGACTTTGTGCATCTTCGATTCCATCAAGATAGCCTATTTGGTTTTGACTTGCTCCATCAAACATCACTGAGAGATAATGCCAGTTGGTGTCATCAAGTGCATTGTCTGTCCCTTCTAGTCGATCATCTGAACTTCCACTCTGATGAAGAGCAAACGTGAAGGTGTCTGTTCTTCCTGATTGTGCAGTGCCTTCATCTCGCCAGATGAGGGGCGGATAATCATTGTTGTTTGATCGTTTTGCAAAGATCATATCGTCAGATGTAGTGGCATCAAGTTTGAAATATGCTTCAAATGTAACATATGTCTCTCCCTCAATGTCATCAAATTGTCCTAGGTCAACATAATCGTTTTCTGTTTGGACAAAGTTAAGACCCGGTCCAATTCGGGTATTGACTTGATTGGTACCACTGTTTGTTCCGTTATTTTGTGAGGTAGAATCAACGATTGTTCCGGATTCATCTTCCATATGCCATACCCCAAGATATCCAGAATCCCAGGTACCCGCGACATTCTGTTGACTCTCGCATGCACTGTTGTTGTAATACATCCAGATCTTGGTGTCGACAGATGCGCTCAGGCTAGTGACATTCACCCAAGCTACCAGTTCTCCACTGGTATCATTGAATGATTCTATCTCATGGTTGAGTTGTGTACTGTTATCACTGTAGAGAACGAATGCAATATCGTCACCATCATTTTGTGCTTTACTGGCTAGGTCACTGTCTGTAACATTAACTAGCATGGGGAAGTTCGTAAGATCGGCATCAACCAATGAAGAATTAACAGTGATCAGTTTACGATAGCCCCAACTACTATTCCACCAACTTGAGGCATCGTTAAACGCATACTCAATATCATCACCAAACTGGAACCTAAGAGTATGCCTGCCAGATGTTAGAACCTTACAGGTCTCATATCCGATTTCATCTGATGAATAATTCTCAACAAACACAGAATTATTGATCCATTCATACTCAAGAGTTTCATTTCCACATCTCATATCTAGGAATCTAAGATCATAATCATCATCTACATCACTCCATTTTGTACCATTAACTGCTGTAATCGTGAGATCTGCTTGTCCAATGGTTGTGAATTGCACTACCCATTTTCCACCAACTGTTGGGTAACTATAAACGTTAATAACTGTAATCTCAGCAGGTTCTCCATTGTTATCATCATTTGAGGTTATAATTGGTATAAAGGCAAGAGAGAGTAAACTAAACGCAAGTACAACAGCAATTAGTTTCCTATTGAAAATAGCCGGTATTTTTATGTTAATTTTATCTTTCCATGATCTCTTTACCGGAGTCTTAGAATCATTTCTAACCCTGTTTTGAGAGGATGAAACCTCGTTCTTATTAGCAATCACCTGGTCAACAAGATACTCAATATTCCTAACACTGCTAGAGGACTCTTTAACATAGTAGGAAGCACTGCGAGACTGATAGCTTTCGCTACCAACTCCCTCGCATTCCAACCGTCGCCTTTCTTCCTCTAACATCTCGTTATGGCCTCGCTAAAAAGAGACGTTTACCACGCCTAATTCGTTCATTATCCAGAAGTTTCCAGCAGTACACATCGTATTTTCGAGTTAATTCACACAATTCATCGAAGAAATCCGCATCTCGTCTAATCAGATCAAAACAATACTCTCGCCCAAATTTATCTTTCAAAACACCAAGAGCAACCTTATGGGGAACACCCTGGGCCCTGAGAACTTCTTTTGGGATGGGTTTAAGTTTCTCAGAGAGAATCTTATGACAAAAGTCACGTGCCTCTTCAAAACTAATAACTTTTTCGAGACCTGGTTCATAGTTTTTAATCCAATGACGAATGGTATGACGTTGGATTTCCTCTTCTCTTATATTCAGACAGTTTAACCATTGACTAGCAAACTTTCTGAACTCCCTCATATTGGAGAACTCAGGAACTTTTTTATGAAAATATAAAAGATAAGCAATAACAGGAAAGGGAATATTGGTGGGAGGATATCCTTTTGCAGGATCCTCATAAAAATACTTGTGGCATGTTTTACAGTACAGCTGGACTTTACCCTGATGATGATGTCCATTATGGACTATTTTTTCACTATGACAATGCGGGCACGTTATCACTTGCGTTTTCCCATCCCATTCTATTTTTTGTAACTCTTTAGTATTTAAATAATTTATCTTTTTATCTTATGTGTCAGCTGTAAATTCACCGATAATAAAAATTGATTAATCTATTTCAAAAAAACAAAAAAAGATCATTTTTTCAACTTAAACACCAAATTCATACAAAAAAACAAGGAAAATTTAAATTTATCACACAAAATATTTAAATAATAAATAATAAATTACTAATTATACAATAAAAAATATTTGGGTTAGACAATAAATACTATAAACCTGTGGTAACTAGAGGTCTACTGAATGGATAGAAAAACATCAATAGTATTGGTACTACTCCTTTTATTAATTTTCGCGATAGTAACGGCTAACGCTGGAACACAACTAACACGACTAGTACCATCACTCAGATTCCCCGTAGACATGAAAGACCCACCACCATTCATGGGATGGCTACAAGAATACGACTCAATTCTAGTTACCCATGCACCCTACAACTTATACTGGGATAGCGTAGACCCACTTGGAAGCGATTGTAAACTACCCACAGGACCAATCCTCGCAGGAGACCGCATCACAGACTGCTATGGTACAATAACACTCAGATGGATCCATGGAAACTACCTGATAGGCGAATGGGAATTCTATGAAAGAGAAAAACCAGATGAACCAGAAGAAACACAAGATACACCCATAACAGAGGAATCAGAAATACTACCAACAATCAAAATAACAAAACCATCAAAAAACGCATTATACGTCAGGAACCTATTCATAAAATCATTCTCCAAAACAGTCTTAATCGGATACATTGACATAGAAGCAAAAATAAGCAACCCTGATAACACACCTATAGCTGGTGTAAAATTCTGCATAGACGGAGAAATAAAATGCTATGACACACTCGCCCCATATGTTTGGCGATGGAACGAAAAAACAGTAGGAAAACACACTATAAAAGCCGAAGTATGCTCAGAAACAGATGAAACATTAGCTAGCAACCAAATAACCGTGTCAACCCTCAACCTAAAAGTAAACTAAAAAAACAAATTTTTTTTATACAAACAATATAGAAACATAATAGCCAATATAATGAGTCAAAAATATCACTGCTACAGCGATAGCAAGATGCTCACAAGTCACCTTCCAAACCTTTACTTTTTGCTCTCTAGCAATACGAACACTAATCAAAAACAAGATGTACAAACCAATCATCACACTAACAATAATCGCTGTCTTAAGCTCCAAAAACAAAACCGGGACAATAAACATAGAAGAAAAAATAAACTTAAATAAAAAAGTACAAAAAGTTGACTCCCAAATCTCCCGGTTTGTATGTTTATTCTCAGATTCCTCCGAAATATGAATACCCATCGCATCTGAAAAAGCATCAGCAATCGCAATAGTGAGAATACCACCAATAACTATCATTTTAGAACCAGTACTAGAATTAAGACCAACCATCAAACCAAGAGTAGTAATAATGCCCGAGGTAAGGCCAAAACTAAAACCAACCTTTAACGAATGCTTCATACTAAACCTTCTACATCCTTTTCATCTTTATAACATTCTACTATTCTATAGTATGTAAATTCTTCTAAGAACAAAACTATATAAAACTAATGCGTTAAAATGTCAAAATGAAAAAAACAAACTCTATTATTTCAAACTTTTTGAATATTTCAAACATATTTCCGCTAACTTAGGTGGACACTCAGAAAGATCACCAGTCCGAACATACTCTTTTAATCTCTCCAACCAAAAAGGAGTTACTTTACAATGATTGATAACTTCAACAAATTTCGCAATCATATCCATAGTACTAGTATGAAGAATATGCTCCATCTCACAGGCATCCTTCTCAGCAACGTCCTGTTTCACACCTAGCAATATCAAGAACTCTTTTAGAGCATCATGCCGTTTTTGTGTTTCCCTAGCAATTTTTTTACCCTTATCAGTAAGAGTCACACCACCATATTTCTCATAATCAATATACCCCTCATCACTTAATTTCTGAAAAACCTCAGTAACACTAGCAGGATTAATACCTAAAGCCGATGCTACATCATTAGTACGAACTCTCTTACCCTTTTTTTGAAGACTATACACAAGCTCGACATAATCCTCAATTGTTTTCTTCCTCAAAATATCACACGCCTAATAAAATAATTCTGAGAATTATTCCAACAGCGGCTGCTGTTCCAACCATTATCGCTGCAGATTTAATCATATCTTTCATGCCTAACTCCTTAATTAGAACGGCGAATGTGGCAACACATGGGAAATAGATTGTTAAAATTGTTGCAACTATGACTAACTGCATAGGGCTAAATGTAATAGTACTAGCCAACGCCAGTAACATACCAATCGCTAAATCTTTTCTTAAAAATCCTGTTAGAAGAACAATAGAAACTGCTCCAGGAAGCCCAAAAACCCCTTCCATTATAGGTTCAAATACAACTCCAAGCCAATCAATAACCCCCGTAACACTTAAAACGCCTATAACAAACACCCCAAAAATAAGCCAGGGTATTGCTTCCCTGAGGAACCATCTAACCCGCATCCATGTCTTTTTAAATATTGTCTTTACACTAGGCCTACGATAAGGAGGTATTTCAAGGAAGATCTCCGGATTATCGCCTTTTATAAATTTATTCAAAATAAGACCTATGATAACATACAAAATTATGAGCGTAAGAAAAACCAGGGAGATATAAAAAATTGGAGTATAATGCCAACTACCACTTCCAAGTTCGGAGCTAGAGAAGATGGCAAATACCATAGACAACTGAGCCATACAAGGAATCGCAATAGCAAGCAATGTTGCTGAGATAAATCTCTGTTTCCTTGTTTCTAGCGTCCTTATCGATAATGCACCTGGTACATTACAGCCTAACCCAAGAAACATCGGTACAATGCCATGCCCATGCATTCCAAGCCTATGGAAAACGTTATCCACAAGTGTTGCAAGCCTTGGAAGATAACCTGAATCCTCAAGGAGAGACAGTACTAGATAAAATGCAAAGATATATGGAAGAACCATGCCAATAGGGACAAATACTCCCGTGGTAAGCATTCCAAGAGATTCCACAAATTCAATCTCACCATCGATTAACTGTCCAATAAGAAAGTCATGAACAAGCCCGGGTCCCAGCCAATTGCTTAATTCCATAACCAATGGCTTATACACCCCTTCAAAGAACGGTTCAAAAATATATGTAATGAGGTTTTCCCCAATAAAACGTACAATCCAAAATGCAGCAAATATAATACCAAAAGCAATAGGAATACCACTGAGTGGTCTAATAGTTAAATCCGAGATTCTATCTTTAAGTGTATGATGCCGATGTTCAATAGTTTCGACCTTGTTTATGATAGATCCAATCTCAACCCATCGTCCCTCTTCACTAGTTGGTTTGATTTTTTCATTTACCTTTGTTTCTCTTATACGAGAAACGAGTGTTTTAATCCCCTCGCCAGTAAGTGCAACAGTTGGTACAACAGGTACACCTAATAATTTTTCTAACTTTTTTTCATCGATTTTTATCCCAAGGTGCTTTGATTCATCCCATAAATTCAGTGCTATAATAACAGGTATATCTCTTTCCAGTAGTTCTAATGTCAGATATAGATTCCTCTCTAGATTTGTCGCGTCAACGACATTAATTACGACCTCGGCTTCCTTTAGCACCTTGGTGGCTACTTCTTCTGCTTTGTTTGCCGGCTCAAGAGAATAGGTACCTGGTGCATCAATAATTTCAACGCGTTTTCCCCCTATTCTCATTTTTCCTTTTGAAAAATCCACAGTAGTACCAGGGTAGTTAGAAGCGATCACATTGGCACCAGTAAGTCGAGAAAACACGACACTCTTACCAACATTTGGGTTTCCCATCAACACGATCTTTTTCATTATAATTCCTCAACGATTATTTTTTGGGCCATCCCTCTGCCTAAAGTCAAATGACATCCACCAACGGTTACTGTAAGCGGCCCTCGAAATGGTTGCCTCGAAACAATCGTGATCGTTTGATTCTCTCTAATGCCCATAACGCGAAGTCTCCGTTGAAATCCATACCCCCCCTCTAGATTTACAATTCGTGCCTTTCTGTTGTGAGGCAATTGTGACAATGGTATTGTTTTTTTATCCATATGTTTCCACCGTGTTAATTTTTAGGTATCCCTAAATATTAATATGTATCAAACTCCCATATATAAATTTTGGTATACCTAAATTTATTAATAAAAAAATAAAGAGCGTAACTAAGCAATAGTCACTTCTTTACAAAGATAAACATCCTGAATAGCATTCAAAAGCTTAACACCCTCATCCATCGCCCTCTGAAACGCTTTCCTACCAGATATAAGACCAATACCACCCGCGCGCTTATTAACAACCGCAGTTCTAACAGCCTGAGCAAAATCATCCTCACCCGATGGACCACCACTATTAATAAGACCAATACGACCCATATAACAATTAACCACCTGATAACGAGTCATATCAACCGGATGATCAGAACAAAGCTCAGTATACGCACGTTCGTCCATCTTACCAAACCTAATGCTCTCATTATTAAGAGCAACATATCCACCATTAACAGTTGGAAGCTTCTGCTTAATAATATCAGCCTCAATAGTAGCACCCAAATGGTTAGCCTGACCAGTTAAATCAGCAGCATCATGGTAATCCTTATCACCTACTCTGAAACTCGGATTACGCAGATAACACCAAAGAACAGTAGCCATACCAAGCTCATGAGCATACTTGAAAGCCTGACTAACCTCCTGAATCTGACGGGGCGACTCCGGTGAACCAAAATAAATAGTACAACCAACTGCCGCAGCACCCATATCCCAAGCCTGCTTCACACCCGCGAACATAACCTGATCAAAATTATTAGGATAACTCAACAATTCATTATGATTAATTTTAACAATAAAAGGAATACGATGAGCATACCTCCTTGAAACAGAGCCCAACACCCCAAGTGTCGAAGCTACAGCATTACAACCACCCTTTATCGCTAGCTCAACAATATTCTTAGGATCAAAATAAACCGGATTCGGAGTAAAAGACGCAGCAGCAGAATGCTCAACACCCTGATCAACAGGCAATATAGACAAATAACCAGTGCCACCCAGCCGACCATGGTTAAAAATCGATTTCAAACTCCGTAAAACATTCGTAGACCTATCTGAATCCATAAATATTCTATCAACAAAATCATAACCCGGTAGATTCAAAGAATCCTTACTGATTTTAGGCTCACTGAAATTCAAAAGATAATCAGCTTCATCGCCAAGGTAACTCCGAATATTTTCAATGCCACCACTGAAGTTATTCATATGTTTTTTGATCTCCTCAAGCTCCTGCATAGGAAACAGCTCTCCAAATAAAAATGAATGGGTTCAATTACAAAAACTTTGTGTTAAAATAATTTCTATAAACAAAAAAGCTATTTTCTTCATTTATTAATACTTTCGATACTTGCATGTAAAGTGTTAGTAGAAAGAACGGCACAATGATGGTGCTCTAATGGGAGACCATCTAAAGCTTCAAGAAGCTGTAAGCTAGAAATATCATATGCTTCTTGAAGAGTTTTTCCCTTAATCGTTTTCGTCAACATACTACCACAAGCAATCGTTGCACCACATCCATCAGTCCAAAAACGTGCCTTCAGTATTCTACCGTTCTTAATTTCAAGGGTTATCTTCATTGTATCCCCACAAGGTCCTTTCACCTCCCCAATCCCATCAGAATTACCTAAAACACCAAAATTACTTGGATTTCTATATTCACGAATGACAATCTCTGAATATGTTTTCTCCTCATCATATTCAATTTTCCGTTGGAGCTCTTCCAATAGATTTACAAAATCATCATCCCTCATTCGTTCAATCTCTCTCTAATATTACCCCACATATCACTAATCATCTTAGAAAAATCACCCTTTGAATATTCAACCACAGTTTTCTCATGAATCATAGCCTCTGTTACAATATTATCATAAGGAAGCTTTCCAACAACCTGGATACCATCTTTCTTACAATATTCCACAATTTTTCTAGTATTATCAACATTTATAGTAGATTTATTAATGCAAACAACAACAGGAATCTCAAAATGCTGTGCAACACTAACTATTCTCTCCAGATCATGAATTGCAGATAATGTTGGCTCTGTGACAACTAAAACAAGATCAACACCTGTCAAAGAAGCAATAACTGGACACCCAATACCTGGAGGGCCATCTATTATAATCAAATCCTTATTTTCCTCTTCGGCTAGTTTTTTCGCGTTTTCTCTAACAACTGCCACGAGCTTACCAGATGCCTCCTCAGCTGTCCTTAAAACAGCATGAGCCATAGGGCCAAAACGAGTATCAGAAATATAGGAAAACCCTGAATCTCTATCAATCATCTTAATAGCATTAACAGGACAAACATACTCACAGACGCCACAGCCCTCACAAGACTCCTTAATAAGATTGATTTCCTCATCAATAGCATCAAACTTACAAGACTCATAGCATTTTTTACAATTAATACAAAGCTTCTTATCAATATGTGCAATGTTTAACCCATGAAATCCTATCGTCTTTTTAACAGCAGGCTTAAGAATAAGATGAAGATCAGCAGCATCAACATCACAATCAGCAAACACAGCGTTATTTGCAAGTGACGCAAACGCCGCAGTAATAGATGTTTTACCCGTTCCCCCTTTTCCACTAATGACAGTAAGCTGCTTCATGCTTTCACCTCTGATTGTATTCTGCTAAAAAGATTTTGAAACCCGTCTCCCCAATCAGGAAGTTCATTTACAAACGGGATACCTCTAGAATAAAGTTGCGCGATTTCCTCACTATGCGGAATCTTCATAAGAACAGGGATTTTCTCATTTTGACAGTAAAGTTCAACTTTTTTATCTCCAACCCCATCGCGATTAATAATGACTCCAAAAGGAATATACAAATGCCGGACCACATCAACTGCAAGTTTAAGATCATGAAGACCAAAAGGAGTAGGTTCAGTCACAAGTATACAATAATCCGAACCACCCACGGTTTCAATAACAGGACAAGAAGTACCAGGTGGAGCATCGAGAATTACGTTCTTACTCTTATCAACTTTCCGCTTCAATGCTTTAATGACAGGGATAGCCTGAATCTCTCCAACATTCAACAACCCATGATAAAAATCAATACCCTCAGCCATTCCATGTTCAACCTTTCCAACGACTCGTTCACGCCAACTAACTGCATTCTGTGGACACACAAGCTCACATCCACCACATGAATGACACAACTCAGGAAAAACCAGCACATCAGACGGGACAACAGCCAGTGCATTATACGCGCAGAAGTCAGAACACTTACCACAAAAATCACATTTAGTCTTATCAATCTCTGGGATACTTACTGAGATATCTTCATGCTCATTTATTTTTGTATTAAGAAAAATATTTGCATTCGGTTCTTCAACATCACAATCGATAAGCTGAACATTATCAAGACTCAACGCGAAATTTGTCGCAATGGTTGTCTTTCCCGTTCCACCCTTTCCACTAGCAATTGAAATAATCATTATTTCACCTTCAAAATAAGCCGAGCCATCTCACCACCAATATCTCGTGCTACTAAAGGACATTTGACCACCAACATAAAAAACACATCGCGATCTACATTACTTAAACCTTCATAATTCCCTTGCCCCTTAGAAACTACCATATCTGAAGATTCAAACATGTCTAAGAACTCTTTAGACGCATAAGACGATACCATTCCAGGTGCAGATTGTTTTTGACCTGCATCACCGTTGACAACTGTTGCAACCTTATCAATTCCTGCAAGATATGCATCTTCCATTGTTGCATCATTGATTATGGGATTTGCTTTTACCACATAGGTAACTTTTTTATCTCTTTTTACTAGCTCCTCGAGTAATAGTTTATCAAAGAAGATTTCTCCAGTATTGTCAGCTAAATAGAGAATGGTTTTTGAGTTTCTTAATGACTCCTTAAACCGAGGATATGCTTTATCTTCAAAATCTTTTTTAACAGCCTTATCGATCATATCTTCAACGTTGAACCTATTGCTAGTACCAAAATCAATAACATTTCCAACTATAGCAAGTTTGACAGCCATTAGTAAAGGGTCATCTGCTTCACTTACTAGTTTTTTAAGATGAGAATAATGGTTTTTTGCCATTTCATTTGACTGATCCTTTACTTTTTTGTATGGATCTTTTGACCTTGTAATATTTCTTATGATTTCATGTACCTCTCTAGATAATTCTGGAGGAGAATCATTAAAAGAAATGGTCTGAAGATGTTTCATGACTTCTCTGAGAACCTCTGCATGAGTTTCTTCGTCATCGGTTGCCATACGTGCAGCTTCCAATGACTGCTTTATAAAACAGGGTATACACTCTAGATAGGTTTTCATTATTTCACTTGCTGAGGATATTAGTGATGATGTCGATCTCGAAAGGCATGCTGTCCACAGGCATCTCCTTCACTAGCTTTTTGAAGAGTTCCCTGTTTGAATGCTTCAATCGCATCTTTTACAGTTCCAGATGCCCCGATGTATACTTCAATACCGAATTCTTCGAACATGGTGATTGCTCGTCTTCCTAAACCTTGGCAGATCATGACGTTGACTCCTTCCCTTGCCATGATTTCAGGAGGATCTGCCTGTCCGCCCATATGATGGCTCGTATTAGGAATAACCTTTACATCATTCGTATCAAGATCTACTATGGTGTATGTAGGTACTCTGCCGAAGTGTTCTCCAACAAGATTGTTTAACCCATTTTCACCCATAGTTGGTATACATATTTTCATAGATTTCTACCTCTTCCAAAACCTCTACCAGCACCTTCCATGCCAAAATGACTACCGACACTGGCAGCGTTTGCCTCTTGTAACTCTCCCCTCTTGTATTTATCTACTGCTTCGCTAACCGTCCCAGTTGCGCCTGTAAATATCTTTATTCCAGCTGCAGACAAGGTTTGAAATGCATTTGGTCCTGTGTTCCCAGTTATCATCACTTTTACACCTGCCTTTGCAATTGTCTGTGCTGCCTGTATTCCAGCTCCACCAGAAGCCATTGCACTCTCATTTGATACTGCTTCAAAATCCATTGTATCTGTATCTACGAATAGAAAATATTTGCATCTTCCAAATCTTGGATCAACATCTGCATTCAAATCTTCACCTGTTGATGATATTCCAATTTTCATATTCCTTCACCTTTCACCCCCGGTAAACTTCCTACTAATAACTGTTAGTATTCAAGCCCTTGTCATAGGGCTACCACATTTCGGGCATTTCTTATTATAACAAGGCACACCCAACTGATGTGGTTCTATATGCCCACAGTTTGAACATCTGCACTCACCATTGGGCCCTTGGGCAAAACCGCCGCCTAGACCACGACCTCGTCCTTGACCTCTTCCTCTGCCTCTTCCAGCTATGGGTCCTTGTCCATCTGGCCCTGTTCCATCTCCACCTGGCATATCTCATTTCACCTCTTTTTATTTACAATATTTTCGATATTATCTACGATTTTTTCAAATGCGTTTGCAGCATCTGACTTTGCGTTTTTAATCATAAATGCTTCTCCAGAATCTCCTGTGTTTACGATTTCGGGGTCAATAG
Source organism: uncultured Thermoplasmatales archaeon (assembly GCA_964527715.1). GTDB lineage: Archaea > Thermoplasmatota > E2 > DHVEG-1 > DHVEG-1 > CAZGOD01. The sequence goes on along the minus strand of CAZGOD010000019.1, from coordinate 8,533 downwards.
GAATGTCTCCAAGGAAGGGAATCTTGAAATCTATTGATGCTTTTCTGCCTCCCCCTGTTTTGAAGATATCAATAGCCTTGCCGCAATGCGGGCACTTAAAACCACTCATATTTTCGACGATACCGATTACTGGCATATTCATCTTCTTTACAAAATTTATGGACTTTCTTACACTTAGTAGAGCAACATCCTGTGGTGTCGTTACAACGATTGCTCCATCGCTATCTGGTATCAATTGCGCTATACTCAACGGCTCGTCACCTGTTCCTGGAGGCAAATCAACAATGAGATAATCTAGATTCCCCCAGTTTACATCTCCGATAAACTGTTTAATTGCAGCCATTTTCAAAGGTCCACGCCAAATAACCGGCGAATCTTTATCTTGTAGGAGAAACCCCATTGACATAACCTTCAATTTCGGTAACGCAAAAACGGGATTTATACCAGCTTCAGAAGACTCGGGTTTCTTATCCTCAACACCAAGTATTTTGGGGATACTGGGACCATGCATATCGCCATCTAGCACTCCTACGCTGTATCCCTTCTCTGATAACGAAAGTGCAAGATTTGCAGAAACGGTGCTCTTACCGACACCGCCTTTTCCACTTAACACGACAAGCTTATGCTTTATATTACTCAAGCTTTTTTTAATCTTAGAATCGTCATATCCTTTTTTTTCCATGTTTTCCCTCTATTATTTTCCAATATTAATCTGAAAGAAAGACAAGAGAAGGAAGCATCCTTCTTAAACCTTTTTAAGGCGCTTCCTTTTTTTCTTTAGAAAGCTCTTGGAGCCTTTCCTTTATGGCCTTGAGTTCGTCTTCTAGACCTTTGACTATGTCTTCGAGATGGGCTTTTTCTTCTTCTCTGCTGGATCCGGGTGATACTTGCTGCTGGTATGGTGGATAGTATGGAGCTGGTTCGTAATATGGCTCTGGGTAATATCCTCTACGCCAAAAGCCTCTGCCACGACCCCAGTATCCTCGTCCAAAGCCTCTACCTCTTGGAGTTCCCTTTGTGAATCCTGGACTATCATATCCTGAACAGTAGCCCAATCCTCTTCCAGTTCTTGACCCATAGCCTTCTGGTCCTGTTCTGTCGCCACCTGGCATATTTTTTTACCTCCTTATTTATCTAAGAACGTAATCCCCGCCTTCGATACGAATGGCATATCCATTGACCAACGCATTTATCACTTTTTTACGCGCTCGCTGCAAGTCATTCCACAGTGTTTTTCTTGATACGCCCATACGTGCTGCTGCTTCTTCTTGCTTTAGGTCTTCTAGATCAACTAGTCTAAGCGCCTCGAGTTCTTCTAACGTTAGTATTACTGTGTTTGTGGGCGTTTGTTGTCCGTATGGTTGAAAGTGGGTTGTCTTAGGGAGTTGTTCAATCCATCTCCTCCCGCGACATCTGCCCCGGCCACGACCATATCCGCGTCCATATCCAGGCATGATTTTACATTCCTATTAATTACTCATATGAGAACTATTATATAAAACTTTCTATGAGCTGGGCTTTGCCTCAAAAGTAGGTTTTAAGTCAGACTTTTAAGTCAAAACCGACTTTTAGGGCAAAGCCTATGAGCTGATGCATAATGGTAGAAACCTCAGAATATATTTGAAATACATTTACATCCTTTGCATTATTACAAAAAATGAACTAAATACTACGGAATTTGACTTGCATTTTTCAATTTCAATCTTATCTTTATTTAGCTCATTAATAAGCTCAGAATCGTTAGGATACGTATAACGGAACTCTTGAATAAGCTGTTCTAGAGGGGTATAATATTCACGCCACCAGAGATTATCTGGTAATTCAAATTGGGCAATAAGTGAATAGCCATACTTTGTTATTGATTCAAGTTTTTTAGTTTTATCTTTATTTTCATCATGAATTACCAAAAATCTATTTGGTTTTAAAAATTGACGCCATTTCTTTATACTTTTTTCAAATCCAATTACAAATATTGAGCCTTCTGCCCAAATAATATCAAAACTTTTTTCAGGGAAATCCGCAGTCAATATTGAATCATTAATAACACTTATTTGATTATTTAATCCCATTTTCCTTATTTTTCTTTGGAGTAAACCCAATGATGATTCATCAATGTCTATTCCAATAACATGACCATCAGATATTTTTGCTAATTCCATGGTTGGAACTCCGGTTCCACATCCGATATCTAAAATGTGAGGATTCTTAAGTTTCGGGAGCAATTCAAATGCTTTTCTTGTGTATTTATTCAAATTCTCTCTTATGTGATCTTTCTCGTTTCTATATAAATTCAAATTTGACATTTAACTTCACTTTCTATCCCAAAGCAAACGAATTATACCTAACAAGAAATTTGCTCTTGGCACCCTTTGCATATACTTTTTGTAATCGTCACCAAATTTCTTAATTAGCCGCTTATCTGCTCTGATTAAATCTATATATGTTAATGGTATAATAGGAATGCCCAGCAAGATAACAATCCAGTGTTGAAAAAGTAGCATACCAGCAATTGCCCACAGCACCCATGTTATAAATTGCGGATGACGAACGACAGAATATATGCCAGTATCAACAAGCTTGCTTGTATGAATATAACTTTTACCCTTTTTTACTTCACCTTTTTTACGAAATTCAATGATTGGAAGCATGCCAAAAATCCAACCCGAAAAAACATAAAGTCCAACACCGACATATGCTAATATTTCAATTTGCGAAACATTAGATATTAAATTAATACCAATGACGATTTGCAATATAAGGAGCAGACTTGTAAAAGTTATTGGTAAAACATCTATCCAAGAGAAATTTTTCTTTGTCATCATATTTCCCCCTCAACCTACAGTGCCCTCTCAACTAGTTTTTTTAAGAAAACTTAGAGAATGCCCTTATCATAACGCTTACCAAGCTTGCTTAGCATATCCTCAACCATAGAAGATAGAGTATACGAAGGCTTCCAATCCCACTCCTCACGAGCAGCACTATCATCAATGCTCTGCGGCCAAGAATCAGCAATAGCCTGACGAAAATCAGGTTTATAATCACACTTGAACCCGGGGATATGCGTTTTAATCTCAGCAGCAAGCTCACCAGCAGAAAAACTCATACTAGCCATATTAAAATCACAATGATGCCTAAGCTTCTTAACATCAGCCTCCATAAGATCAATAGTACCCTTAATACAATCAGGCATATACATCATAGGCAAAACAGTACCTTTCTTCAAAAAACAAGTATATCTCTTATTCTTAATAGCTTCATAAAAAATCTCCACAGCATAATCAGTAGTACCACCACCAGGCAACGTCTCACTACTAATAATACCTGGGTAACGAACACCACGAACATCAATCCCGAAACGTTTAAAATAATAATCACCTAAAAGCTCACCAGCAACCTTAGTAACACCATACATCGTCTTAGGCTTCAAAACAGTCTCTTGAGGAGTATCCACACGTGGAGTCTCAGGACCAAAAACCGCGATACTACTAGGAACAAAAACACGAGTCATATCATACTCATGAGCAACCTCCAATATGTTATACATACCATTAATATTCACATTCCAACATAACAGAGGCTTTTCCTCACCAGTCACAGAAAGAATCGCTGCCATGTTATAAACCGTATCAATATCATACTCTTTGACAACTTTTTCAACAGTCCCCCGATCCGTTATATCAAGATACTCAAAAGGACCCGAGTTAAACAGTTTCTCACTAGGCTTAGTCTTCCTACCACAAGCAACAACATTATCATTACCAAATCGCTTACGAAGGACCATCGTAAGCTCAGAACCAATCTGTCCAACTGAACCGGTCACAAGAATTTTTTTCATAACCTTTTTAGGCATTACTACAGAAACCTCCAAATAAATTTCAACTGTTTAACCGCTATAGAAAAACAATATACATACTTTACTATCCAAAAAAAACATTATTCTCAGGGTCGAGGCAACAAACCAGATTCCTCAACCAACCTAGGAATAACATCCTCCCAAAAAAGAGCAGTAATATGCAAACCATGAACACCCCTGATTTTTTTAACCTCATCAATAAGACCTAACGCAATATCAAAACCCTCACTCTTAGGATCAACGGCATTCTTTATCCTATTATAAACCTCATCAGGAATATCAACACCAGGAACATGAAACTTCATACGATCAGCCATCTTCAAAGATTTAAGAGGCGTCACACCCGCAACAATATGAACCCTTTTATCAAGTCCACGGGAACGAACCTCATCCATCCACTCGTTAAAACGATCCAAATTAAAAACACTCTGAGTCTGAACAAAATCCACACCAGCATCTATCTTTATCTCCAACCGATCAACACGAAACTCAAAAGGATCAGCAAAAGGATTCGCAGCACCACCAATAAAAACATCAGGCTTACCACTCAAAATCTTATCACCACTCTGAAAAACACCCATGTCCCGCATATCCCTAACCACTCTAATAAGCTGAATAGAATCCAAATCAAAAACACCCTTCGCACCAGGATGATTACCAAAACACTGATGATCACCAGTAATAAAAAGCATATTACGAATACCAACAGCAAAACCACCAAGCACATCACTCTGAAGACCTATACGATTACGATCCCTACAACAAAGCTGCATAATAGGCTCCAAACCCATCCCCCTAAGAACAACACAACCACCAAGACTAGAAAGCCTCACAACACCAGTCTGATTATCAGTAACATTAAAAGCATCAGCAAAACCTTGGACAATTTCACCCTTAGCCTTTATCTTACCAGGATCAGAACCCTTTGGAGGACCAACCTCGGCAGTAACAGCAAAACCTTTCTCAGATAAAATCTTTTCAAGATTACTACGATAAACCATAACTAAATCTTCCTCCGCCACTCAACAGACTTAGACCAATCCTTAGGCTCCCTAATCTTTTTCATATCACCCGTTAAACCCTTCTCTTTCAAATAACGAAAAATAGAATCCCAAACACACTCTAACTCAGAATCAACCTCACATTTACCATCAACTGAACCGCCACAAGGCCCATTCAACATACCCTTCGGACAACGAGAAACCGGACAAAAACCACCAAACAAATCCTGAATACACTCACCACACATAATGCAACGTTTTTCAAACTCATTAACATGTTTTATCTCACCCAAAAAAAGCGTATCAGTACCAGCAATAACCTTAGAATCACTAATTATCTCAGAAACAGTCTGAACACCATTACCACAAGAAAGAACAAGAACTTTTTTAGCATCATCAATTTCTTTTTTATATTTTCTAAGAAGACGTTTATCATTTTGAAGATGACACGCGGGCTCCAGTACAACCCAGCCAGTAACAGTTATCTTTTCTTTTTCCAGAGCTGTTTTCATAGATAAAACTTCTTCTCCACCACCAGTATGACAAAGCGTTGCACATTCGCTACATCCTACTATAAAAACTGGGTCCTTATTTATAGACTCAAGTAGACAACTAAACTCTTTTTGCTTTGTTATAATCATAAATGAGATTGGATAAGATTTCTCATTATAAGTATTTGCATCAATATTCTAAACAAAAATATCTATATAGTGTACTTCTTTTACAGGAATGATTCCTTGTAAAATGGAGCCTAGGTTGAATTATTATGTTAGATGATTTAGATCAAATTTCAAAAATTGATAAATCAAACATGTTAGGAGTAATAGAGAAATTCCCTGAGCAAATTATTGAGACAGTTGATATTGTAAATTCTTCAGATCTAAATAGTGTTTTCAAAGTAGATGATATTGTTTTAAGTGGGATGGGTGGATCAGGAGTATCTGGAGATATCATACAGAGTTTTTTCAGAGATAAACTTGACATACCAATCTATGTAAGCCGTGGTTATGATCTACCAAAATGGGCAAACAAAAATACACTACTTATATCACAGAGTTATTCTGGTAACACCGAAGAAACATTAAGCACTTTTAAACACGGTTTTCAAAAAAGGTGTAAAATCATTGGGATATCTTCAGGTGGAAACTTACACGAATATTGCGAAAAAAGAGAAATTCCACATATTAAAATACCCTCGGGTTTTGCTCCACGTGCAGCAACTGCTTATCTACTGTTTTCATCGTTTTTATTATTAGAAAAAACTGGGTTACTAAGAGATAGTATGGATTCACAGATAAAGGAAACAATTTCAATGGTGAAAGATTTTAGAGACAAAAACAAGAAACAGGTTCCTGAGAAAGATAATATTTCAAAACAAATAGCAAAAAAAATAATGGGTACTACGCCTCAGTTGTACGGTTGGGGAATTTATATGCCAATAGCTAAACGTTGGTGTACACAATTCAACGAGAACAGTAAAATCATTTCCAGATATGATGAAGTCCCTGAGTGTAATCATAATGATATTGTAGGATGGTCAAGTAACCCTGAGGCAACTAAAAATTTTTCATGCATTATCCTTAGAGATGAGGACGAGGAATCCGTTTATATGTCTAAACGTCTTAATTTCATGAAAAAACTTTTTGATGATGCAGCATCAAAAGTTATTGAGATTCATATAAGAGGTAAAAAAAGATTAGCTAAGATGATGTATGCTATGTATCTAGGAGATTATGTAAGTTGTTATCTAGCTGTTTTAAGAAAAGTGGATCCTACTCCTATTGTAGTGATAGATGAGCTGAAGAGGGAACTCTCATCAATATAAAATTTTTTTTAGGTGCTAAAGTAAGTTTAAATATTAATAATGTATTCAATTAAATGTCTCTGTTAAAATAACGCTTAATAGACAAATGGGATGCTATATGTTAGAGGAGCCTAAAAAGGAACATTTTGAATCAGGGAAAAATAGTAAAGGTTTATCCTCTATCGATAGCAGATATAAGACTCTTTTTGAACAAGTTAACGACGCTGTTTTTTTAGCTACACTGGAGGGTAAAATATTAGAGGCAAATTTGAAATCATGTGACCTACTCGGTTACTCATGGGATGAATTTATGAATTTATCCCTCAGAGAAATATTTCCACCATCACATGATTGGTCACAACTTATTGATGAAATATCTTCCAAGGGTGGTTTAAACTTTGAAGCAGAAATCCTAAGAAAAGATGAAACCAGGGTACCCGTTGATGTTAGTACTTCTCTTTTCATCATTGATGGAAAACCAGTGATGCTAGGTCTTATCCGTGATGTCACTGAACGTAAAGAAGCTGAAAAGAAACTGAAGGAGAGTGAACAAAAATACCGGGGTTTATTCGAGTGTACAACCGATGGGACCATTATCCTTGACGCCCGAGGGGAAATACTTGATATAAACTGTCGTGCTCTTGAGATGTTTGGCCTTAAAAAAGAGAGTGTAGTAGGCAAAAACTTCCTAAGCACGGATTTACTCACATCAAAATCATTACCAATAATTGTGAAACAATTCGGAGACCTACTATCAAATAGAAAAGCTACTAGTCAAGAAACTGAGATGGCAGATAAAAACGGTAAAATCTTGAACGTGGAGTTAAGCTCATTTTTCCTAATCAAAAAAGATACTGAGGTCTCCAGCTTTGTAGTAATAATGAGAGATATCAGTGATAGGAAACAAGCTGAAATTAAACTAACTAAAGAACATGGTTTACTCCAGGCTCTGATGGACAACATACCAGACTCGATTTATTTCAAAGATCAAGATAACAAATTCGTAATGGTTAACAAGGCGAAAGCAGCACACTCTGACGTAACACCTGAAGAAATGATCGGTAAAACAGATTATGATTTCCTCCAAGAAGAACAAGCTAAAAAATCATTTGAAGATGATAAAGAAATACTCCACACAGGGAGATTCATTATCAATAAAATTGAAAAAATTGAAAACGCTGATGGCTCTGAACGATGGCTATCAGTTACAAAAGTACCACGTTTTGATCCTGGGGGCAATATCATCGGCACCGTCGGCATATCAAGGGATGTCACTCAATGGAAACAACTTGAAAGCTTATATAAACAGGATCAGAAAAAATAAACAAAAATTATACCAAGTTAGAGTATTCCTGATCACTTTTTTTCAAAACCATGTCAATTCTTTGTTTTAAATCTGACATTATAAAAGGTTTTTCAATGTAATCCTCAGAAACAGTTTTTCCAAATGTTTTACTAAAATCATCTGTCTTAGCAGTTAGGAAGACAATCGGGATCTTACTCCATTCATTGTTATCCCTTAATCTATTTAGAACCTGCCAACCGTCCATATCAGGCATCATAATGTCAAGGAGTATTAGATCAGGTAATTGATTGTTTTTTAAGCAATTAAAACATTGTTCACCGTTTTCGATAGATATAACCTCATATTCTTGACTTAGGTTTTCAAGCCCCTCTTTGATGGTGATTCTAACACTAGGATCATCATCAACTACCATGATCTTTTTCCCCATGCTTTTTCCTTCTCCAACAACTTATTATTAACATTTATCTCTTTTTAAAACTGACGATTTTAATTTTTAGCGCGAGGAGGGAGATTTGAACTCCCGAGGTCGTAAGACCAATGGATTAGCAATCCATCGCCGTGCCGGGCTG
>CAZGOD010000018.1:0-30887 GCA_964527715.1 uncultured Thermoplasmatales archaeon | reverse complement strand
ATTCCAATAAAACGCAAGGGTTTAATCCAGCCATATTTACTTGAAGATTTTTTCCCAATTTCTTCAACTTTTTCCATGAAATTTCCGATTAATGGTATCTTTTTTGCAAGATCATAATTCCAAACAAGAAATAATGCTACGACTATGTCCACAAATGCAATTGTGAGTGCCATTACAAGTGGATCAATTTTTGGGATGACAAGCGAGCCACCAACAAATGGAACTGTGACTTTCCCACCGGTTACACCTATGGGAATAATTGATTCTTTCCCCAACGGCGGAATAAAATAAGCAAACATTAAAATAATTAATTTTGTCGCAGATTCACCCTCACCCGTAAATACTAGATAAAATTTTACTATCAGGATTCCAATTACAGCTATTATGAATGGTAATAAAATTTTTGCAAGTCTAGTAGAGACAATATCCTTTATTTTCTTTCTCATGATTATTACCTAGATGTGATAGGTCGATAATGATTATTTCGATTAAATATCATTTTGAGACAATAATTGCAGCGTGATCTTTTTCATAAGATTGTAAATCAATTTTTTCTTCTATTTTTAACCCCCTATTTTTAAGCTCTGAGCAAACTAAGTCATAGGCTTTATCTGGTTTTAATGAAACATCAATACTTCGGGCTTTAACCATCAGAATACCTTTGCCCTTTTTCTTTAAGTATCCTTCAATATTTGTAATAAAAATCTCGGACTGATTCCTCTGAGAAATATCCTGGTAGACTAGATCAACAGGGGAAACTATAGAATAGTAACGATCTTGATGGTTAGCATCACCTAAAACCGGGATTATATTTTGCCTTTTTTCACTTATTTTTAACAGATGCGTAACAGCTAATGGTGAGTTTTCAATAGCATATATAACTCCATCCTTCACAATGTCAGATATATGACTAACGGTTGTACCTGTTGCAGCACCTAGATATAATATTTTTGATTTTTCTTCAATATCAAATTCCAGTCCTTTTAATATAGCAGCTGCTAGTTTGCTACGATAAGGGTTCCAAGAACGAAGTTCCTTATCCTCATGTTTTACCAGTTTCTCATTGTATACTCTGATCCCTTCACAGCATGCTGGGTTTTCTGTGAAAATTTTATTTTTTTCTTTGAAAACACCCTGCATCTTTGTAATCCTCATCATCCACTGTTATGAATCTAGTATGATAAATGTTTTGTCGAAATCTTAAATTATAGTTATTGTATTCACCTGCGGGGGAAGATTAATGGTAAAACGATCACCATTGTATGAACTGCAGAAAAAACTTGGGGCACGTTTCATAGAATTCGCTGGTTTTGAAATGCCTATCCAATATTCATCTATAAAAGATGAACATCTAACTGTACGAAAATCAGTTGGTCTTTTTGATGTATCCCATATGAGCAATGTATGGATCACTGGCGAAGAAGCTGAGGAACTAATAAGTTTGACAACGGTTGAAGATGCATTTGGAGTTGATGATAAAAAAAGCCAATATACTGCTATTTTAAGGAAAGATGGAACAGTGATTGATGATACGATTTTCATGCACCTTGGAGACAAATATATGATGATTCCAAATGCTGGAATGGATGAAATTGTTACAGACTGGCTAAATAAAAAGGCGGAGGAACATAAAGTCTGTGCAAAAGCTGAAAATGTTTCAAAAGATTATGTAATTCTAGCTGTACAGGGTCCCAAATCAAGAGAAACTCTTCAAAAACTTACCGATGTTGATCTAAAAAATGTTGGATTTTTTGGATGTCAATATATTAATCTTGGTGATGTAGATTGTATTATTTCACATACAGGTTACACGGGGGAGCTTGGTTTTGAGTTACAGATAGCCCCTTCTAAAAAAGCAGAAGATGTTTTCAATAAGATTTTAGAAGCAGGTAACGAGCTTGGTATTAAACCGATAGGCTTGGGTGCTCGAGATACACTTAGGCTGGAGAAATGTTTCATCCTAGCAGGTAACGAGTTTGAAGGTGGGAGAACACCACTTGAGGCTACTATGTCTTGGACTATAAACTGGGATCATGATTTCGTAGGAAAAGAAGCCCTATTGAAACAAAAAGAAAAAGGAGATTACGAGCGTCTAACCTGCCTAGAATGTACCAGCAAAGGAATACCTCGACATGGATGCGAAATACAAAAAAATGGCAAAAAAATAGGAGTTGTAACAAGTGGTACATTATCACCATGTCTAAACACAGGTATCGCTATGGGGTATTGCCATCCAGATTACCGAGAGAAAGATAGCATACTTGAAATAATAATAAGGGGTAAACCTGTAGAAGCAAAAGTTGTTAAACCACCCTTTGTTCCAAAGGATTGGGCTCAACAGAACTAGGAAAATGTTTAAGAAATAATAGAAAATAACGGGTTTGATAAACATGTCAAATGAAGTTAGAAACGATTTGAAATACACTGAATCACATGAATGGCTGAAATTAAAGGGAGACCTAGCCCAGATTGGAATAACAGATCATGCTCAATCTGAACTTACAGATATTGTCTTCGTAGAACTACCCTCTGTTGGAAAAGAAGTTAAAAAAGGTGAAGAACTCTGCGTAGTTGAATCTGTAAAATCAGTCTCTGAGATTTTTTCCCCAATTAGTGGTAAAGTTTCAAAAGTTAACGATAAACTTGAAGACACCCCTGAAACTGTTAATGAGAGCCCCTATAATGAAGGATGGCTCGTTGAATTAGAAGTCCAGGATAAATCAGAAATTGATAGTCTCCTTGACGCGGATTCATACAAAAAAACAATAGGATAATCCAAGTTTTTTTCTCCTTAAAATAGGGAGAAATTTTTTTCCGAAACTTTCTTATATTGTTTAACACATTCGTTTTGTCAGGCGGAGAGATGGGATTGCAAGTAAATTCAATTTAGTTTTTTGTTGCGGTGTTAAACACCTCCGCCGCCTCCCCCATTACTCTTTTTAGAGTAATCATTATCTTTAATAATGTTTACTTGTTTTACAGGGTTGATTTCATGAAGTTATTACTGATTCATAGTGACTATATCGAATATGAAGTTAAAGATAAAGCTATAAAAAATCCTGAAGAAACTAAGATTAAAAATGATAGACTCGAGGAGGCTTTAACTGCCTTCACTGCTGTTGAAAAAATTGATGAAAAATCACCCACTCAAGCAGTAAAGCAAGCTGTAAAAGAAATTGAAAAAACAGCCGAGCAACTTAAAGTCAAAAACATCATGCTCTATCCATATGCTCATCTTTCTTCAGATCTCGCAAGTCCAAAAAAGGCTCAAGAAATTCTTATTGAAATTGAGTACGAACTTAAACAGAAGAATTTTAATGTTAAACGCTCACCTTTTGGCTGGTATAAAGCATTTAAAATATCATGTAAAGGTCATCCACTTTCAGAATTATCTAGAGAAATTGTACCTGGGGGAGAAGAAACAGAGTCACTGAAACAGGAAAGAAAGCTTAGCTCATACTGGTATATTTTAACAGAAGACGGGACGTTGCATGATGTTGGCAAGTTTAATTACAAAGGACATGAAAAGTTAAAGAAATTTGCATTTTATGAAAAAGAAAAATCAAGAGCAACAAAACAAGAACCTCCGCATGTTAAGCTAATGCAAAAATTAGAAATTGCAGATTATGAGCCCGCCTCAGATGGAGGAAACATGAGGTTTTATCCAAAGGGACGATTTATTAAAAAATCAATTGAGGACTATGTAACTCAAAGGGTAGTTGAATATGGTGGTTTAGAAGTAGAAACCCCAATAATGTATGATATGGATCACCCAACGCTTTCTAAATATCTACAGAGGTTTCCAGCAAGGCAATATCAGATTGAAAGTGATAAAAGGAATTTTTTCTTACGTTTTGCTGCATGCTTTGGACAGTTTTTAATGGCTCATGATGCTACAATTAGCTATAAGGATTTACCACTTAAAATCTACGAGTTAACAAAATATTCTTTCAGAAGAGAGCAATCTGGGGAGCTTTCAGGGCTGAGAAGACTTAGAGCTTTTACAATGCCAGATGTACATGCCTTTACTTCTGATTTAGATATGGCAATGGACGAATTTAAGGTGAGATATGATCTGTGTCTTAGCGTATTGGAAAAAATCGGTATCGATAATGATGATATCGAGATGGCTTTACGAACAACCAAAGATTTTTATGAACATAATAAGGAATTTATGTTAGATCTTGTAAAAAAACTAGGAAAACCAGTTTTATTAGAGATGTGGGATGAAAGAATATTTTATTTTATTTTAAAATACGAGTTTAACTTCGTTGATATGTCCAATAAAGCATCTGCGTTAAGCACCGATCAAATTGACATAGAAAATGGTGAAAGATACGATATTAAATTCGCAGATAAAGACGGAAAATTGAAGCATCCTTTGATACTACATTGCAGCCCCTCTGGAGCTATTGAAAGAGTTATTTATGCTTTACTTGAAAAAGAAGCAATTAAGATAAACAAAGGTCAAAAACCAATGATTCCAATTTGGCTTTCTCCCACTCAGCTTAGATTTATTCCAGTTGGAGATGAGTTTATTTCTGATTGCAAAAAGTATATGGACGAATTGAATAATATATCTGAGTTTCAATGTATTAGAACAGACATTGATGACCGTGAAGAAAGTGTTAGTCGCAAGATTCGTGATGCAGAAAAAGAATGGACCCCAATTATCGTGGTTGTTGGTGAAAAGGAAAAAGATAGTAAAAAATTCACTCCAAGATTTAGAACTGATAAAATTGGAGATAGCACCAAATCATACACGTTAAAAGATTTACATAAATTAATTACAACCTTAACAAAAGGTTTCCCTCAGAAACCATTACCTTTGTCGCCTTATTTGTCTAATAGGCCAAAATTCAAATAATATTACCATATATGGGGGAGCTTCTATATGATTGAAAGGAAAAAAATTCAGGAAATAGCAGAATCTTACAATAAAAATAAAATTACTATTGGTGTCTTGGGTGGTCATTCAGGTCTTGACGTCTGTCGTGGTGCAAAAAAACACGGTTTTCGAACAATTGCTATCTGTCAGAAAGGAAGAGAAAAAACTTATGCTAAATATTACAAAACACGAGAGGATGGCCGCGGCTGCATAGATGAAACCATTGTTCTCAATAAATTCTCAGATATTACAAAACCTAAAGTCCAAGAGGAACTAAGAAACAAAAATACTATTTTTATCCATAATAGATATTTCTGGGTTTACTTTGATTTTAAAGATATCGAGAACAATTTCAACGTCCCTATTTTTGGAACACGAGGCATGTTGAAACTCGAGGAACGTGACGTTCCAAAGAACCAATATTATCTGTTGGAAAAAGCAGGGATTCGTTTTCCAAAGATAGTTAAATCTCCAAAAGACATTGATAGACTCGTTATTGTTAAGGTTAATGAGGCTATCCGTGGGTATGAACGAGCGTTTTTCTATGCTACAAATTACAACGATTACAAGAAAAAAGCTGGTGAGTTGCTAAATAAAAAAATGATCACAAAAGATGCACTTGACAAGGCGGTTATCGAGGAATATGTCATTGGGGCTCAAGTTAATTTTAATTATTTCTATTCAGTAATTGATGGTGAATTGGAGATTATGGGGACAGATACCCGGAGACAGACAAATCTTGATGGACTCATCAGACTCCCTGCAAATGAACAACTTGAGGTCCTTAAATATATGAGACCAAAGATAATAGAAACAGGTCATATCGCCGCGACAACAAAAGAATCTATTATTGAGAAAATATTCACTCTTGGTGAAAAATTCGTTAAAACAACACAAAAAGAACGCCCACCAGGTATTATCGGGCCATTTGCTCTCCAAGGAGCTATTGCCGCTGATACGGGAAAAGAGGAGATGGTAGTGTTTGATGTTTCCATGAGAATACCAGGTAGCCCACTTACTCGTTTTACGCCGCATTCTGGCTATTTATATGGTGATTCAATTAGTTATGGTGAAAGAATTGCTATGGAGATGGGGAGAGCTATTAAGTTAGACAAATTGAAGGATATAGTAACTTAATTTTCCGTAGTTTAATACTAACATCATCCACATTTTTTGTTAAAAAGTAAAAAGATAACATAATTTTTTTATACTTTAATAACCTACATATTATAGTTAATAGTAAATAATTTGGGAGGAAAATATAAAATGCATAAAAAGAGAGGATTTTTTGTTTTAATACTGGTAATTCTATTTTTACTATCTACAAACATCTCAATTGCATATAAAACTACAGATGAAAACTCTGTTAGCTCCATAATTAAAACAACAGCTGGATCTGATGAATGGACTGTAATGATGTACATGGCTTTTGACAATCATAGAACATATGAAAAAGATTACACATTTAATTTTTTAACAAGTGTTGGTTCAGGTCCAGATTTCAACCTTATAGGATTATACGATGGCAAATTCGATGGAGACACTGCATATTATTTTATCGAAAAAGATTTACTCATCCCACTAACATGGTATGAAACTGAATCAGACATGGGACACTCAGAGACACTAAAAAGATTTTTAGAGTTAACAATTCACAACTACCCTGCTGACCATTATGCTCTATTTATACTCTCCACACATGGTAGCGGATGGCAAGGTCTAGGTTGCGATACTCATGGAACAGAAACTTTTTCTGATTTAAGTCTTTTAGATATGAACGACTATAAAGAAGTACTAAAGGACGTAACAAATAACGGCTCTGAAAAAATTGATGTTATTGCATTTAATATATGTGTGACAGCAAGCATTGAAGCAGCATATCAAATATCACCATATGCCAGATATATGGTTTCAAACGAAGAACATGGATTTGGAGGAGGTGAATACTCAGATGAGGGTAAACCACTTGAATGGAATTTCACTAGTTTCTTACAGGAATTAAAAGACAACACAGATATGACACCAAAAAGCTTTGCTGAGTCAATAGTAGACACCTACGAGCCCGGGATGTACACCTCTAAAATCGCTGGTGTTGTAAGGGCACCCGGCTGGTATCCTATAACAGTTTTTAAAACAGATCTTTCAGCTACAGATCTTAGCAAAATAGGACAATTAGCGGACTCTATAAAGCAGCTATCTGAGAATCTCACTGAAAACATTTGCAAATCTAAAAAAGGAATTAAAACCGCTAGGTCAAAAGTAAGAGAATACGGAAAACTCTATCGTAGATTCTGGTGGCTTCCATCAAAGATAGCATATCCCTTACAGCTGGATCCGTTGGGCTATGATTGCTTTATTGATTTGTATGATTTCATTGAAAAACTCAAAGATAAAACAGGAAATGCTAACATTACAACTGCTTGTAACAATGTTATGAATGCGATGAATACTACGATTATCGCAAATGTATCATTACCTTATGATCCTTCGCATGGTTTGTTCATTTATTTTCCCCAGATGAAATGCCAGTACGATGCTAGCATCTGGAGAGTAATGGGCAGCTCACAATTTAGAAAAATTCCAATGCCATATTGGGCACTTGATTTTTCATATGATACAAACTGGGATTTATTTCTAAGAAAATATTTGAATATCTGTCCTTTATGTTGGCCCCTGTAATTCGATGGTCCCGTCCTCAGTTATAATCATACTAACTGGGACATCATATTCATCTACAGGTATTTTTTCGATAATTTGATACTCAAAAGCCAGCCCAACGCTTAGTATATTCTTTAATTGTTTTAGCAAACGGTCATAGTATCCCATACCATGACCAATTCTATGACCCTGTAAATCAAAAACTAAGCCCGGAACAATAACTAAATCAATTATATCAATGGAAACTTCTTTCACAGCATCTTTTTTTGGTTCCAGGATACCATAAGCACCTATTTCAAGATCGTCCCATTTTTCAAGCTTAGAAACAATCAGACACCTGTTTTCCTTATCGGTAATTGGCACAATTACGTGTTTCTTACTTGAGAGACATTCTTTTATCATCTCGTGAGTATTAACTTCATTGTTATACGAAACATAGAAGAGTATGTTATTTGCTTGTTTGAATTCATCTATTTTAAAAAGTTGTTTTTTGATTTTTTTACTTTTTTCAAATACTTCCTCTCGGGATAGATTTTTTCTTATTTTTTTTATCTCTCCGCGTAACTTGTCTTTCATCGATAGCACATATTGCCGTTAGACTATATAGAATTTAATAACAAATCTAAATACATTATTTTAATAAAAATACGATGATTTTAACAGAAATGTTTATATGTTTATTCCCAATGATTAACTGGGGGATAAAATAAATAAAAAAACCATGGCCCTCGCCGTCATATTTCTACTGATTTTTGTCGATTTTGGTGCCGCTGCTCCATCCAAAGAAAATCAAGATCCGCTATGTGGGGATGAACCCTTAGATTTGCCTAATTTTATTCCTGGTGAATTACTCGTTGAGTTTAATGACGAAACAATCGTAAATAAAAAAACTACCACTTTTTTAGTAGAGGATTATAGCGGATTATCCATAGAAATTAAAGAAAATAATAAGATAGCTAAGGTTTTAGTTGAACATGGTACAGAACTTAATTACTGTGAGAATCTTAGAATAGACCATCGTGTCAAACACGTTGAACCAAACTATATTACTTATGTTTCTAAAACACCAAATGACCCTAAATTCAATTTACAATGGGGGCCACAAGCAATCAAATGCCCAGATGGATGGGAGTATACCACTGGAGATCCCAATGTAAAAATAGCGATAATAGACACAGGCGTTGATTATACTCATTCTGATCTTGCCGCTAATTGTGTTAGCGGTTATGACTTCGTTGACATTGATATAAATAACTATCTTCAAATGGGATATCTTGAAGATCCAGATGAAGATTACACTGTTAGAGACGATAACCCCGTGGATGTTCATAGCCATGGGACACATTGTGCAGGTATAGCTAGTGCTGTTACGAATAACAGTATTGGTATCGCAGGTGTAGGATGGAGCTGTAAGATTATACCAGTTAGAGCGGGCTTCAGCTTGCTTTGGGAACACGAAGGTGTAACATATAAGGTTGGTGCACTTGAGGATGAAGATATCATCGATGCAATTGATTATGCAGCTGATAATGATGCAGATGTTATCAGTATGAGTTTCGGTAGTTCATCATCGTCTTCTTTGATAGAATCTGCTTGTAATAACGCTTGGAATGATGGTATTATCTTAGTTGCATCTGCCGGTAATGAGTACCGAGGTTCAGCGGGTTACCCTGCTCGTTATGCGAAAGTAATAGGAGTTGGTGCGGTAGATGAAGATAATGAAAGATGCGACTTCAGTAACTATGGTGCGGGCTTATCCATGATGGCACCAGGAGAAGACATACTTTCAACTGTTCCAGGTGGAGGTTATGATGAATATAGTGGTACCAGTATGGCTTGTCCCCATGTCGCAGGTGTTGCAGCACTTGCTATTTCCCGATTCCCTAATTATACTAACCCGGAGATAAGGGATCTTCTTGAGGATTCTGCTGATTATATTGGTCCTTCACTTCACTATGGAAATGGACTTGTTGATGCTACCTTTGAGATTGATGCCCCACCAGATACAGATGAAATCGTAGTCACCATCACAATGGATTATGTTAAAGCACTTGATAACATCGATGTAGGTAGCAAAGAAGGAGAATGGTTCTATGAACTTAGAGTCTATGATAACTACAACACTCCAACTCAAACACAGAAACAAGTTAGATATAACAAGGATTACCCTGCATGGCTGCCCTTTGGATGGCATTCTGCAAAGAAATGGACTATAGAAGATGGAGTACATCAATTTACAGCTTATGATGGCCAAGCATATGTCGATGTCTCAATAAGACTCTATGATTGGGATGGTATAAGCCTGAGCGACATAGCAGATGTAAGTGCATGTCCCAACGCTGATGGAGATTGGACTTGGGCTATACAAGAACTAGAAGGAAGAGAATATATAATCAGATATTACCTGGATGATAATAGAGTATCAACTATAGTAAATCCCTGTGAAGATAAGATACAGGACGGCGAATACTACATCGGAAACGGCGAATTAGACGGTAGCCAAGGCGAGGAGCCATGGAATAAAAAAAGACAAGATGATGCCAAAGTACGATACAAAATAACAGACAACTATATACCACCGCACAGCCCAGGTCTTGACATAATAGGCTTCCATAAAACTGATACCTCAGAATGGATTGAACCCGGGGAAAACGTACAATTTACTGCAACAGTCGCAGATGGTGCAGGTCCATTTACGTGGGAGCTGAATTTTGGCGATGGAGATGACATAGAAGATCAAACAAATAACCGTGAATCCACTATGACACACAAATACACTCTTAAAAATGGTAAAACTCGTACTCTCACAAAACCAAATGTCTGGGTTACTGATAGACTTGGTAAATATGTTCATAAATATTATCCAACTAGCTTGAACATGTATGTCACAAACCCTCCATATCAACCAGATGGTGGCAAAAAAGGTTTAATAAAATATTGGGCAGAGGCCGAGGATCCGGAAGAGGACAGGATTTATTATGTTTTCAAATGGAGCAGCGGATCTTTAAGAGTACCATCATCAGGGTTTGTGGAATCTGGGACTAGCGTTGAAACCCTTAGAAAACCATCTACTAGTGTAATCGCTGTTGATGAATACGGGGCAGAAAGCGAAGAAAAAGTATTACCATTTAGTATATCAAATCATCTTATCATGTTTCTTAGAAGAATACTTGAAAACTATTTGTTGTTAAGAGATATACCTTTCTACCTTGTTTTACCGTAATCATAAAAAAGATATACTAATTATGGTATTCCAACAAAAAATCTTAGATGCTCTGTATGTGATGAAAAATGACGGGCGAGGGAATAGGTTTTGGCAAAGCCATATTATTTAATGAACACTTTGTAGTGTATGGGTTACCAGCTATTGTTTCAGCTATTGGTAAATACACGGTTGCTAAGGTAGATTCTCTAAATAAACCAGGATGGGAGATAGAGGATAATCGAAAAGCAACACCAAACTATAAAGAAGAAAAAACTGAACAACAAAAAGATTCTATAAAACGTATTCTAAATAAAATGAATACTGACACATCAAAAAATGGAATCAAAATCATACTGGATGGTAATCTCTATGCTGCTAGTGGTGTAGGTGCTAGTGCTGCGTCTTGCGTAGCATTAACTAGAGCTCTTTCAGAACATTTTAATCTAAACCTTTCAGATGATGAGATAAACGGGATAGCATATGAAGGTGAGAAAGGCTATCATGGTACTCCATCTGGTATAGATAACACTGCTTCTACTTTTGGCGGTCTCATATGGTTTGAGAAGAGTAATAACAATGTTATGGACAAAATCACTATTCAAAACCCAATTGAGATAGTCATGGGAAATACAGGTAAAGTTGCAAGCACCACTGCAGCTGTTGATGGCGTTCGACAGAGAAAAGAACAAAACCCTCAGAAATATGACGAAATTTTTGATCGTGCTGAAAATATTGCTTATCTTGCAAAAGATGCATTTATTGATGAAGATTACCGTGAACTTGGTAAACTTATGAATGAGAATCATAAGCTTTTACAGCAGATTGAGGTTTCATCTAGAGAGCTTGATTTTCTTGTTAAACTTGCACGTGATGAAGGTGCTCTTGGGGCAAAGCTTACAGGAGGAGGTCTTGGCGGGAATATGATTGCTCTTACTCCTGGTAGAGATTTACAAGATAGGATTGCTACTGCTATAGAAAAAGAAGGATTTCAGACTTTGAAAACTGTTATAGGGGCATCCCGGGGTGGGACCGGTTAGATGAATCTTCGTGATTTTCTTGCTAAACTTGAAAAAGAAGGTAAGCTAACTCGTATTAAAAAAGAAGTTTCTGTTAAGTATGAGATTGCAAATATTATATACTCTTTAAATGAGCAACCTGTTATGTTTGAGAACGTGAAAGGGTATGGTTTCCCTATTTTTGCTGGTATTACTTCTAATCGTGATATTATTGCTGAGGGTCTTGGAACAACTAAGGATAAGCTTTTGCTTAAACTTGTTGCTGCTCTTCGTAACCCCAAGAAACCGGAAATGGTTGATAAGGCCCCTTGTCAAGAGGTTGTGATTAAAGATCCTGATATCAGTAAGCTTCCGCTTCTATATCATTTGGAGGGTGATGGTGGGAGGTATGCTACCGCTACTGTTGCAACGATAAAGGATCCTGAAACTGGTAGAAATGTTTCTTATCATCGACTTATGGAAATTGGGAAAAATAGGTTCACTGCTCGTCTTATTAAAAAACGGCAGACTCGGGTTACTTATGATAAAATTGATGGTGATCTGGAGATGGCAGTTTGCATTGGTAACTCTGTACCTGTTATGGTGGCTGCTTCTCTTGGTCCGCCATCTGGTGTTGATGAGTTTCCCATTGCAAATGCTCTTGATAAAACTCCTTTGGTTAAATGTGTGACAAAAGATCTTGAGGTACCTGCTGAATCCGAGTTTGTAATAGAGGGTAGACTCACTAGAGAACTTGATCGTGAAGGTCCGTTTGTTGATCTTACTGAAACAAGGGATTTTGAGAGGCAGGAACCCGTTTTCGTTGTAGACTGTATAACTCATAGAAAAGATGCCATGTATCAAGCTTTACTCCCCGGTAAATTAGAACATAAACTTCTTATGGGTATGCCTAAAGAGCCAACAATCTATGATGAAGTTAGCAAAGTTGCTGATTGTAAAAATGTTCTAGTAACAATGGGCGGTGGTTCTTGGCTTCATGGTATTGTACAAATCAAGAAAAAACATCCCGATGATGGTAAAAAAGCAATAGAGGCAGCTTTTAATGGTCATAAAAGCATGAAGCATGTCACTATTGTTGATGATGATGTTGATATTTTCAATCCTAATGCTGTTGAACGGGCTATGGCAACTAGGTTCCAAGGTGACAAAGACATGATTGTAAAACCTAATCAATCGGGTAGTTCTCTTGATCCATCTGGTGAACATGAACCTGGTAAGAAAACACTTACAACTAAGATTGGATTTGATGCTACCATTCCAGCTGATGTCGATAAAAGCAAATATGAGGTTATAAAATATAGAGAAGTGGATCCAAATGATTACCTCCGGTGAGGGAAAATACAAAGTATTTCTAGAGGAAAAAAAACTTGATGATGATTTAATATATATTCTTGGCGGAGGAGAAAAGTCTCATATCGGTGGCGTTGTTATCTGTGAGCCAGATAAAGAGCCTCAAGTTATAGATTTAGAAGGACATTATGACTATGTTGTGCTAAAGCCAATTGCAGAAGCAGCATGTAAAAAATATAACAAAAGAGTAGTAGCTGTTGGCGGAATTCATGTAGATAACGCTACTGAAGAAGAAATTAATCTGCTAGTAGATAACTGTAAGGAGCTAGTAAAATGCATCTAACTAAAGACGAAGAGAAAATACTTAATAGTGAAAAAGGCGAAGTAATGGAGAGGCTTTTTAGATTGCTTGTTCGTCTTGGTGATATATATGGTGCCGATAGAATGATACCTGTTGGCTCTGTTCAAGTTGCAGGTGTCTCTTACAAGTCCATTGGTGACCCGGGTAAAGCTTTTCTTGAGGATATAGCTTCAAAAGGTGTGAAAGTAAAGGTGCTTACTTATCTGAACCCCGCGGGTATGGATCTTGAAAACTGGGAGAAACTTGGTTTCCCAAGGGATTTTGCGAAGAATCAGTTGCGCATTATAGATGCCTTTAAGCAAATGGGCATAGTTATTACTTCCACTTGTACACCTTATCTGGCGGGTAATCTACCGCGTTTCCGTGAACATATTGCTTGGTCAGAATCCTCTGCTGTATCATTTTCAAACTCTGTTATAGGTGCTAGGACAAACCGTGAGGGTGGTCCTTCTGCTCTTGCTGCTGCGATTTGTGGTGTCACTCCAAACTATGGTCTGCATCTCTGGGAGAAAAGACAACCAGCAGTTAAAATCAAGGTAGATGCTGATCTTAGTTTTAACTCTGATTTTGGTGCTCTTGGGTACTATGTTGGTAAGCAAGTCAAAAACAAAATCCCTTATTTCACAGGGATTAAAAATGCAAACACTGATCAACTTAAGGCTCTTGGTGCGGCAATGGCTGCATCTGGTGCTGTAGCACTTTATCACGTAGAAAATCTTACCCCTGAGGCAGATTTAGTTGAAAAAAAGGGTCTGGAGACTGTTTCTATTGGTAAAAAAGAGATTAAGGATACCTATGATAAATTAAACTCTGGTAAAAACCCGGATATTGTGATATTTGGTTGTCCCCATGCATCACTTAGGGAGATTTCTATGATTGCAGAGCGACTTGAGGGTAAACACTTGAAGAAACCTGTCTGGGTATGTACATCACGAATGGTTAAAGAGGCAGCAGAGCGGATGGGTTATAATGAGATAATTGCAAAAGCTGGCGGTAGTATAGTCGCTGATACTTGTATGGTTGTAGCTCCTATTGAAGAAATGGGGTACAAAACAACTGGTGTTAACTCTGGAAAAGCAGCAAACTATTTACCAGGTTTCTGTAAACAAGAAGTATGTTTTGCAAACATTGATGATCTGATAGGTGGGCAGCTATGAAGGGGAGAACTATTTCCCCAGGTAAGGCGGAGGGCGAGGCAATAGTTTCCTCTGAACCTATCGGCTTCTATGGTGGTATTGATATTAAAACAGGTGTTGTCATTGAAAAAGACCATCCGTTGAAGGGTAAATCTGTTACTGATAAGATTCTTGTTTTTCCCTGTGGAAAGGGATCTACTGTTGGATCATATGTTATCTATGGTCTTAAGAAAAATGGTGTAGCACCTGCGGGTGTCATTAATAAAGAAACTGAGACTATTGTTGCAGCAGGGGTAATACTTGCTGGTATCCCCTGTGTTGATCAAATAGAAATAGAGAAGATTAAAAATGGAGATAACCTTTTTTTAGATGCTGATAAAGGTGTTGTAGAGATTAAGTAGAGCTTTGTATTATTATTGAGCTTCTCATAGTCCAGATACTGCCAATACCATTCAAATCTACTTCTTGGTTCCCACCACTATCAGACCAAGTAACTTTACCATTGACAGTACACTGTCCGATGCTCATACCTGAGCTCCTTATGCTCCCGAATTTCTTATCACAAGTATCGTCTACTTGGATGTCTAGATTTAGTTTTAAATAGTATGTTCTTAAAATTGCTTGTGTGATACCTGGTTTTGCGTTTATCGCGATTTTTAGTGGCTTATTTAGGAATAGAGATATTTTATCAGATTTTTCAATGTTTATTTCTACATCATTTAACTGTGTGAGTGTTTCACCTTTATCTGTTGTGATTATTAACGTTGCAGTTGGGTTAAATGTATATGTTTTAGTCGAAGAGAACTGTGGCGTAAGATAATAATTGCTATAGTATATGTTCCAACCATTATCCAATGTGAAGTGGCACCAATCCCATCCTTTTACAAATAGTTTGAATATACCATCTGACCAGGAGTGCTCGTGATGCCCTGTACCTGTTACATCATAGTTTTCTCCGTCTATTTTTACAGTTCCTGTTACTTTGCATCCTGTGAACATATATGTGGCCATTTTTCCTTTTCCTTTCATGAATAGTCTGTTAGAATGAATCCATATTGCAGAGTTAGGCGCAAAATAATCAAGATCTATGGCTATCTCATGATTTTTATCTATATCGCTATCCTCTGCGTGAACATGCCAATTAGGTGCTTCACCTTCAGCCCATGAATTTTCATATTTTAAATCTACACCCGGTTTTGCCATTTGGAGGGTTGGCTGCCAGATTATCCCTCCTCCTCTAACTTTGTTTATCATTCCACCATATTCTTCGCCATTTGGTCCGTGGAGGGTTACTACTAAAAGATCCGGTTTAAGAAATCCCAATAATCCCCCCATAGCCATATGGTTGAAACTTATAGTAGCTGTCCAACCAGCTAGATTACTATCCTCATCAAATACTACTGTGTAATACCACCATTCTCTATTTACACCAATTTTACTAATATGTTCCCCCTCATCTTGTGGAGAAACTCCCCTGTTGAACCAGGCTTCTGATGGTAGAGATATTGGTAGCTGCATTTTTTTCTCAAAAGTCCAAGTACCCAATACTTTATTTGTTGGAATATATGTTATAGTTATTATCCCCTCACAGTCTACAATTTCATCATTTGTAACAACATATTCACTTGGATCTGGTGCTTTACATCTCCCCATTATGTCAAGATCCTCCCATAAAACAACTTTTGAAACTGATTTAACAATTAACTTGTTACTTTCTACATCTTGAAAAAACTCAATTATCGGTGTTTCCCTCTTTTTCTCATCTGGGATATAGTCTACTTTATAAATTATGATGCCCGCTATGATTATCAATGCAATTACGATTATTGCGTCTATCTTTTTGATTTTAATACTCATGTAGCACCAGCTTTTGTATTATCCCATATAAATAATTGTTAATATTATATTATTAAGTTTTTCTTTACAACTGTTACCGTAATCTAAAAAACCCTGTTTTTCGGGGGTATCTTGGTTTTTATATTCAATTTTTAGATTTACTAATGCATAAAATATTGTTTTTTCATATACATTTTAAATATGCCATTGCCCATTCTATGTTTTTAAGTACCAGAGACTTTAGTCCAGGTATTATAACATGATCTTACATTTAACGGGAGATTTTGTCACATGAAAAACACTATCGCGAAGCTTGTACTAGAAGACGGTTCAGTTTTTGAGGGTTATTCTTTTGGTTCTAAAAGAACTGTGAATGGTGAGGTTGTATTTAACACAGGGATGGTTGGTTATCCTGAAAGTTTAACTGATCCCTCCTATAAAGGGCAAATTCTTGTTTTAACTTATCCTCTGATTGGTAATTATGGTGTGCCAGGATATGAAAAAGAGGATGAATTGCTGAAATATTTTGAATCAGACAAAATTCAAATTCAAGGTCTTATTATAACTGATTATTCTGATGCCTTTTCTCATTGGAATGCTAAAAAATCTCTATCAGATTGGATGAAAGAACATGGTATCCCTGGTATCTCTGGTGTAGACACTCGTGAATTAACTAAAAAATTAAGGAAAAAAGGTACACTCCTTGGAAAAATTGTTTACAATAACAATGAGGATATTGGTTTCGAAGACCCAAATAAAAGGAATCTAGTTGCTGAGGTTAGTATTACAAAACCAGTGGTTTATAAAAGAGGTAAAAAGAGGATTTTATTAGTTGATTGTGGTACAAAAAATAACATAATCAGGGCTTTTATAAAAAGGAATTTCACTGTTATTAGAGTCCCCTGGGATTACAATTTTCTAAATGAAAAGATCGATGGCATTGTTCTTTCTAATGGCCCGGGTGATCCTAAGAAATGTAAAGATACAATAAAATATGTTAGAGGAGCTCTTACAAGAAACACTCCGATTCTTGGTATTTGTCTTGGTTCACAAATATTAGGTCTCGCTGCTGGTGCTAGTACTTTTAAATTAAAATATGGGCATAGAAGTCATAATCAACCATGTGTTGAGACTGGCACTAATAGATGCTATATTACTCCTCAAAATCATGGTTATGCTGTTAAATCCGAGACTCTTCCAGAGGATTGGAGAGAATGGTTTTATAATAACAATGATAACACCAACGAAGGGATTATTCACATATCTAAACCGTTTTTTGGAACACAATTTCACCCTGAAGCCTCCCCAGGCCCTGATGATACTGAATTCTTGTTTGACATGTTTATTAGGTCGATGAAATGATTAAAAATAAAATAGCGAAATTAAAGAAAGTCCTCATCCTTGGATCCGGTGCTATACGTATTGGCCAGGCAGGTGAGTTTGATTATTCGGGTAGTCAGGCTATTAAAGCGTTAAAGGAAGAAGGAATTAAAACAATTCTAGTTAACCCAAATATTGCGACTATCCAAACATCTGATTATCTCGCTGACAAAGTGTATTTTGTACCAATCGATGCATATTTTGTAGAAAAAATTATTAAAAAAGAGAAACCTGATGCTGTTTTACTTGGTTTCGGTGGTCAAACAGCTTTAAATGTTGGTGTTGAACTTTTTGAAAAAGGTGTTTTTAAAAAATACAAGGTTGAGGTTTTAGGCACCCCAATTAATGCCATATTGGACACTGAAGATCGAGATTTATTTGTTAAAAAAATTAGAGAAATAAATCTTAAAGTACCTATTTCTAAAGCTGTAACCAGTGTTGAAGAAGCAATGGAAATCGCAGAAAAAATTGGTTACCCTGTCATGTGTAGAATAGCATATGCACTCGGCGGTCTTGGATCAGGTGCTGCTCGTGATAAAAAAGAGTTGTTAGATATTACTAAAAAGGCTTTTTCTTTTACACGTCAGATTCTAATAGAGGAATACCTAGGTGGTTGGAAGGAACTCGAGTATGAAGTTGTTAGAGATTGTTATGATAACTGTATAGTTGTTTGTTCCATGGAAAACGCTGACCCTATGGGTATCCATACAGGTGAGAGTATAGTTGTCGCCCCTGTTCAAACATTAACTTCTTCTGAGAATTTTAAACTGAGATCTATGGCTATCAAAGTGATTAGACACCTTGGCATTATCGGCGAGTGTAACATACAATTTGCTTTTGACCCAGACTCTGAGGATTATAGAATAATTGAGGTTAACGCTAGACTTAGTAGAAGCTCTGCTCTTGCATCTAAAGCAACAGGTTACCCGCTTGCTTTTATTGCAGCTAAACTCGCGTTAGGATATAATTTAACAGAAGTTAGAAACATCATTACTCAGGAAACATCTGCTTGTTTTGAACCCGCTCTTGATTACGTTGTTGTCAAGTTTCCAAGATGGGATCTTCAAAAATTCAAAAAAGTACACCCGGGTATAGGCTCCGAGATGAAATCTGTTGGAGAAGTAATGGCAATTGGTAGGACATATGAGGAGGCTTTACAGAAAGCAATTAGAATGTTAGATGTTGGAATGAAAGGCATTGTTTGTAACAATCTTAGCTTTAATAATCTGGAAAGGGAGCTGAAAGAACCCACAGATAAAAGAATGTTTGCTATCGCAGAGGCTATACGTAAAGATTACTCAATTGAAAAAATACATAACCTCTCCAAGGTTGACAAATGGTTTCTATATAAAATCAGAAATATCGTACAGATAGAAAAACAACTTAAAAAATATAAAATCAATAATCTCCCCCCTGTTCTATTAAAAACAGCTAAACAAAAAGGGTTTTCAGATCAACAAATAGCGGAGATCGTTAAAAGCTCTGAAACCGTAATTAGAAACAAGAGGATAAAATTAGGGATCATACCATTTGCTAAACAAATAGATACCCTTGCAGCAGAGTACCCTGCTAAAACAAACTACTTATATCTTACATACAACGGCTGTAAAGATGACATCGATTTCAAAGTAAAAAACCAAGTTATAGTTTTAGGCGGTGGTGCTTATAGAATAGGCTCATCAGTTGAATTTGACTGGTGTTGCGTTAGCTCAGTTGCAACTCTACGGAATTTAAAATACAAAACTATAATGATAAATTGTAACCCTGAAACCGTTAGTACAGATTATGATATCTGCGATAAATTATACTTCGAAGAGCTCACCTATGAAAGAGTTTTAGATATTTTTGAAAAAGAAAACCCTCTAGGCGTCATAGTCTCGATGGGTGGTCAGATACCTAACAACTTGGCTTTACCGTTACACAACTCAGGTGTTAAAATACTAGGAAGCTCTCCATTGAATATTGATAGAGCTGAAAACAGACATAAATTCTCAGAGTTATTAGATAAGTTAGGCGTTGATCAACCAGTTTGGAAAGAACTAACAAGTCTAGAAGATGCTGAAATTTTTGCAGATAGAGTCGGTTACCCCATTCTAGTTAGACCAAGTTATGTCCTCAGTGGTGCTGCGATGAGTATTGCTCTAAGTAAAAAAGAGTTAAAAATATACCTGAAAAAAGCCTCTGAGGTTAGCAAAGAATACCCAGTTGTTATAAGTAAGTTTATAACCGGGGGAAAAGAAATAGAGATAGATGCCGTTGCAAAGAAAGGCGAGCTTTTTTTTTACGCTATCTCTGAGCATGTAGAAAACGCTGGAGTACACTCTGGAGATGCAACCATGGTTTTGCCCCCTCAGAGGACCTATCTTGAAACAATGAGACGGATTAAAATAATTTCAAAACAGATTGCTAGGTCATTAGATATAACAGGTCCTTTTAACATCCAGTTTATTGCCAAAGATAACGATGTTAAAGTTATCGAATGCAATCTCAGGGCTTCAAGGAGTTTTCCTTTTGTTTCTAAAGTTTATAAAATAAATTTTGTTGACGTTGCAACAAAAATCATTATGGGTAAAAAAATCTCACCCATAAATAGATCTTCTTTTGATTTGGACTATGTTGGGGTTAAAGCTCCACAGTTTTCTTTTACAAGATTAAAAGGTTCAGATCCTGTTCTTGGTGTTGAAATGGCTTCTACAGGTGAAGTCGCCTGTATCGGTGATGATTTTAATGAGGCTTTTCTAAAAAGTCTTATTTCAGTTGGTTTCAAATTACCAAAGAAAACAATTTTATTGTCTACGGGGGCGATAGATAGTAAAGCTGAATTCTTAGAAAGTGCTAGAATTTTGAATGAGATGGGTTTTAAATTTTATGCGACCAAGGGCACAGCTGATTTCATGAAAATTAATGGTATTAAATCAAAGGTTTTACATTGGCCTTTAGATAACAAAGAACCTAATACTCTTAGTTATATAGCTGATGGAAAAATTGATTTAGTAATAAATATACCTAAAAACATTGAAAAAGAAGAACTCGATAATGACTATCTTATTAGGAGAAAAGCTATAGATTTTGATGTTCCTCTTATAACAAACTTGCATCTTGCAAAAAGGTTTGTCGAAGCAAATTATATTATCTCTCTCGAAGATTTGAAAGTTAAAAGCTGGAGTGAATATATTTAGCGAATCTCTCTGTTTCCCTGGTATGTCATGATGTGCATATGTGCTTACATAACTATATGCGAAAAAGGCACTTAAAACCTGTTTTCATTTTGTTTAATATAACAAGTGTTGGGAAGGGACGAAGCCCAATTTTAGAGTATACCCATCCAATTACCCCCTCTAAATCACCTCTTCTCCCTCCCATCTTGTTTAATAATTTGTTTTTTTCATTTTGACATTTTAGCACATCAACTTTATATACCATTGGTCACAGAAATTTTATTTGCTCCTTTTTAGGAGATGAGTTGATATATTTGGAGATGAAAGTCGAAAAAAAGGAGAAATGTATTTGCCCAAATTGTGGAGCAACTATGGAACGATCAATCGATATTTCTGCTAATGTTCATGTTTGCCCTGAATGTGGATGTACTATCGAATCTGGAGGACAAAATTTTGAATCTACTAATGTTTGTCCAAATTGTAATCAACTTTTAGAAGGTAATGAATGTCCTTACTGTGGTTATGACCTGGGATCTGATTTTGATTAATCTTTTTTTTGTTTATTTTTCTTTTTTTCTTGTAGTAGCAGAATGTTAATAATGCAGATATAGATTACAGAGACGCTATTGGGGGTTTATGATGGTAGAGAGAGAGGATATTGAATCTGTTTTTTCAGAGGAGTTACAGTGGATTAAAGATGTTGATTTGAGGGATAAGGTTGTAATAGTTTGGAAGGAGGCCGCTGATCGTGGTAAATGGCGTTCTCTTGATGATGCCCCGTTTACTCTTCTCATTGAAAACTCTGGCAGGTTGACAGATCATACTAAGAGGATTACAAGACTTGCGAAGTGTATCTTGGATGCACGTGATGAGGCTATCAATGGTGATTATTTGATTGCTGGTGCTCTTCTCCACGATGTTGGAAAACTATTGGAATATGAGGAAATTAATGGAAAATATGTTAAGGGGAAGTATGGTAAGCAATTCCGTCATCCTGTATCGGGTGCACTGTTGGCAAAGGAGTTGGGTCTTCCAGATGAAGTTGTTCTAATTATTTATGCTCATTCTCATGAAGGAGATAAACTTGAGAGGAGTCCTGAGGCTATTATTGTTAATCATTGTGATTTTATAGATTTTGAAATCAAAAAATCATTGGTGTAATTTTATGGACGCTGAAAATGCTGCTGGCCGGGTTGTTAAGAGTGAGATTGCTGGTAAATCTTACACGCCTTTTGGTGGTGCCCATAAGCATGGTAGCATATCTAAATTAACTAGCTTGACTGATGCATTGAAGGAATGTGGTCTGAAAGATGGGATGACTATTTCTTTTCATCATCAGCTCCGTAACGGTGATTATGTAGTCAACATGACCCTTAATGTTGCTCGGGAGCTTGGTATTAAGAATATTAGGATGGCACAGACTGCGATGTTCAATGTGCATGAACCTGTTATTGATTTTGTCAAGGATGGTGTAGTAAATCGAATAGAAGGCAGCATAAATGGTGTCGTTGGAGATTTTATTTCTAAAAACCCTCTCCCTTTTCCAGTTGTGTTACGTTCTCATGGTGGTCGTTGGGCTGCGGTGAAAACCGGTGAGTTACATCCTGATATTGCTGTTATCGCAGCTTCAGCATCTGATGAAAAAGGTAATTGTACTGGTGTTCTTGGTAAAAGTGCTTTTGGCCCTCTCGTTTACTCTCAAGTAGATGCATTAGTGGCAGACAAGGTTATCGTTGTTACTGACGAAATTGTAAAATATCCTTGTAGTCATCAGGAGATAACTGAGAGTTCTATTGACTATGTTGTAGCGGTTGATAGAATTGGTGACCCTGATTACATCGTTTCAGGTACAACAAAAATAACACAGGATTCAATGAAACAAGGTATTGCTCATAGATGTATTGATCTCATGGATGCTGCAGGTATAATAAAAAACGGTATGACTTTTCAATCAGGCGCTGGTGGGATATCACTTGCAGCTACAAAGTATCTAGGAGAGATATTAGACGAAAAAAATATTACTGCATCGTTTGCTATAGGTGGCATTACGAAACACCTTATCGATATATATGAAGCAGGTAGAATTGAAAAATTATATTTTGGTCAATGTTTTGATGCTGATAGTGTAAGATATATCGCTGAGAAACCAGGGGTACCAATTTTGAATGTAGGACACTATGCTGATCCGCTGGCACCTAGTAGAGCTGTTGATGATTTAGATGTGGTTGTACTCGGTGCTACTGAGGTTGACACGGGTTTCAATGTTAATGTTAACACGCATAGTGATGGCCGTATGTTACATGGCATAGGTGGTCATCAAGATACTGCTGCTGGTGCAAGTCTTGCAATGATAATTGTACCAGTTTTTAGGAAAACTAACCCCATTGTTAGAGAAAAGGTTACTACTTTGACAACTCCTGGTGACGTTGTAGATGCTATTGTGACTAATGAGGGAATAGCAGTTAACCCCCGGCGTAAAGACCTAATTGAAAAAGTTGAAGGAAAAATTGACCTTGTTTCCATCGAAGATCTTAAGGATATGGCTTATGAGGCAACCGGTGGTCCTCAGGAGTTAGAACTCACAGATGAAATTGTTGGTATGACAAAATGGTTTGATGGAACACTTTTAGATATTATCAAAAAAGTTAAGATGTGATAAATATGAAATGGATTACTAAAATAACAAAGGTAGAACCTAATCATCTTGTGACAAGGGGATACCGTCAAGAGGATTTGATTGGGAAAATCCCGTATCCATCTGTGGTTTATCTTTTATTAAAAGGGGAACTGCCCTCTAAAGAACATGGTCGTATGATAGATGCAATTCTTACCGCATGTATTGATCATGGGGTAACACCTCCATCAGCTATGGCTTCAAGAGTCGTCGCAAGTGGGGATGTTCCTCTTCCAACTGCTGTAGCTGCAGGTGTTCTCTCGATCGGTGATGCTCATGGTGGTGCTATTGAAAAAGGAGCAAAATTCCTACAAGAAGGAATAACTCGAATGAAAAATGAGGATAAAACAATTGATGAATTTGCTAAAATCCTTGTAAGTGAATCAAGAGAACAAAAGAAAAGAATACTAGGATTTGGTCACCGTGTTCATACATCTGATCCGCGGACAAAACGATTGTTTTCTCTTGCAGACGAACTAAATATAGCCAGGGGTCATATTTCTCTTTCAAAAGCAATTGAAAAAGAACTAGAAATTCAAACTGGGAAAAAACTTCCAATTAATGTCGATGGAGCTATAGCAGCAATTATATCAGATATGGGTTTTGACTGGCGACTAGGAAAAGGTTTCTTTTTACTAGGGCGGGTAGCTGGATTAACCGCTCATGTCTATGAAGAACAAACAGAGCAGAAACCTATGCGGAAAATGTTTACCACTGAATGTGAATATGATGGCTCTGAGGAGAGAGATTTACCTTAGGTGGAGATAAAATATGGGTAAAACCATAATTCAGAAGATTTTTGAAAAACATTCTAAAGACGAAGCTAAAGTTGGAGATATCATTGATATTGATATTGATGTTTGTGTAGCTCGT
Organism: uncultured Thermoplasmatales archaeon; assembly: GCA_964527715.1. Classification (GTDB taxonomy): domain Archaea; phylum Thermoplasmatota; class E2; order DHVEG-1; family DHVEG-1; genus CAZGOD01. The sequence continues at coordinate 6,412 of CAZGOD010000018.1, read as the reverse complement.
GATTTTGGTGGAGCAAATGTTGTAAAAAACCTTGAGGAAAACAACCTCTCAGTTGTTGATCCGAGTAGGACTTTTTTCACCTTTGATTGCAACCCTGGTGGTTGTGATCAGAAATATGCTGCAAATCAACATATTTGTAGAATTTTCGCTCGGAGAAATGGTATTAAAATTTTTGATATAAACAAAGGTATTGGTACTCACCTTGTTATCGATGAAGGCATTGCTAAACCAGATGGTACTATTATTTCCACTGATTCACATGCTAATATTCTTGGTGCTATTGGTGCTTTTGGTCAGGGCATGGGTGATAAGGATATTGCTCATGCCTGGGCTCATGGGAAGATCTGGTTTAAGGTTCCACCGACTGTTAGAATTGTTTTAAAAGGTAGCCCCTCAGATTCTGCTTCTGCTAAAGATGTTGTCCTAAAGTTACTTCAGCATTTTGGTGCTAATGGTCTTCTTGGTTTTGCTGCTGAGCTTTATGGTGAGTATGTTGATTCTCTTTCTCTTAGTGGTCGTGTAACTATTGCTTCTATGGCTACTGAGATGGGTGGAATACTAATTTTGTTTCCATCTGAGGATGGTGTGAAGGCTGATGAGGATGCAGAATATGATGGAGTTGTTGAAATTGATATAGAAAATCTGAAACCGTTGATTTCTCGTCCTGGTCATCCTGAGGATGTCATCGATGTTGATGATGTTAGGGGTAACAAGGTTGACTCTGGTTTTATTGGTTCTTGTACTAATGGGCGATTGGAGGATATGAGAGCTACTGCTCATGTTTTGAAAGGTAGAAAAATTGCTCCGGGTCGTGTTCTAAAGATTGTTCCATCTACTGATAAGATCTGGAAACAATGCTTGGATGAGGGCATAATTAAGGTTCTTAAGGATGCTGGGGCACTTGTTGGTTCAGCGGGTTGCGCGGGTTGTGCAGATGGTCAGATTGGTCAGACGGGATCCGGCGAAGTAGCAGTATCCTCCGGTAACCGTAATTTTGTTGGTAAACAGGGGAAAGGTGATATTTATCTTGCTAGCCCTTCTACTGTTGCAGCATCTCTTGTTGCTGGTTACGTTACTACAGTGGATGACATACCAGTAACACCTGTATCAGTGAATCTTCCAGAGGTTTCTCATAAGGTTTCTTCTGCTAAAAAAGATGCAAAAATAGCTCGACTTACTCATGTTAAGGGAAGAGCATGGGTTATAAAAAAAGATAATATTGATACAGATATGATTTTTCATAACCGTTATCTTTCTATTACTGATGTTGATGAAATGGGTCAATATACTTTTGATAACCTTGAGGGCTACGAGACTTTTGCAAAAAAAGTACAACGTGGTGATATCGTTGTTGTTGGCAAAAACTTTGGATGTGGTAGTTCTCGTCAACAAGCAGTGGATTGCTTTAAATCTCTTGGCGTAAGTATAATTATTGCTGAGTCTTTTGGTGCGATTTATGAGCGTAACGCGATTAACAGTGCTATGCCAATTCTAATCGCAGGGGATATAACAGATCTTGTTGATGATCAGGATATTTTATCTGTTGATTTTACAACCGGTGAAATTGTTGATAAAACAAAGAATGAAACTTTCTACGCTAAACCTTTTTCTAAGTCTCAGCTTGATATTTACAAAAGAGGCGGTCTTTTAAATTACTAGTAACTATGTTTTGTAAAACATAAATTGTAACGATATCTATCAATTTTTGTTGTAATTGTTACATTTTTTTACAAAAGATATAAATAATAATATGGGCAATATAAGTTAAATACTAAGTTGTAAGGGGGTTTGTAACTTGAGAAAATCTGTTAAGAAGAAGTTATTTGTGCCTTGGATGGTATCGACGCTGGTTCTTGTATCGTTTTTATCAGGTTGTTTTGGTCCCGTTGCTACTATTCGTACTGTAGGCTGGGAGCATCTAACTCTAGATGGTACGGCTGTAAAGCTTAAAGGTGATTTAAATTTTGAAGAAAGCAGCGAGAACTGGAAGGAAGGTTTTGTCTGGGATACTGAGTATCATGAGGATTGGAGTGAATATCCTAATACTTTATGGGCTGATGAATTTGGCGCGTACAACTCGTTTTATGCTAGTCTATATGAATTGGATCGAACTACAAGTTATAATTTTAGAGCAATAGGTCAAAGTCTTTTAGAGGATCGAGTAGAGCAGGGGGAAAATATTGCATTTAGACCTGGTCTATCAAATGTAATCACTAATCATTCAGATGATATTTCAAGTAGTTCTGCTGTTGCCAACGGATGGTTAAAACACCTTGGTGGTGCACCAAATGCTACTGTATGGTTTGAATATGGTACCTCTAGAAGTTATTTGGATCTTGAAACAGATAATGAGACATTGTTTTCCGCAGGTGATTTTATTAGTATTATCGAGGATTTAGAGGTTGATGAATATTATTACTATCGCGCTGTAGCTTCTAACGATGTTGGAATTCGTTATGGCAATGTTGAAACCCTTAAGAGCGGTGTTGATTATGTTGAGACTAGGGGAGCTACTGAGGTTGGAATGACATCAGCTTTGCTTAATGGTCGTTTGAATACAATGGATGGGACACAATCTGTTGAGGTGTGGTTTATATATGGTGACCAGTCGCCTTATAATTTAGACAATGAGACCTCTCATATTACACTGTATTCAGTTGGTGATTTTAGTATACTAGTGGAAGATCTAGATTGGGGTAATACTTATTGGTTCCAAGCTGTTGCAATCATCAACGATAGCACATACTACGGAGATGTAGAGGACTTCACCACTCTTGGGACTTATCTTAAAACTTATCTAATGGACAACATGGATAACCCGATGATAAATAGGATTTACAATAGACTAAAGGATTTAGAAAGTGGCATACTAGTCAGACTAGGAAAACATTACACACATCTTGAAGGGATACTCTCTCCCTAATTTTTTTTAACTAAAAACGTTTCTTAAAAATCGTTGATAAACGTTTATTTGTACTACCAGTTAGTAATCTATCAGTTTTGAATACCCAGACTGCTATGCTTATCATTATTAGGGAGAATATTGTGACATAAATTATTCCACCTATCACCAAAAGATAGTCATCAAATAATAGTGCTCTTGGCGCCATCATCGGATGGCTAAATGGTATGCCAAATAAGAGTCCTTTTAAAGCAACTGGCATGGTATCAAAATCTTTGAACATTATCATAAACATTGGAATAAGTGCGAGTATGGTTACTGGGAATGTAAGGGTTTGTGCACTTTTATAGTTCTTAGCCATAGTTCCAAGTAGCATACAAAGAGATAGTGCTGCGATTAATGTTACAAAAACTGATATTCCTATTAGTAAAAAGTCGGTTCCTGTTAAAACTAGGTTGTAATCTGCAAGATTTATACCATCTGATACTTGGAAAGATTGCATCCAATATCCAAGCCCGATCATGTAAATCACAGCGAGAATCAGACCGATTAGTGCACTCGCGATGATTTTTCCTGCGACAATACTTGTTCTTTTCACAGGGAGTGTGAGTAGTGTTTCTAGTGTTTTGTTTTCTTTTTCCAAAGCCATTGATGATATGACCATGCCCCCTGACATGAGGATGATCATCATTATGATAATTGGGATGAAAGTTGATTGTGATGATAGGATTCCAGAGATTTCACCTGGTGATAATCCATGTAGTTCTTGGTCTTTGAAATATGTGGTTTCATTTCTAAAAGTTGGGTTAAGTATAGTGGTTACGTTTAGTGAGTCGTTAACTGATATGAGTCTTGTAGTTATATTGGTGTTAACAATTTCTATTAGTCCTTCTACAACTGTTGATGATATGGAGTCTAGAACCCCTGCTCCTTTCATTATCCAGTAAACTTCTATTTCACCGGGTATGCCTTTGTGTATGTTGCTAGTAAAGTTATCTTTTATTATGATTAATGCTACTCCGTCTTTTTCTCTCAGGTCTTCTAAGCCTTTTTGTTTATCTGAGACGAAGATTACATCAGCGTTTTCTTCAAATATGGATGCAGTTAGATTTGAGAGTTCATCATTGTCGATATTCATTAATCCTATGACTGGTTTGTCCTCTAGTTCTTCTTCTATGCCACCCATGGTGCTTCCCATGGTACCAAATACTAGGGCCATGATTATTATTGGGATAAATGTGGCAGGTGTGAGCAGTTCTTTTATTTCTTTTACAATGATGTTGCCTAGTGAGCTCATCTTACCACCTTTGTGAATACTTCTTCTATGTTTTTTGCGTTGTATTTTTGTATTAGATCTCGTGGTTTTCCTTCTTCGACGATTTTTCCGTCATCTATTAATGCTATTTTGTCGCAGAGGTATTCTACTTCTAACATGTTATGTGATGATAATAGGACAGTGGTTCCTTCTTGTGCTGTGTTTTTTATGATTTTTCTGATTTCCTGGGCGTTGTTTACATCTAACCCTGATGTTGGTTCATCTAGTATAGCAAGTTTTGGATCGATCATTAGAGCGCGTCCAACTAGTAGTCTTCTCATCATGCCTTTACTGTAGGTGTCAACGCGATCTTTCATTCTTTCCCCTAGATCCGCGATTTTTATCCCTTTCTTGATCATTTTTTCTTTCTGACTAGGGTTAAAAAAATTAGCTATAAATTCTAAATAGCTTCGTCCAGTGAGGTTTTTATAAGCACCTGCATCCTCTGGTAGGTAGCTTATTATTTTTCTTATTTCGCCGGGTTTCTCGTTTAAATCATAATCCATGATTTTAACGGAACCAGATGTTATCGTTAATAGTGTAGATAATATTCTAAGAGTTGTGGTTTTACCGGCGGCGTTTGGTCCTATGAGGCCAAATATTTCTCCTTTTTCCACTGAGAATGATATTCCTCTTACTGCTTCGGCTTTTCCATAGTTTTTAACTAGGTTTTTAACTTCTACAGTGGGCATTTAACGTTTCTCTCTCCTCAGATATTATTTTTTTTAATGGGTTTTTACAGCTGTTCCAAATGCTATTAGCTCTGCTGCTCCTACCATCGTCTGAGCTGTGGCGTAGCGCATGCCAATGATTGCATCTGCTCCCAGTTTTTTTGCATCATCTACCATGCGTTGCATTGCTGTTCGTCGTGCTTCTTCCATGAGCTCGGTGTAGGATTTTGCTTCTCCGCCTATGACGCTTCTTAGACTGGCTCGTACGTCTTTACCAAAATGTTTTGTTTGTACGCAGCTGCCGAATACGATTCCTATTACTTCTTTTATTTCTCTACCGGGTATGTTTTCTGTTGTTGTCACCATCATAGGTCTTTATCCCTCAATCTTGTCTTTGTTTTTAAGGTATTCCTCACGTATTTTTTCAGCGATTTTTCCATCTTCTATGATGAATGCTCCTATGTATCCGCAGTCTTTGCATTCCCATTTTGACCATGTTTGTGGTAGGGTCCATTCGATATTTGTTGATCCACATTTTGGGCAAAATTTCACCATCTTTTTTTCACCTATATTCATAGTTACATTTACTGCAGCGGTATGTTTTGCCATCAAACCGTAGTTTAGGGTTTCCGCATTCAGGGCAGGTGCCTTGTACTCTTTCTTCTAGTGTTCTTATACGGTTTAGTTCTCGTTCTGCTAGTTGTGATAGGTTTATCCATGGGTTGTCTTTCCACCATTTCCAGGTTTCTTCGCCTAGGGTGATTGTTACTTTTTTCATCTTGTTTTTACTCCATTGGTATTTCTATGGCAAAACCTACCAGGACTAGGATGATGCCAATTATCATTGCGACTATTGCTTTGAGTCTCGGTCCACCTGGGAATCTAATCCAGCGTGTCCAATTTGGGTTCATGAAACCTGCTATTCCTACTAGTATTACAAATGTACCTATTACTAGGAATATGCTGTTTGCAATAACCATTTTTCTCAACCTTTATTTTAGTTTAACTGCTGTTCCATAGGCTAGTATTTCTGCTGCGCCTCCCATGATAGCCGAGGTCATAAAGCGTACGTTGATTACTGCGTCTGCTCCTATTTTTTCTGCTTTGTCTGTCATTCTTTTAAGTGCGATTTCTCGTGATTCTGAGAGCATGTTTGTGTACTCTTTTATTTCTCCACCTGCGATATGCCGAAGACCAGCTTTAAAGTCTTTTCCAATGCTTTTTGCTTGGATTGTATTTCCTTTTACCAGCCCAAGCATTTCTTTTATTTCCTTCCCTGTTATAAACTCTGTATTAGTAATTATCATGGTTCCAAATCCTCCTTGCTAATTTCTTCTTTCATTTTTTTTGTGTCTTTTCGTTGTTCAATTACGATTGATATGAATAGAACAATTAGTCCTATTATTATCAATCCGATGACAAATCCTGTTACTAGGTCCAATGCTTGCATTATTTCTTCAAAGCCTAGGTAGAATCCATATGCTATCCATATGAGTATACCACCTATTAGCAATGAGAATCCAA
>CAZGOD010000017.1:0-31956 GCA_964527715.1 uncultured Thermoplasmatales archaeon | reverse complement strand
CATATGGGACTGTGGATCCTCTGTGCCGGGTTCAAATCCCGGCTCGGGCCCATCTTATCATATAAATGATGAACTTTTGTGTGGGTTTTATAAAACAAAAAAACACCGGGATTAATCTGGAAAGATTGACTATAAAACTTAAATAAGATTTGAATAGACTTGTAAAATAAAGTTTATAAATAATTAAATAGAGAACACAAGGCGATATAATATCAAATAAGTGAGTGTGTGAAGAATATATGAAAAAAATAATCGTATCAATAATCATAATAGGATTAATATTAAATCTTTCTCCTGTTGGCGTTGCAAACATTCAAAATAATAAAACTCATAATGAATACATTCCTCATGATCCAATATATATCAATGGAGATGATGATTTTACTTCAGAAAATGGTGTTGTAGGTGGATCAGGCAGTATAGATGATCCTTATATGATAAGTGGTTGGGAAGTTGAAGAAATTTGGGTTCATGGAATTACAAAATATTTTTGTATTACCGATTGTAGGATACTAAAATTTATATCTCTAAAGAATATTGAAGATGATAGATGTAAGGTTATAAACTGTGAATTTGCATTATCAACAGAACATACCCAGATGTTTTGTGTTAATTCTGATAATGTCACTGTTGAGAATTGTGAATTTTATGTTTACAATGATGGAATATCAACGTCTTCACGTATAGTAGTAAGATATTGTAATTTCTACTCTCAAGCCTTATATTGGACTTATTCAATATTCGATAATAGAGGTCACTCTCTGATAGAAAATTGTCAGTTTTTTGATTCCTGTGTAGGGATTCGTTCTGAAGATTATACGGTTATACGAAATTGTATTTTTCAAAATAGCGACGATGAGGGAATAGTAATTAGGGGAAATTATAATTTAATTGAAAATTGTACATTTTTAGATGAGGCTATGGGAATAGAGATCTCAACAGAACAACATAATAGCACAATAAAGAATTGTTCTTTTATTAATAATGGCGCGGCAATAGCCTCTTACGTTATAAATGAAGATGAAAAGTATAGTCGTGATCATATAATTGAAAACTGTGAATTTAAAAATGGTGGTACCGGTATTGGAATGTGGCAATCAGAAAAAATTACTATCAGAAATTGTGTTTTTAAGGGTTGTATGGAATCAATAAAATTAAAGGACCATTCTACCCGCGCTCAAATAACTAGATATTGTAAAATCTATAATAATTATTTTTTAAACAATGACGTAGCAATAAGAGTTCAAGCATTGCAAAGCAGTCAAAAAGTGGCAGATAATGTTATTTTTAACAACTATTTTTCTGGAAATATAAAAAATGTAGAAGAAGTTGAATTAGGAGATATAAATCTGCAACAATGGAACATTGAAAAAACACCCGGAGTTAATATTGTCGGTGGTCCTTATCTAGGTGGAAACTACTGGGATGACTATAAAGGAAAGGACAATGATGGCGATGGTATTGGGGATACACCTTACGATATTTTAGATGGCAAGGCATATGATTACCTTCCATTGTTCAATCCCCCTCCAGAAATACCAATCATAACTGGTCCAACATCTGGAAACGCAGGAAAAGAATACAACTATACATTCGTTTCAATCGATCCTGATGGAGAGGATATAGCATCTTATACGATTGACTGGGGAGACGATAATACCGAGGTTGTTGAAGGACTATTTGCTTCCGGTGAAGAGATTGTAGTTAATCATACTTGGTCTGAGAAAGGAACATATACCATCAGAGCAAAAGCTGCAGATGTTCATGGTATTGAAAGCGATTGGGGAACACTTACAGTAACTATGCCGAAGAACCAAGATCAAAGTCAACAGCAACAGAGGGTTCCACAGCAAATGATTAGGTTACTTGGAAGTCCAAGTAACAGCTAAAACGATTCCATGATTCAAACCGATTTAAAGCAGATCTATGACCAAGTTATGAGTCGGTGAGAACTGTCAAACAATATTTATAAACTATTATTTATAAAATAGGAGAGAGATAACTATGAAAAAAATAATCACTTCAATATTTATAGGATTACTATTAACGACTTCTATAGTAGCGGTTAACGCTGCACATGAAGAAGCACAATCCATGAGCCCTATAGATGCATATCCATTGGGTTCATTTGATGGTTATACCTTGTTTTCTCCAATATATTCGAGATATACATATTTAATTAACAACAGTGGAAAGATAGTTAATACATGGAAAAGCGAATATACATTAGCTGGAGGTCTAGATCTTCTTGAAAATGGTTGTCTTCTTCGAACTTGTGCTAAAGAAGTAGATACATTTTTATTGCTTGGTGGCAAAAGTGGACGAATTGAGATGTATGATTGGAATGGAACACTAGTTTGGGAGTTTGAGTATGCAGGTGAAGATTATTGTATGCATCATGATATTGAGATACTACCAAATGGAAATATTCTAGTTATTGTCTGGGCGGAGAAGACTGCTTCAGAAGCCATTAAAGCTGGTTGTAACCCATATAAAGTACCTCGATTTCGTAAGATATTTGGTAAATGGTATGGTAGTTTTTATACAACGTATATCATGGAGGTTGAGCCAACTTTTCCAAGTGGAGGAAATATCATCTGGGAGTGGCATGCTTGGGATCATATGATTCAAGATTATGATTCAACAAAAGAGAATTATGGAATTGTAGCAGACCATCCTGAATTATTTGATATTAACTATAGAGATCTTGAAGTGGAACAGAGCGGTGCTGATATAATGCATATTAATTCAATAGATTATAATGAAGAATTTGATCAGATTTTATTAGGTGTCAGAGCTTTAGATGAAATCTGGATAATTGACCATAACACCAATAGTGATATTCTTTATCGCTGGGGCAATCCACAGGTTTATCGTGCTGGTAATGAAGATGATCAAAAACTTTTCAAACAACATAGTGCTCGATGGATTGAACCTGGATACCCTGGTGAAGGACATATAACAATTTATAATAATGGACTTGGTCGCCCAGATGGCGAGTATTCATCTATAGAAGAAATTATACCGCCTGTAGACAATAATGGCAATTATTATCTTGAAACTGGTTCTGCATATGGCCCTGAGAATTCATTTTGGAGTTATACTGCTGATAATCCAACTGATTTCTATTCATCGAAATATTCTAGTGCACAGCGACTTCCTAATGGTAATACATTAATTTGTGAAGGAGAAAAAGGTTTCTTTTTTGAAGTGACTTCTGGAAAGAAGATTGTTTGGGAGTATACCAATAATTATCCTATATGGTTTTTGAACGATGTATTTAAAACTCAGCGTTATCCACTAGATTACCCTGGTATCGGTCCTCTTCCGAATAATATCAATATTGAAGCATCAGAAACAGAATATGCAACTACTACAACTATGACTACAAATACTCAAAGTAGCCAACAGCAAAACATCCAGGGTGAAAGCCTACCAACAGTTAGTAGAACTCCAACTAACAACAACTGACCACTTCATTTCTTATTTTTCGATCAGGATTTAAAGCAGATCTACGGTCGTGTGATGCCTCGATACTTGACATCTTTGTTTTCATAATACGGCAGGGTATGTTTTCTTAGTTGTTACTACTTTTTGACGTGGGTTCAAGTTCCACTCTCAGCACTTTTAGCCTTTTTATATATCATTCTATGATAATATTCTGTGTATGCCCAAATAGAACTCTAAAAACTCATCCCAACTAGTATCTTCCGTAAAATCTAAACCACAATTTGGATACAAACTATCATATCTTTTAAAATCAGAGATAGTATACTTCGGTGGGAAATAAATCGATAAACCATGAGCATTTCGATGCCCTATCTGATGATGCTCATCAACTAGTACCTGTTCAAGATTTTCCTTTACATCCTCAACAGCCTCATGTAACTCAGGTGTCAACAACCTAAATCTAAGTTTATCTATTAAATTCACAAAATGATAAATATCTACACAATCACCCATTGGAGAAAAAATACGCATTGGCCTAGGATAATCATCCACTCTAAATCTAACACCCGTTATAGTTCTCCTATAAAGACATATATTATTAATCAAAACATCTGACAAATTATCAACAGATGAAACTAAAGTTTCCAATTTATCGGTTCTAACAGCGGATATAGTAAGAGCTGGAGGATATGGAAAAATAAGCATCGCCATCTGTCTAATCATACCAATCGTCCAATCATATAATCTACCAAAATATGGATACGTATCTTCGTGAGCCTCTATGATTTTCTTAGAAATATTATAAGTTGAATCCTCAGCATTCTCATCTAAAACTGGTGGTATTATTCCAACCCAATCACCAAAGCCATACATTTCCTCACTACCGATATAAACCTCAACCTCCTCTCTAAGTTCATAAGCACCTTCTATACAACCCATTACACATGCTGAAAAACTAATAATGTTAACACCGCCACTCTCATTAAGAGCCCTCTGAATCTCATCCATCTCAAGATTATCACTATTATTTGTACTATCCCAACAGGCACCACGCCAGCCCCCACCATGATTGTATAGAGTAATCATGTATCTCTCAGCTGGATAATTAATTTTACAATAATCAACGAAATCTCTAAGAGTTGTATAATTCCCCATGTTTATCTCACCCAACTCCTCCAATAAGACCTTGTTACAATCTTCATCGATATACCAGATACGTGCAGGACCATGTTCCTTATCTTGAAGAACTAAAACATTAACATTTTCAGTTGAACCTGTATAATTCTGAATAAGCCAAAGTGGATCAAATGCATTATAAAAATCAGCATCATCATAAAACATAAGAGTCCATTCTTTCGATGAACCTTGTGTTTCCACGTAATCCGCAGAAGAAACAGTTGAAAAACAGGATACTAAAGGCGTTATAACTACTGCCAGCATTATAAAAATTACAATAGTTTTTCTTATTAACATATTATTCCCCCAGCTAAATATTAACTATAACCTATGTATCTCACAATATATAAACGATTTGTCCCATATTTAACAAGACAGATATAAAAATCATTAAAATGTTACTATATGTTATAAATTAAACAAACCTTCAAAGTTTCCAGATTACCCCTCTCCTTTCTTTTTTCTTTTTTGTTTGTGTGGGTTTATTATTATTTTAAATAACAAAAAAACTATACACCCTATTTGTGAGGAGATTGGTATGACAAGAAAAACAATGGTTATTACCTCAGTGGTAATTGTTGCTATAATGATTATCGGTGCTTTATTGTATTTTGTAGTATTTAAAGGAGAAGACCAAAGTAAATTCTATGGTACTTGGAGAGCAGATCTTGCAGGATTTGATTTTGGAAACTCTACAACAAATAGTTATTGGACTTTTTATGAAGATGGGAGATTTAAAAATACTGAGGTCACCCTTGAATTTAGTGATAATGTTCCCATTATAGGCTTTGAAGAAAATGAGGGACAAAAAACATTTACGGTGAAAAGTCTTGGACCAAAATCTATTGAATGGGGAACTTACGAAGTGAAAGGTGGTAAGCTATATATTAACGCGCAATCTGATATTGAATTTCCAATTGGTTTTGGATTTGATTATAATTTTGTTAATGATAATCAATTTACTCTTAATGTGATGATGTTTCAACTAGAATTCAATAAGATTGACGAGTCAGATATACCAGATCCCACATATACTTTTGATAATATTAAATGGGAAAATATTAACATTTCAGTTGATACAAGTTTTTCATCATCAGAGGAATTACAATGGGATAATATCCAACTAACTCGGTCATCAACCTCTTATTCAGGAGAACATGCCCCTTCAAATTGGGGATATGTTACAATTAATGATGAAATAGAGATAGGTGATTATCAATCAGATTTTATCACTGTTACGTTAACGTGGGTTCCTAATGGTGAAGAAATTGATATGATTTTTTTCTAGCGATATCATAAAAGAAAAAAAATTTAAAAGATGTTTATCTAAAAACTAGTAAGTTATTGCAGTAGTTCTTATCGCAAGACTTAAAGTAATTGTAACAGCACCACCAACAATCATACCTAGCCTCACAAATTTATCGAACTTTTTGTTAGTAAGACCACCCATCAACATGAATGCACCGAGTGATACAAATCCCAAAGAATTTAAGACAACACCTACGTTAGCAACATTTCCTGTAGTAAAAAGAACAATGATACCACCAATCCAAGCCAACAATATTCCTAATAATATCCCAATATAAACAAACATCTTTGAAAACAAGGTATCAAAAACTCCACCCATTCCTGGCCCCCTTGACATCGTTTGAGGCATTCCCTGCATCGGCTTAGATTGTGCAGCTTTACTAGGTGCTCCGCAACTTGGACAAAAATTAGTACCCTCAGGGATTTCAGCTCCACATTTTAAACATTTAGTATTTGCCATTTTCTTCCTCCACCTTTAGAACTTACAGGGCTAATTATTAAAGCCGTATATATCATTTTTCTTTTTTTAGTATGTTTAACTCTGAAAAAGAAAAACAGTTTTAAAGTAGTAACCGTTACAATAAAACATTAAATGTATTGGGGGAGGAAAAAAAATGCAAAACAGAGAAATGAATATGATTTTTAGAATTATGGGAATCGTAGCTGTTATATTATGTGGAATAACTTTAATTATCCCATGGGCAGGCTATTCATCTGTAGGATTTTATACATGGGGAGGACTTTCCCCAGCATCTTCAGATGCATTTTATATTGATACAATAGGCACCGGAGAGATCGAAGCTATAATTTTTAGCATATGCATGATCATCGCGTTTATTCTCACAATAATTACTCTAATAATTGGACTTATCGGAGTTAAAAATATAGGAGCTAAAAAGAGCAACTCATTTTTAATTGCAGGTATTTTATCAATTGTTGCAATGGTATTATGCATAGTTGCCGTTTCTCAAATTAATGCTGTCATTAACCAAGCAAGCTTTGGGTTAGCTAGTGCTTTGGGCATCGAAGTAGGATACAGCGCAGGATTCTTCCTGATATTAGTCACTATGATTATGTTTTTCATAACATATATAATGCCCATGCTAATGGGAATACCAGCTCCCATGAGACAACAACACCCTACGCCTCAACAAATGTATTACCAACACCCTACACAACAGCAACCTGTACAACCAGCACCACAGCAACCAACACAGCCTACTACTCCACCAGAACCACAACCTGAACAAAAAACAACTACTCCCCTGGAAACAAAACAAAAACCTGAGATTACTGGAATGTTCTGCCCAGAGTGCGGGATGAAAGTTGAGGGTACGCCTAAGTTTTGCTCAGGATGCGGTAAAAAACTGGGATGATTAAAAAAAACCTTAACACATTTATACCCATTAAGTATATTCCCTTTAGAGGAGAGTAAAATTATACATTAACAGGAGTTGAAATGTTATGACGAAATTTTGTACTAAATGTGGAGCACCACTAGCTGAGGGAATAAAATTTTGTACCTCATGTGGTGCTGGAATTGAGCAACCATCTACCCCGGCAGAGACAACTCAACCAACATCTGAACAACCAACGGGTTACACACCAATGCCATCTCCAAATAAATCAAATATGAAAATAATAGCAGCAATACTAACAGTTATTATCGCTATAGTAATTGTTTTAGTCGTTGTTTTCGTATTTTTAGATGTAGATCTCAATGGTGATAACAATGGCTCAGGAGGAACAGCGGATAGTAGGTTTGTAGGAGAATGGGAATACAGTAGTGGAGGTGTTACTGGTTCATATAATTTTAAAAGCGATGGTAAATTAGCAATATCGATGTCGGGTGTAGGATTAGGTGATATAGGTACCTGGAGCGTAAGCGGAGATCAATTATGTATAGAATTTAGCAGTGAGTGGGCTGAACTTGCAGGTGGAGAAGGTCTTAACCAGTGTATTGATTATGAGTTTTCAGATGGCGGTAACACTCTCACTTTAACTGAAACTGGTGGGTCACCTGTAGTTTTAACAAAAACAGGGAGTAGCAGTCAAGAAAATGGTGATGACTGTGGAAGCAGTAGTAACGGAGGTCAAGATTACACGGGTGAACTACTGGGGAGTTGGATAAATACCTCTGGATCTCCAGGTTATGGGTCAACTGCGATTTGGACATTCTACAATAACGGAACGGTTAAAATGGAAAGCTCATATGATTGGACCGAGGAGACATATGTAGAGTGGGCAGACTTTGAATTCAAAAGCGGGCAACTCTGTTTTGTCTACTTTGGTTATCCAATGTGTTTCAATATAACGTTCTCAGGTAGTAACAGTTTTACATATGAATCCTATGGCTCAACGATGACATTTACCAGAGTAACGTGAAAAAAACTAGACGATATCGCGCATAATTCTATCTTTTTCCTATTTTACAGCTATTGCAAACACCATTATGCACGTCAAAACAACTACTGCAAACTATTCTACCACAAAGCTGGCAAGTATGCATAGCACCGGGTTTACCACAAATACTACACAGACCCATTAAATCCATAAAATATCATCCCGCCCCTATTTTAACAAGTTTTTTCTTCAGATCATCCAAAGTCAGATTTGTAACAACTAATGGAATGTTCTCCCGGTCAGCGAGTTTAACAGCTAATGCGTCAACAGAACCAGGCCGATGATAAACCACTAGGGTAGGTTTCACTGGGTGAACACGTATAGCTATCATAGGGCTACGGCCATAACGAATACCTGTGAAAATTATCGCACGCTCAGTACTCCAACCATAAAGACGGTTATAATCTCCCGCATTAATGGTTTCAATGGTTTTTAAACTATCAACCAGGGTGAAGCCTTTAACGTTTTTCTTAAGACTTGCCTCATTAGAAGATAAAACATTACCATTTATCTCTTTAATAAATTCACGAGCAGAAACAGAAAAAGGATACTCCATGATCTCAAGTATTCCCTCCTGAGTCTCAACCATTGAGTTATATTTACGTAGTATGTTACCACCATGTTTATCATCTAATGATATTAAAGCCTCAATGATTTTTTTAACAGTTTGAATACCCGGTGACTTACGCCGCCCTGACTCATAATCACTAATAACACTAGGTGAAAGACTCAGGTGTCTCGCTAGATCTGTCTGGCTAACATTGAAGATGCTACGCCATTTACGAATTGTTTGACCTGGTTGTGGGCTGAGAGTGATTTCACCCGCGATTTTTTCAGATAACGCGTTTTTAATATTCAATGTTTCACCTTAAAGGTTTAAATTTATATCCATAATAGATCGCACCAATGTAGCCATCTTCTTGTATCCTGCGGAACGTTGATTCTAATTTCATACCAATTTTGACATCATCTATATCGCAATCAACAATTTGAGCTGTTACTTGTGGACCTTCCTCAAGTTTGATGATAGCTATTGGGTAGGGTACTTGTTCTTCAAAATCTTCAGGTGCTACATGTATAATAGTATAGGAGACGACTTCTCCTTTTCCACTAAGCTTATAGTCCAGCATTTTGCCGATACTTTTTCGTCTGCAGAATGGACATGCCTCACGGGGTGGGAAGAAAACTCTTTGACAGGATCCGCATTTGTTACCCATGATGCTATAACGCTGTGGTATCTGCCTCCAGAAACGTGCCACGTTTGATTTCATTTTTATATCGCCTCCAAAACATGGACGGTACACGTTGCACCAGAGCCACCAACGTTATGTGCAAGACCAATCCTTGCATCTTTTACTTGTCTTTTATCAGCCTCGCCTCTAAGCTGCTGTGTTATCTCCACGACCTGTGCTACGCCAGTTGCTCCCACGGGGTGACCTTTTGCTTTTAGCCCTCCACTGGTGTTCACAGGAATCTTTCCATCTGGAGTAGTTATTTTGTTTTCTATTGCTTTACCACCTTCTCCTTTTTCTACGAAACCTAGGTCTTCAACTGCGCATATCTCAGCTATTGTGAAACAATCATGGACCTCTGCGACATCAATATCCTTAGCAGTTACTTTTGCTTGGCTATATGCCATTTTAGAAGCGTAAACAGTTGAATCAAGTGTACAAATATCTCTACGGCCATGTAACGCGAGGCTATCAGAGGCCTGACCAGAGCCAATTATCTTAATAGGTTTATCAGTGAACTTTTTAGCGTTTTCAGCTGCACATAGAACTATGGATGCTGCACCATCTGTAACAGGGGAACAATCCAATATACTCAAGGGGTACGCAACCATCGTTGAACTTAGAACCTGTTTAACTGTAAGCTCACGTTGGTACTGAGCATATGGGTTAAGAACACCATTAGCATGATTTTTAACAGCCACCTGAGCTAGTTGCTCCCTAGTTGTACCATGCTCATGCATATGACGGGTAGCAATCAACGCATAAATACCTGGGAATGTTACACCAAAAAATGCTTCCCATTCTTGATCCGCAGCTGTAACAAGTGTCTCCGTAGCAGTGGTACCTGCTACATCATTCATTTTTTCAATGCCACCAACTACTACTATATCGTTTAAACCAGATGCTACAGAGAGATAACCCTCACGTACAGCTAAACCCCCAGATGCACAGGCACCCTCTACACGAGTAGAAGGTATATGTAAATGAGAGAAACCAGATGCATCAGCAACAAGCGCGCCAACATGTTCTTGACCTATGAACCTCCCTGAGCTCATAGAACCAATATACATCGCATCAATATCACTCCCGCTTATACCAGAATCAAGTATAGCCTTTGACCCAGCTTCAGCTATTAGGTGACGAAATGATTTATCCCAGAGTTCACCAAATTTTGTTAAACCAACTCCAATAACAGCTACATCTCTCATAGTTTTTTTCACTCCCAATACAAAAGATCAGTTATCTTGGCATACGTACCATAATCAATATATGTTTTATCATCAACCATTTCTTTAATAGAGGGTGCATTATCACGAGCCAAGTTTGATATACCCTCTGTAACTGTGATGTCAAAACCATCGCTACCAGCTCCCGAACCATAGCTAGTTAGAATAACTCGGTCACCTGGTTTAGCGACATCAAGAACAGAAGCTAGACCTATTAAAGAAGCACCAGAATATGTGTTACCAATAAATGGTACAATAAGTCCTTGTTTGATTTGTTCAACTGTGAAGCCAAGTTTTTTAGCGACATTCACTGGGAATTTACCATTAGGCTGATGGAAAATAGCAAAAGTATAATCCTCAGGTTTAGTACCCATTTTTTCCATTAAACGATTTGCACAGTTTGATATATGTTTAAAATATGCGGGTGCACCAGTGAAACGGCCACCATGTGATGGATATTTCCTCTCAGCTCGTCTCCAGAAGTCAGGGGTATCTGTGGTATAAGAAAGTGTATGGTTAATTGTAGCTATGATGTTGTCTTTACCAATTATAAACGCGGCGCCACCAGCAGATGCTGAGAACTCAAGGGCATCACCTGGTGCAGCTTGTGCGGTATCTGCACCTATTGCGAGACCATATTTTATCATCCCTGCTTTTACAAGTGCGGTACATGATTGTATCCCTGCGGTACCTGCTTTACAGGCGAATTCGTAGTCTGCCACCATGAGATCAGGTGTTGCACCTATTGCTTCTCCGACTATTGTACCCGTGGGTTTTACAGCATAGGGATGTGATTCGCTACCAATATAGATAGCTCCAATTTCTTGCGGGTTTATGTTGCAACGTTTTAGTGCTGCACGTGCTGCTTCGACGCTGATTGTCGCGGTGTCTTGGTCTATTGATGGAACTGATTTTTCTGTTATTCCTAGGCCTTTGCTGATTGATTCTCCATCTTTTCCCCATACTTTAGCGATGTCTTCTGCTTTTATTCTAAGGCGTGGTATGTTAGCTCCGTAGCTAACAATTCCTATGTCTGCCATGCTTTTATCTCCAGATGCAAAGTAACAATAATCCATATTTAAAATTGCCGATTTATTTATCGTTCATTAACGATACAGAGATTATCTTTCTAAAAAACTAAATCCTGCCTAAGTTGAACCAGATGAAGATTAACACCCATCTCTTCCATCTTAAGAACATAAGCCTTACCCAGGCGGAACTTCAACTTGTCCACAAAATTCTGACCCGCATCCTCACCAAGACCAGAAGAAACCTTCTCGATAAGCTTCTGAATACCTCTACCAACCTCAGAGGGACTAACTAAATCAATATCGGAAGAAATACAAACAGCATCAAAACCATCAGAATACCTAGAACTATCAATCTCAATAAACCTCAACGACTCATAATCATAATAAATCTTACTTAAGACTCTATCTAAAACAAGAATAGCATAACTCTCAGCACTAGCTTCACTTAAAACATCCACCAATGCTTTCAATACACGTTTAACAATCATACCATGTTTCAGATGAATAGCACCAAGGTTAACCCCCATCTCCTCAAGTTTAAGATAATACTCTACACCCATATAATTTTTAAGTTTTTCAATAAAAGGAATACCACCTTTTTCTTGTAAATAATTACTAGTCTCCTGAATTATCTTCTGAGTAACACTACCAATAACATCAGGGTCTACTATATCAACTTTTGAATCGACTGATACAATATTAGCACCCATCATATATCTAATATCATTTACCTCGATATCTTCTAAAATCTCATATTTTGTACTAAACCTTTTAACTAGTTCCTCTAAAGTCAAAAAAGCAAAGTTTCTACCATTTTCCTTCGCTAAAATATCAAACAACGCCTGGAAAATATAGGCAAGAAGCTCTGAATTTGGAATTTGGAAATCAAACACACTCTTTCTATCAGTAAGGTATTCAAGTTGAAGAAAATCCAGATCAACACCTAATTGTTTAATTGTCTGCTCATACTCATAAGGTAAATCCTCTTTGATTTCTTTTATAAAAAAATAACCAGCGTTTTTACCTAGTGTCCTAGTAATCTTTTGAATAAAATCTCTCGAGGCTCTACCAATGTCTTCAGCTTTTACATAATCTAAATCCTTTGTAATGTTAACAATTTTACCTATTTCAGAATACTGCACATTGCTAATTTCAACATTTTTCAAAAAATCATATTTATCACTAAGTCGTCTAACAACAGTTCCTATAACCATCACAGCATAGCTTTCAGATGTCCGTCTACCAATTACACTAACAGTAGTTCGAATTATACGTCCAATTAACTCATCATTTTTGTATCTCGGCATCCGCAACCCATTTTTTAGAACATTATTTCAATACTCATCTATTAAAGTATATTTTCAAATCTTCTTATTTAATATTATTAGATTCTTTGAAATCAAAACCACCCATCAAAATATTACTAGGTATATGCCTAATCGCGAGGTTCCCTGCACAGTTTGTAACAACATCACCTTCCTTGATAACACCTGTTGGGAGTTTTGCTTCACCAGAGCAAATTTCGTTATCCTCCCATTTTATATCTTTATCATATATTTTTTGAACCGTGAGTGTCCTAGTGTTTTTATCCATTGAGAAACCATATGGGGGTTTTGGTAATCCTGTTTCTTTTTTATCAAAAAAACCCAGTGTAAGTATAACAAGAAACAGGCAAAACAACCCTGTTAAAAAGAATTGAATATGATATATCCATATAGCTAGAACCCAGTTGATTATCCAAACTAACCCCAGTATTTTTTCAATAGGTGGTATTTTTTCAATTAGTTCCTGTGCATCCATCCGATATATGAATAAATTACTTGTTCTTATGTGTTATCCCAGAAACCCCTTGTACGAGCATATGTAAGCTCTGCTTTTAGTATATCCCTTAGGAATTTTATCTGCAATTCATCTGATTTCTCTAATTCCATGCTGTTGTATCTTCTTAGGATTCTAGCAGCAGTATCAGGTCCTATACCCCTCCCAACCAGGGTCATTAAACCATTTTTACCATAAGTTAGTACTAAACTAGCATTTTTATGAAGTCTTTTTACTTCCTTATCTTCCTCTTTTGTTCTCCGTTTTTTCTTGAGAAGCTTAGCGAAATCCTTGTTATATCTGGGTAGAACCGCTATTTTTATAGCACTACACTTTGGACAGCTAGGCTTAGCATCGGTCCTACGAACAGAGGAGTCCCAAGTATGGTTACAATTAGTACAAACAAGTGTAACATCTGTGTCCTCAAGTCGTTTCTTTAAAGCCATTAGTATAGATCGATCTGCTCGTTGTGGGAGCATGAGTCCACGTATGGTTTCAAAACCTGCGAGAGAAATAGGTGAAAGCCTCTGAATATGAATCTTTATCTTATTTTTCTGTATTTTATCTAAGATTTTCTGAGTGTTTTCAACATCCATTCGCTCCCAGATTATTTTGTCAACAGCTTCGTCTAATATGAGACTGTTTTCAAAAAATGTGAACAGTTTTTTTACACCTATGTTTTTTGCATCGAAGTCTTTTCTAATCGCTCCAAATTTCCTGGCGACGTGTACTAGTTGCCATCTTATATATGTAGAGTTTCTTAGAACTGTGTTGAGTAAATACCATAGTGATTCTGGTTTAGTTTTCAATAATATGTCTTTTATTTTGTCAACTGGGTAACGTCCTGGTAGTTCAAGGTTAATACGATAGGGGTCACTACCTATTCCAACGGTTTCCCCTAGGTGTTGTGCGAGTATAGCTGAGATTAGCCTCCCAAGTGTTTCATTAACTTTGGTGCCAAGGCATGTGTTTATTACAACGGTTTTTTCTTCCACGTCTATTGTAATTGTTTTATCATCAGGGACTACGAATCCTTGTTTTTTCTGATTCGTTATTTGTTGTACGAGTTTATTTAGAGTCTTTTTATCACAGGGATAGTTTTTGATATCGGTTTTATTTGCTATGAGTCTTCGTAGTTTACCGACCTCTTGGGCTACTTCGAATGGGACGGGTATGTCTTCACCGGTCCATGAGGGTATGTTTCCTATTTCTTTTGATTGGGATACAAGTATATCCTCATTTTCTCGTTTTACAATGGTCCATGGTCTACCACGTAGTATGAATTTTGCTCCTTCGAAGCCATAGTTTAGGACGAAGGTTTCATCTAGTTTACCTATGCGTTTCCTAGTGCTGATGTCAATGGCCATGTAGGTCTTTTCATCTGGTATCATTGAGATGTTTTCAAGGAAGTAGTTCCTTGAGTTAGTTTTTTTTATGATAAATCCTTCCGCGTCTAGCCAAATGTTACGTTGTTGTTTTAGTTGCTCTACTATTTTTTCAAAAACACTCCGTTCTAGTTTGTGGAATGGGTAGGATCTCTTTATTATGTTGTAGGTTTTCTCTGATTTTATTTTCCCATATTCTAGGGCTATTGAGATTATCTGGTTGGTTAGAACGGAGAGCGAGTTTTGTCTAACTTTAAGTGTTTCTATTTCACCTTTTAAGGCTCTTCTTGTTATGACTAGGCTTTCTGCTAAATCCTCTGGTGTTGTCGCTATTATTGTACCCCTAGATGTTTTACCTATGCTATGACCTGATCTGCCGACTCTCTGAAGGATCCGTTTTACCTCGCGGGGGGAGCTGTATTGTATTACAAAATCTGTGTTACCTACGTCTATGCCTAGTTCCAGTGATGATGTACAAATTAGTGATTTGAGTTTACCATTTTTGAAGTCATCCTCAGATTCTATCCTAGCGATCTTAGATAGAGAACCATGATGGATACCAACTGATATATCCTCTTCTGTCCATTGGTTAAAACGGGATGCTAGGATCTCCGCGCCATCACGAGTATTGATAAACAACAGGGTTGAAACATGGTTATCAATGAGTTCTTTACAACGTCTAAGTGAAGCAAAAGAAAAAGGCTCAATTGAAAAACGATTAGCAAAACTATAGTCACTTTTCATAACAGTTGGAAGTTCCACATTAATATCAATATGTTTAGCGACATCAACCTCAAGTATTGTTACATCACGAAAAACATTGTCTTGGACACCACTCAAGAAACGTGACACCTCCTCTGGGCTTCCAACAGTAGCAGAGAGCCCAATACGCTGGAAACCATGTCCTTTCTCAGATGTCAACTCAAAAAGTCTTTCAAGACCAACAGCAAGTTGTACCCCTCGTTCATCATCAGCAAGCTCATGTATCTCATCAACAATAACCCACTTTACACTACCTAGATAACTTTTTAACCTTTTACCAGTGAAAAGAATCTGAAAAGTCTCAGGAGTAGTAATAAGCATATCAGGTGGTTTTCTAGATTGACGAGCTCGCTCACTCTGAGACGTATCACCATGACGAACTGATATTTCAACTCCTAGTTCCTTCCCCCATTCAATGGTTCTTCTAAGCATATCACGATTCAAAGCCCTAAGGGGAGTAATGTAAAGAATTGAGATGCCCTTGTCCTTTTCATCTTGATTTAAGTTTTTTTCTTTTAAAAAATTATTAAAAATCGGTAATAGAGCAGACTCTGTTTTTCCAAGACCAGTTGGAGCTATTAAAAGAACATTCTCACCGTTCAATATCGGCATTATAGCTTTTTTCTGAGGTTCAGTGGGTGTTTCAATTTTCTGGGTCTCTAAGAGTTTTTGTATTTTTGGGTCCAATACTGAAAAAATTGATTTCATCTTATCGAGTGCAATACTAAATAATATTTATTATTTTCCTTAAAGAATTAGAAGTTTTTTTGTTAACTAAGTGCAGCGTAAAAAATTACTCCCATGACAAACCATACTATGCACAGTATGAAATACCAGGCTATGGTTATTTCATAAAGAATCCCGGCACCGATTAAAATCATGGGTAAGATTATCATTATGAAGACTGTTAGGAGTTGTTTCTTTTCTTTTGTCAGATTTAATTCCATAGGTCATCAAATACAAATTTACTAATCGGGTTTGGTGGGGTTATTGAAAATACATTATTTAAGCGTTATCTCTCAACATAGATCCTTTATTGTATGTCCTTTACCTTTCCAATATCTGTACCATCTAACAGAAATATCTGTGCATTGTCGACATCTGTTATTTTTCCAATTGGCCCAGTAATGCCCTCTCGGTTTGCAGCGATACCGCCACATATAGGGTTAAAAGCCGGTACTACTAATAACTGGGGGTTATTAGAATCTGGATATTTTTCTTTCAACTTGTTTTTTATAAATTTTGTTCTAATCCAGCATGGTTCAAAGGTTTTATATTCTCGTCTATCAGTGAGCGTTATAGTTGGATGTGTATGAGCCATGATGATCATTTCACATCTCATTATTTGATCGTTTGGCCATCTATGACCATGAACGAAACCTATGTTTTCAATGATTAGTCCATCAGATGGATGAATCTTTATATTTTCAGGGCATATTTTATTGATATTGCCATCATGGTTACCTGGTAAAATATGAACTATAGAATATGTTTGTATAGTTTCTAAAAAATTTGTTACATCTCTCCGCTCTTGGAACGTTGAAGATGGTATATTATGTTTTACATCGCCTAATAGGATGATTTTTTTTGGTTTATGTTTTTTACATAGTTGTACGAGGTGACTTGTCATATTTTTTGTTTGAGATTGAACGTTCATACCTTTTTTTATGAGCTCGCTTTCTATTCCAATGTGAGTATCTGCTATGACTAGTATTTTTTTATCTTTTATGATGAGAGCTGGTTCGTTGATTATTGGTTGAACATTTGAGGTATCCATATTAGTTCACTTAAAACATAAATGATAGTAATAAACATTTTGAGAAAAAGCTAGCTGGTTTTTATAAAAGAAAAGATTTTAGAACATTAGGTATTTCTTCAATTACGTCAGTTGCTATAAGACCATATGATCTTTTCTTAAAAGCAAGATTACCTGCGTAACCATTAATAAAAGCACCTATTCTAGCAGCATTAAAAGGCTCGACATTCTTTGATAAAAGAGCACCTATAATACCCGCTAAAACATCACCAGTACCCCCCACGGTCATTGATGGATTATGGATATCATTTAATTTCGTATACGTTCCATTACTGATAATATCTACTGGGCCTTTCAAAATGATTGTTACACCAAGTTTATCAGCCCATATCTGAACATGTTTTTTACGTTCATCTAAAATCTTTGATAATTTAACATCTGTAAGTTCTTTGAATTCACCAGCATGTGGTGTTAAAACAGTTTGACTATTTAGTATTAAATCAGGTTTCCTACCGATGACTTTAATTGCATCCGCGTCAATAATAATTGATTTCTTGTTATCAACAAATATTTTTACAATTTTTTCAACAGTTTTTTGAGTCTCCTCTGCGGATCCTAAACCAGGTCCAATCAACAATGTATCAACTTTACTAACAAGACTCTCAATTAATGGTACATCATCCTTGATCAGTATGTCTTCATCTTTTAGTTCTTTAACAATCAGAGTAGGAGAAAATTTTGCAATGTTTTTCGCTAGTTTAACAGGTTTTATAAACAAAGGTGAATAAGACGTTATAGCTCTTGCAACCTTCTTTGGTGTTGCAACATAAACAAGATCAACTCCTGTTCTCTGCGCAGCAAAACTTGAAAGAGCTGGTGCACCATAATATGGTCCGCCACCAACAATTAAAAGTCTACCGTTTTCACCTTTATGTGAATCCTTTTTTGGAACTGGGTAAAATGTTATTAGTTCACCAGGTCCAACATATTCCTTAGCTTTTTGTGGTACTTTTATGTCCACGGTTCTGATTTCACCACAGTTACTCTTGTTCATCCCGTTTTTTACATCATGAAATGTTACAGTGTAATCAGGTTTCACAAAACTAGTAGTTCCAAGACCTGTGGACATATCAACTGAGACAATAGTTTTATTTTTAGAAGCATTAATTTTTTTTACAAAACCCAAATAGGGTTCTCTTAGAGCACCTGATAAACCAATACCAAGCATAGAATCAACAATAACATCACTTGAAGCTATTAGTTCATCAATTTTTTCTAATGAGTCGAGACCATAGATTTTTGTGTTTGTTTTTTTGAGTTTACGTAGATTTTCTTGAGAGGTCTTGGTTTTAACATTTTTTTCTTTTCCTGTTAAAAAAACTGTGACATTATGTTTCTGGTTTGCTAGATGTCTTGCTGCAACAAATCCATCTCCGCCGTTGTTACCAATTCCACAGAAGAAAAGTATGTCCTTATTCTTGGGTTTGAGCTTCGTGTTTATGAAATCTGCTAATCCTTTTCCAGCGTTTTCCATTAACTCTGATGCTGGAATGCCATAAAACTCTGAGTTTTTATCGATAACTTTGATTTCTTTACTGGTTATCATAGCAAAAACGTTAAACAAGTAATATGCTATATATTTTAGGTTTTATCGAGGAATATATTTTTACATTGATTTCGTTTGAACCTTGTTTTTTATAAAACCAACACACAACAAAAAGAAGATATTCATTATCGACAAAATACAAATAACAAAAAGCATATACTCTTTAAAACATAAAAAAAGGGGTACGCATTTATGATGCCTGGAAGGATGAACCCTAGACAAATGAATCAAATGATGAAAAGACTAGGAATAAGTGTTAAAGAAATCGAAAATGTGAAAAAAATTATTATTCAAACTGATACCAAGGATTACATTTTTGATGATGCTGAGGTAACAATTATGGATGCCCAGGGTCAAAAAACCTATCAGATAACAGGTAAACCACGTATTGTTGAGAAAAAAGAGGAAGTCCCTGAGGATGATATAAAACTAGTAGCTGAACAGACTGGTAAGACAAAGGAGCAAGCGAAAAAAGCACTTAAGGAAACTAAAGGCGATATAGCTGAGGCTATATTGAAACTTACAAAATAATTTTATTTTTTATCTCATGGTGTTATAGAAATACATTTTTTTTGAGCGGCTGTCAACTGCTGTGTGTTCCCCGATTTTATACATGAAATCAAAAGCTTTTTTAGCTTGAAAAATTGTACGATCTTCTGCTTGTTGAACTGTGTTAATTTCATGTAAACAAAAACTTAGAGCACGTATTTTCCATCTAAAATAGTACTGATTTATTAAATCAGGTGAATATTTTTTGATAAACCAATAGAGCATTTCCACCCAGATGTTAATATTTATCAATTTACTTTTCTTATAAAAAGTGTCAAAATCTTCTACGTTTTTAATATCATAGAACAAGTCATCATGTGGGAGGTACATTTTTTTCATGAGTTTAAAATCATTCAAACTACGTAATACCTCTACCTTAACGTCCATATAGGTTTCATCAAAACAAACATCCCTCTTAAAGGGCGATGAAACTCTAACAATGGGTTTAATTTTTTTCCTGACCTCAAGGCCATAGAAATATTGTATCATGCGGACTACTTCTTGGAAACATTGTATGAACATTTTTCTAAGATTAGTAAGTGTTTTTTTACCATGCATTTTCTGACCAAGATATACCTCGCTGACCTGATAACCATAGATCAAGGATTTCAGAGTAATAAAAGTATCAATACCCCAGCCATATGGTGCAGGGATGCCTTTGGTGAAAAGATCTTTTAATACTTCTTTTTTCAATGAGAATTCTCCGCCAAGTGGTTGATCAATTTCCCATGCGTTTGGAAAAAACATGGCGATGAGTGGTTTTGTAATATGTCTAGTTATTTGCCCATCAGCAGGGTTCCTTGAAAATGAGGCTTTAACTACATCTGTGTTTCTTTCAAGTGGGTCAAATAAAAACTGGAACCATTTCCTCATATTAGGGTTATAGATATCTCCATCAATGAACGCGATTCGGTCAAAATCTTGTTTAAGGGCGGCATGAGCCCCATTTATCATTCCTATTCCTTTACCGATTTCATGGGTTTTTACAAATTTTTTTTCATTTATGACTTCGACTTTTTTGGTTTCTCTTTTTTTAAGACGGTTAAATGTCTCTGGGTTTGAGCCATCAGATATTATAACTTTGTCTACTACGTCTGATTCCATGGCATGTTCTGCTATTGAAATTGGGTTAACACCCTCGTTTTTTGATATTATTAGTAAACAGTTACCAGGCATTTTTTCTCATCCATCTCATATTTTAAATAACATATTATATTAATAGCTTAGAATAGAAGATTGTTTTGTTCTCCTTTTTATATCCCATCCTTCTGCTCCTTAAAGACGTAATATAAATGATAATATAAATATTCATCCCCCTTTTTTAACAAAAAATTATTAACAATGCTTGTAATATGTAATTTGAAAAAGAACAGTTTAGGATAGTGATTCTATGAAAGATGATGTTGTATCTTCACGGCATGATTTTGATAAGCTACTTAGAGATTTAAATAACGATGATTGGGGTAAAAGAGCTAAAGCTGTTTATAAATTAAGAGATTGGGATAGCCCATTAGTAAAAGATGCTCTGTTGGATAGACTATCTGATGAAAACGAAAATGTTTGGCTTTCTGCTGTTAATGTTTTGAAAGATAAAAAAGATCCTCGTATTATTGATCCACTTGTTAAAACTCTTTTAGAGGATAAGAGAGATGAGATTAGATGGCATTCAGCTTATTTCCTAGGAGAAATTGGTGATCCTAAAACCGTTGATTCAATTATTAAAGCGTTAGAAGATAAATGCTCTGAGGTACGTATTAACTCTGCAAAAGCACTTGGTAGAATAGGTGATAAAAAAGCAATAGATGCTCTCATAAAAGCACTTGATGATAATGATCCGGTTGTGAGAAAGGAATCAGTTTTTGCTTTGAATCGGATCGCACCAAAAAAAGATGTAGATGTTCTAATCAGGTCATTAAAGGATAATGATAAAAGAGTTAGGTCTCTTACTGCTATTTTAATTGGTAAAACCGGGTCTGAGAAAGCAGTTAAAGATTTAGTTAAAACTCTTAAAGATGAAGATAGTTTTGTAAGAGTCTCAGCTGTTTATGCACTTGAGAAAATAGGTGGAGAAAAAATAGTTAAGCCATTAATGAAAGCTTTGAAGGACCCATATTGGGAGGTTAGAAGTGATGCGGCTACTGCTCTTGGGAAGATTGGTGATAAAAGAGCGGTTGTACCTTTGTTAGAGACTTTGAGAGATAATAATAATTTTGTTAGAAAAAGCGCTTCTAATGCTCTTGAGAAATTCGATATTTTTAAAAAATAAGTAGTTACAATCTACTCACTTTTTCTGTAACTGGTTTTTTAAGAAAAATTTAATATTAGATACAAGATTCTTATATTTCAGAGGGAGAAAAGTATTATGGGGGAAAAAACAATTTTACCAGTTGTATTAGTTATAATATTTTTTGCTGCTGTTTTATTGATTTATGTAAACTTTCAAGGAGATAATTTAACTGGTGTGACCTCATCCAAAGATTCAGATGGGGATGGTTTTAACGATGATGTAGATATGTTCCCCGATGACGAAAATGAATGGATAGATTTTGATGATGATGGAATAGGTGATAACTCTGATGTTTATATCAATGGTAATGCTGGTGTAAAGATTAGTATCATGGGGTTTCATTGTGAAGAACTGGTTTCATCTACACCGGATATCTATTTCAATATAATAGTTTCAGTTTACGATGATGATATTAAAGATTTTGTGAAAATTGGAGATAAACAGAGTTCTGTTTATAATGATGTGATAGAGGTTTATGATCCGATTTACTATGTTGTAGATGTAGATGATGATGTCTTTCATGTTTTTGTGGAGATAGAAGCATGGGATCAAGAGAGTGGTAGTCAGATTGATTTGTATGGTAAATCTACTAGTATTTTTAGTGCCTCTGGTAGTTTCTACCCACAGATTAAATCCAATTCTTCCTATTTCGATGATGGGCAATTAGATTCAGTAGCTGATGAGTTTGATGGATGGATTGATTTCACAGTTGAACTAGTAGAAATATAAAATATCGTTTTTTAGAGGCGAAAAGCCGTCAAAACAAAAAATTATTTATATAATATTAGTCAGATATTATAATTAGTGGTTAAGACAAAGTTATTCAAAAAAAGTTTAGTGGTATTCATTACCATATTTCTACTAGCCACTGCTATTTTTCCACTTACAAATGCAGAATCAGGGATAATACAACCGAAAGCAGAAAAAACCTCTGAAAATAATTCTGATAAACAAGATTATGCAACTAATGAGATTATTGTAAAATTCAAAGAAAAAGCTGAGATAACACCAGAACTCGTTAGAAACAATGTAAAAACTTTTGAAAAATTATCAAAACAAGATACAAAAAACGTTTTATCAGATGTTTATAAAATCACATATACGAAGAACATTAATCTACCAGTTGTCCTAGCAAAATATAAACTAGATTCCAATGTTGAATATGCTGAACCAAATTATATCTACCACACATGTAACGTTCCTAACGATATGCTTTTAGATAGTCAATGGGCTCTAGCTCAATCAAATGATTATGATATTGATGCGACAGAAGCATGGGACATCGAAACTGGGAATTCTAGTATAACTATTGCCATTGTTGATACTGGTGTAGATTATAACCATCCTGATCTAGCAAGTAATATTTGGAATAACCCTAGCGAAGTACCAGGTAATGGCATAGATGATGATAATAATGGTTATGTTGACGATACTATAGGTTGGGATTTTATTTCAAACGATAACAATCCTATAGATTATTATGGTCATGGAACACATTGCGCTGGTATAGCTACTGGTGTAGGTAATAATAGTATTGGGATGAGTGGTGTTTGTTGGAATTGTAAAATAATGCCTCTTAAAATTTTGAATAATTTTGGTAAGGGTACAAGTTTTGGATCGGTTGATGCAATAATTTACGCTGTTGACAATGGTGCAGATGTTATAAGTATGAGCTGGGGTGGCATTTTTTATTCAAGGTTGTTAAAAGATGCTTTAAATTACGCACATGATCAGGGTGTTGTTTTAGTTGCTGGTGCAGGTAATTATAACTCCGATATTAGGTTTTATCCAGCGGCATATGAAAATGTTATAGCTGTTGCTGCAACAAACAAGTATGATGAAAAGTATAGTTTCTCTAATTGGGGTTCATGGGTCGATATTGCGGCACCAGGCGAGGATATTCTTTCACTTAGAGCTGATAACACTAATATGAATCCTTTTGGTGACTATATAGTGCATGAGGATTATTATGTTGCATCTGGTACAAGTATGGCTTGTCCACATGTTGCAGGTGTCGCAGGTTTACTTCTTTCAAAAAACCCGGGTCTCAGTCCAGATGAAACCAAAGATGTTATCTGTGAAAGCGCTGATAGACTACCTCCAACAGTTACTAAATACATTGGAAGTGGAAGGTTAAACGCATATATGGCGTTACAAAGGGGGCAAAATCATGTTTCCGTGGAGATAATATCTCCATCACATTGTGCTCAGGTTAAAAACATGGTTGATATAGTTGGATCCACGGGTGGTAATGGTTTTCAATATTTTATTTTGAAATATTGCAAGGGGAAAAACCCGGAAAACGGTGTATGGATGGAACTTGTTAATTCTACCGAGAATAAAGATCATGAAACTATCGTTTCTTGGGATACTAGTTTGTTAGATGAGGGGTTGTATAATCTTAGATTAAGTGTTGTATGTAACGATGGAGTATATAGTGACACTATTCATCTGGTGGTTAACAATGAGTACAGCATGTTTGTAGTGGATGATGATGGTGGCACTGATTATACCAAGGTACAGGAGGCAATTTATGACTCAGGTGATGGTGACACTGTTTTTGTTAAAATTGGTACGTATAATGAGAACATCATTGTGGATAAATCAATAAATCTAACGGGCGAGGATTCTTATTTAACTGTTGTTGATGGAAATATGAAAGGAAACGTGATCACTGTTATCACAGATGAGGTGAATGTTAGTTGTTTTACTATTCTCAATAGTGCCCCTCTATGTTGTGGCCTTTATCTGTTAAATGTGGATAACTGTGTTATTTCACATAATACTATTAATAAAAACAATATCGGTATAAAGCTAAAAGAGTCAAATAATAATATTATTGAACTTAACAACATTGAAAATAATTTAATTGGATGTCGTATCTTAAAAAGTACTCATAATAAAGTCACTAAAAATAATTTCATTATTGATGTCCCCAGGGTTTTTTATGAACATGCAACATACATGGAATCATATTTTAACACCTGGAAAGATAACTATTGGAGTGACTGGATTGGTTTAAAATCAACAAGTCTTAGCTGGCTACCAAAACGTATACCATATAGGATATCTGATTTATCATTTGTTTATTTATATCGTACTCTTAGAATTCGATCTAATTTTGATTGGCATCCTGTTACTGAACCTTATGGCATATAAAAACAAAATTATTTCTTTTTTGTTTTATAAACAATAAGTAATGCTACTATGATAGCTAAAAATAATACGATTAATAGATATAAGTCGTAATTGCTTTCCTCAGTTTTTTCTTTCTTAGCAGCTTCAAAAGTCTGTGCCTCTAATGCATAAATGCTACCTTTTGCACCAAAATAAACAACCCCATCGTTTAAAACCGGGCTTGCAATAATTGGTGTTACAATGTAGTTGTTGACTGAGGTATCATTTAAAAAATATCCAGGAGCGTAGCTCCAGGTTAATTCTCCCTGTTCTTTATCTAGTGCATAGAATATTCCATCATCAGAGCCGAAAAACACAAGTCCCCCATAGGCAACAGGGTTTGAGTGAATAGCGGATTTACATTGGAAACACCATTCCATCTCCCCAGTTTTTTCATCAATTGCATAAAACTTGTTATCAAGTGAACCCACAAAAACCATACCATCCGATATTTCAGGCGTTGAATCTATCCCCCAGCCTGTTTCATATTTCCATTTGAGATCACCAGTAGCATAATCAACAGCATATAAGCGTCCATCCCAGGAGCCAAAATACACTGTTCCACTTGTTATTTTTGGAGGCGCAGTTATTAGTTTTTCAGTTTCAAATTCCCAGATTATTTCCTCGTTTAATAGATTAAATCCATAACAGGATTTGCCAGCTCCAATGGAAACAATATTATTTTTTACTTCAGAGACATATGGTTTGTTATTAAATTGATAAGACCATGTTTTCTCTCCTGTTTCTATTTTAAACGCGTGTATTGTTCCATCTAAGAAACCAGCTACAACAGTATCTTTATAAATGGTAGGTTTTGAGATTACTTCACCAATTTTTTGTTCCCATTTAATTTTTCCACTTTCTTTATTTAGTGTATGTAAGCCTTGATCTGATCCAACAAATAATAATTCATTATAAACGGCAGGTTCAACTGTTTTATCTGCTAGTCTTTGGTTCCATAGTGTTTTCTCTGTTTCTGCTTCGATTGCAATAACTTGTCCAGTAGATCCAGCTGAAAAAACTACTCCTTCTGAGATATCTAAAGAATGATAATTGCTATTACCTATATCCTCTGAATTAAAATTCCATAAAAGTTTTATATTTGACTCTTTAAAACGGGGATTAACTGTTGATATGAGTCCTTTTTCATTAAAGTTTGAATCATATATCTCCAGCCATCCACTAGTGGGTAATAATGAGACTTCTTTGTATTTTTTTATCATATCCTCATCGGGAACCCAACCTGTTCCATCGAGCTTCCCAAAATATGAGATTAAGCCCATGTTTTCTAATAATTTAGAGCTGGTGATTTTACAATCACTAGTGGAATTGCAAAGTGGAACAGTTGTGATAATTTTTTTAGCGATTTCAGTATTAATTTCTCCATGATACTTTTTTTCTAATTCATTAAATTTATCAGTTCTTTTATTTTCGTATTTATTTGGAAGACCAATTTTTATTGCTATTGCTTTAGGTATAATGCCCCAGATTTCTCTTTCAACTTTATCATTATGGGGGGTTGTGCAGGAGAAAAAAAACCCGTTGTTTTTTCTTGTAACTACCGTGTTAAAGAGTGGTTGTTCTAATCTTGCGATCTCTCCAGTTTTTGTATCACCGATTAACCATTCATTTGGAACAAGTCCATTGTTATCTTTTTCTAAATATTGAATTACTTCATCGATACTTGAGGAATATTGAATAGCTGTTCTAGATCTTACCCCCTTGGGTGTTTTTTTAATGTCGAAAGGTCCTTGGGGCCAAAGTTCTGTTTCTGTAAGTATTATTCCTTTTTCGTTTTGATAGTAATCCTCCTGGCTCCATAGTGAACCCGGGGGGCCTGTCATCATAAATCTATATCCATCTGATGGTTTTATGTCAACTATGAAGTTACATCTTTCAGCGATAACTTTGGGAAATATTGTTGCATGTGCAACTATGATTTCTCCATTTTTGGTTGAATCCCCTGTTGCGATAAAGGCATTGCAGTGCCCAGGGTGGTCTTCGAAGTTGTTTTTTCCTTTTAGTAAATCTATTACAGCATATATTAGGTTTCGAGCAGGGTGGAATTTTCTAAAGCTAAGTTTAGAATAAAAAGCGTATTCAACGTCTTGGATGAATTGGGATGCTACGATGTCTTCATATGAAAAGTCTTTTCCGAAGATTTTTGCGTTTCTAGCATTTAAACCGTCTGTCATTCCTTGCATTTCTTGTTTGTATTCTTCTGGAACCTTGTTTTCAAAGTATTTCATAGCTTTTGATTTGCAGAGTTCCCACCATTTCTGTGATAAATCTTCATAGTTTTTTAAAAAATATATTTTCATACCGTGGACAGCATGTCCATAGTATGCCCATCTTAGAAAGCAATTTGTTATTTCTGTAGCTGCTAGGTATCCATATTGGTAGCCTCTATCATAGGGTTCTCCTTCTAGATGTATATATGTCCTGCCTTGGATATTATATCTATAGCCTTTTTCGTAACTACCTGAACTTATAGTAGTGGGTATGTCCACTACGTTAACTTCTGATCCTAAACTAGTTGGAACTAAGAATATTATTACTAAAGCTAATGTAATTAGTAGATTAGTTGCTCGTTTCATTTACCCCATATTATTATACAGTTGGCTATATAATAATATTTCTGTGTATTATTTAAGTAATATATAAGTTTTATAGATCAATTATCGAATGTTTGTTATTATAAAAACAACACATAATTTATTTAACAAAATGCAACATAAAAAGAAAAGAAGAAAAGGAAGTGAGTGCTCCCGACGGGATTCGAACCCGTGTAGCTGGCTCGAAAGGCCAGAATGATTGGCCGGACTACACCACGGGAGCAAATGTGATAGCCCCGTCCAGATTCGAACTGGAGTCGCTGGCTCCAAAGGCCAACATGATTGACCACTACACCACGGGGCTAATTATGGCGTAATGGACTGGATAAAGATTTTCCTATTTAACCTTTAACATATAGTTCTAGGATAATACTTTAAATATGATATCCTTAATTTGCTTAGAGAGGTAATTAGGTTTGGTAGATAAAGAACTCCTTAATAAAATTTTTACCTTGTTGACAAAACAAGACCTAACAATTGCAACTGCTGAGTCTTGTACAGGTGGTCTAATTGCGCATACTCTTACAAACATTTCAGGTAGCTCCAAGTATTTCGATAGAGGAGTCATTTCTTATAGTGACCGAGCTAAAAATGAATTGTTAGGCGTCTCAGAAGAATTACTAGAGGAGTATGGTGCTGTTAGTGAGCAGGTTGCAAAAGCTATGGTAGAAAATGTGAGGGCAAAATCAAATGTTGACATCGGGATTGCTACCACAGGTATCGCAGGGCCCACGGGTGGAACCAGGAAAAAACCTGTTGGACTGGTTTACATCGCTGTTTCCACATCGGATAAGATAGTGGTTAAAAAGTTTCAGTTTTCGGGTGATAGACTTGAAAATAAGAGCAATACTTGCGCTGCTGCGCTTCAAATGCTCATGGATATCCTACAATGAAGTCTGGTGGGTAATATTGATAGAAATCGATGGTTCTTATGGTGAAGGTGGAGGGCAGATATTTCGTACTGCTGTAGCACTCTCTGTTTTAACAAAAAACCCCATAGAGATAAAAAACATACGTTCTAATCGTCCAAACCCAGGCATAAAACCACAACATCTCATCGCAATAAAAAGTATAAAAGAACTCTGTGATGCAGAAACAGAAGGATTGGAAATCGGTTCCTCCATCCTAAGATTTTCGCCAGGAACTCCAAAAGGTGGAGAATATGAATTTGATATTGGTACCGCTGGAAGTATTACACTTGCGTTTCAGGCGTGTATTCTTTCGTCATTAAAAACAAAAGAATCGATAATCATTCGGTTAACTGGAGGAACAGACGTGAGATGGTCTCCATCCTGGGATTACTTTAAGCACGTCTTTTTACCATTGATACAAAAAATGGGAGTATCTGTTAACGCCCGGTTGATCAGACGTGGATATTATCCCAAAGGGGGTGGTGAAGCGGAATTAACCATAGATTCATGCAGGGATATTCAGCCCCTACAATTGGACAATGCGCAGAAATTACTAGAGGTCCACGGGATTATCCATATTGCCAATCTTCCAGATCACATCAGCACACGTATGAAACATGCAGCGGTAAAAACGTTACTCAAAAAAAATCTGAAATCATCAGTAAAAATAGACAAAACAACATCCCATTGTACAGGCACTGGAATCACACTATGGTCCCAATCAGAAGACGTTATTCTTGGTTCCACTGTTCTTGGGGAAAAAGGTGTGCCGTCTGAAAAAATTGGAGAAAATGCTGCTATACAGCTTATAGATGAAATTGATTCGGGTGTTACACTCGATGTTTATGCATTTGATCAAATACTTCCGTACATGGCCATAGCAAAATCTGTAGGAAAATCAACTTGTATTGTGCGAGAGGTAAGCAGTCATGCACAGACTAATATGTGGCTGATTAAGCAATTTTTTAATGTTCAGTTTGAATCAATAAAAAGTAACGATACTGTAACAATCACCGTGCAATAAAAATTGAGACAAAACATATAAAGAACAAGCATTTATCGCCTTTCTATGAAAATTGCACATATTTCTGATACACATTGCAACTATGGAACAGATTTTAATGAAAAGATCTTTGATAAGGCTGCAAAGATGATGAACAAGCTTGACGCTGATATTGTTTTTATCTCTGGTGATTTGACCACAGACGGCCTTCTCTCAGAATATGAATTTGCAAAGGAGAAACTTAATCAGATAGATGAAAAACTAGTTATTGTACCAGGGAATCATGATGAGCGGAATCTCGGATTCAAGCTATTTCCTGAGTTTTTTGGTGAGACTGATTTTATCCATACATATGACGATGTTACTTTAGTTGGTCTTGCATCGAGCGAGCCTGATAAAGATGATGGAAGACTTGGTAGAGGTAGACATAAACTTATTGAACAGGGAATCAAGAAAAATGATAACATGACCATTATAGGATTTCATCATCATGTGATTCCTGTTCCTAATTCTGGTAGAGAAACAAATATCATTGAGGATGCTGGTGAAACACTCGATATTCTTTTAAAAAATGAGGTTCCTCTTGTTCTTATGGGCCATAGGCATGTTCCATTTGCAGTGAAAATCCATAAAACATTACTTGTCAACGCGGGCACGTTTTCTTGTAACCGTACCAGAGCACATTTTGGTAACACGTTCAATATCATAGATATTGAAGATGATAGCATTTCTATAGCTGTGGTTGACATTAGAAAGGAAAAGCAGAGAAAAACGATCGAGTATAATCTCTCCGATGGTTGCTGCATAAATAGGAATTATGATTAGGGAATTTTGTTTGTGCAGTTGTTCTTTTCGCAATGCTTATTTACATAAATTTTGTTTCAAGTTTCAACGACATTAATTGAGGCGGAGGCTTTCGTTGGATCCTACTTTCATATTGATCGGTGGCAGCACTGTTGCTATAGCTTTCTATGTTGCATGGAGTATTGGCGCTAATGATGTAGCAAACTCCATGGGGACCTCCGTAGGTAGCAAAGCCATCTCTATTAGACAAGCTATTTTGATTGCCGGTATTTTTGAATTCGCTGGAGCCGTATTAATAGGCATTCATGTTACAAAAACAATTCAAAATGGAATCGTGGATCCAGTGTTATTTTCAGCTGATCCATCTATTTACGTTTACGGGATGCTCGCTGCGTTACTCGCTGCTGCTATTTGGATTACGATATCAACATATTTTGCACTACCAATATCAACATCCCAGTCTATAGTAGGGGCTTTAATTGGTTTCGGTGTTGTTGCAGCGGGCGTTTCAGCGGTGAGCTGGGGAAAAATAATTCAGATAGGGGAAAGCTGGATTTTATCCCCTCTTGCTGGCGCAGCACTTGCATTTTTCATTTTCTTCGTCATAAAAAAAGTTATCTTTGATACAAGGAAGCCCTTTGAATCTACTAAAAAAGCACTTCCGTTTTTCACGTTTGCTCTTGTTTCTGTTATTTTATTTTCTATTTTTAAAAGTCTTGAATGCACTGATTTTCCTACTATATGTTTTACAACAGTTTTGGGGATAACACTAGTCGTTAGTATCATTTCTGCTGTTCTTAGTTACGTGCTTGTAAATCGTTATAAACCTGGTAAGCTGGAGACTGATAAAGATGTATATCGTTCTATCGAGCATGTTTTTATTTATCTTCAGATAATGACTGCTTGTTTTGTTGCCTTTGCTCATGGTTCGAATGATGTAGCAAACGCTATTGGCCCTTTAGCTGCTGTTATAAACATTCTTCAATCTGGTGCTATTGAATCAGTAATTGGAGTTCCTCTGTGGTTGGTTGTTCTTGGCGGTGCGGGTATTGTTGTTGGTCTTGCAACATGGGGGTATAAAGTCATTGGCACCATTGGTAAAAAAATTACGGAGATTACTCCGACAAGGGGTTTTTCTGCAGAGTTCAGTACGGCACTAGTTGTTTTAGTATGTTCTCGTCTTGGTTTACCTGTATCTACATCGCAGGTACTCATAGGCTCTGTAATTGGCATTGGGTTTGCAAAAGGTATCGTTGCTGTAGATTTAAAAATAATAAAGAGAATCATGGCATGTTGGATAATAACTGTTCCAGTTTCTGCTGTTACAGCAGCAATAATTTTTATATGTTTAAAGGTAATAGTGGGATAGAGATTAGGTGAAAAATATGGGTGGAAACAAGGTTCATTTCAGAGCACCTGTTGCTGATACATTCAGAAGAAAATCACCATTTAATCAA
>CAZGOD010000016.1:0-33309 GCA_964527715.1 uncultured Thermoplasmatales archaeon | reverse complement strand
ACTCAAATTATCTTTAATAGATATGTTAAGGTAGTTTTCTTCCGGTAATATCCTCTTTATACTTAAAATTATGCTGATGGAAACTTTGAAAGATATTAAAAAGATGGCTAAGTGATTTGTTCTGCTTGTAAACAAAAGCCGGAGACAAATAAGAATCCTGCTGAGTCGTCCTCCTCTGAGAATGAGGGAATGCTGACTGTGATGCCTGTGAACCCGCTAACATTGACATTAACAGTTTCATCTTCTACATAAATTGTTTTATATCCTGCTGTGCCACGGGTTGATATTTTTCCATTTGTCATTTGTACAATACCAATTGGGAGGGCTATTCTGAATGGAATAGCATGGGTGAAAAGCATGACTAGTACGTATATTGGGAGAAAAGCTAGAAGGAGTACTAGTTGTTCTAGGAATGATGAAGCATTGCTTATTGTTTCAAGTATCGCTTCTGCAAGTTTTACTCCAATGGTGAAAATCATTATTCCTTCTCCGGAGGCATAAAAGAGACACATTGAATTTGAGATATTATCATCATAATTTGACAGAGTGGTGAGTTTATCTTGGTAGCGAGGGTTCTTTGTTATTAAGTTAAGTTTTTGAGTTTGGTATCTTGAGTAAATATTTTGATAGTTTTCACCAAATATTCCTCTTTCGTTTATTAGTGATTCATATTTTGAAATTTCTTTTTGATCCTTTTTGTCAATTGCTTCATGTAGCTTCTCAAAATGTTCTTGTAGTTCCCTAGCTTCCTCAACATCTAATTCTGTTAAAACTTTCTTGACGCCGTTGGGGCCATACTGGTTTACTTCAACGGTTATTTTATCTTGATTATCTGTGATTTCTTTGGAATTAACAACTGGTGATAATCCCGACAAAAGAAGTAAAATAGCTAAAATAATTGCCAACAAAGGCAGTCTTTTGTTCATATTATTTAAATAAAAGTAACTATATTTAAACATTTCTAGGGTTAAAACATAAAAATCACATAAAAACGTAAAAAATCTATTAAACAGTTAATAAATAGAGGA
Source organism: uncultured Thermoplasmatales archaeon (assembly GCA_964527715.1). Classification (GTDB taxonomy): domain Archaea; phylum Thermoplasmatota; class E2; order DHVEG-1; family DHVEG-1; genus CAZGOD01. Next base: position 32,281 of record CAZGOD010000016.1, on the reverse strand, counting down.
ATAGAGGCATAATTACGATCTATGTAAAAAAAGTAAATGCATTTACTGAATCACTTGATGGTGGGAACCCAGCAGGGGTATTGTTAAATTCTCCACCACTTACTGAAAAACAAATGATTTTCATTACCCGAGAATTAAAAGTATCAGAGACCGCATTTGTATATCCGAGCAAAAAAGCAGACTACAAAACCAGGTTTTTCTCTCCAAATGTTGAAGTTGATCTCTGTGGCCATGGAACAATAGCCACTTTTTACACCATGGCTTTACAAAGAGAACTCACTCACGACAAAAAAATTGTTATTACACAGGAAACAAAAGCAGGCATATTACCAGTTGACATAGAGTTCACAAAAGATAAGAAAATAGACAAAGTGATGATGTATCAGAGTAAAACCATCCTAAAAAATGTACACATTGATACACATGAAATAGCAGATTCGTTAAATATATCAGATGAAGAAATAGATGATTCTCTTCCAAAGCAAATTGTTTCTACAGGGGTTTTTACATTTCCGATTTGTATAAAATCCTTGGATACTCTTAGAAATATTAAACCAGATTTCGATAAAATAAAAAATATTTGCACTAAATTAGATGCTGGTAGTTTTCATTTATTCTGTTTTGAAACCATTGAACCCGGGTCTTTGTACCATGCGAGAGATTTCGCACCAGTATATGGGGTAAATGAAGATCCAGTTACAGGTACTGCAAATGGCGCAGTTTGCAGTTATCTAACAAAAAACAATATAATAAAAGATGGGAGTTTTATTTGTGAACAAGGAGATATTATTTGTAGACCTGGCAGGGTTTTCGTTGAAATAAATGGAGATACTGTAAGAGTTGGTGGTAAAGCTAGGGTTGTTGAAGAAAGAGAATTTAATATGTAAACAGAGTTAGTGTTTTAGAACGCGTCAACGATTTTTATGTTTCTTTCCTCGCAGATTTCAAATAAATTAGTTCTTATTTCGTTGTAATAATCATTGTTTTTGATGTTTTTTAAGAAGATTTTATAGACATCTTGATTTTTTTGCAGAGATTTAGTTATATTACTGCAGATACCTGGTTTTAGATTAAATTTGTCTATCATTATTTTTTTCACACCTGATTGTATGAATTTATCTATAATATTTGGCAGATCTTGTTTTTTAATTGTTGGGTAGACTGGGCCTAAAAAAACATTGGTTTCTATCCCATTTTCTGATAGAGCCTTTAGTGTTTTAAATCGTTCATTAATTGTGGAAGGATATGGTTCGAGGAGTTTCCGTTCATTGTCGTTAAAAGTTGAGATACTCATCATGACTTCTGCTTTTGTGAATTTTGATATAAGATCAATATCTCTTGTTATAAGTGATGATTTTGTTTGAATACAAATAGGGAAATCGTATCTGAGGAGTTGTTCAAGGCAGTGTCTTGTAAGTTTGTATTTTTTTTCAACTGGTTGATATGGGTCCGTAACTGTTGATACGCCTACTACGCCAGGTTTTTTCTTTCTAAGTTCTTTTGAAAGAACTAAGGGGATATTTGTTTTAATTTCAACATATTCACCCCATTGATCCCTATTGACTCGTAGTACATTTGGAACGTAACAATAAGCGCATTTATGCTGACACCCCTTGTAGGGGTTTAAAGAGTAGGTTAAACCCGGTAGAGTCGAAGTTGACAGTGCTGTTTTACATTTAACTTCTCTTATCTCCATATATCCCTCACTTTTAGAAGTCCTCTATTTTTTTCTGATATAACTTGTTTTTTAGAACCGCACTATTTCTAATCCACCTCTGGAGGGGTATATCCATCTGTTGTGAGATGTAAACAAGCGCTTGAGATAGGGTGTCAAATTTTTTGAAAGAGTTTTTTAATGATTTTCTAACGCTTTCACGGACATTCCAGACACCTATAGGCATTATGTAACCAGGATGTGCTTCTCTGATTACTGTTACTCCTGCTTGTCTACGTTCTTTGTTTAATTGTTCGTTTACTGCTAGGCGAGCGGAATAGTAACATCCTCCTATTTCGGCATAGGTTGTTCGTCCTTTGTAAAACTCATAGCTATTAAAAATTGAGATAGAGCGGCCATAGGGGTTCCAGGTGGTATTTGGGTACCATGCTTCAATGAGTTCATATTGCCATTCACTTGGCATCATGAGAACTGCCCATCGGTTGTCAAACTGGTTATGATAATAAACTCTGTACTCGTTGATCCATGGGTATGTCTTTGTTTTTTTCATAAGTGTTTCTCCTAGTGTGGAATCAATAGCGGTGATACTCCAACGAGTGGGAACAAAACGTCTATATTTTTTTACACCAAAAGCACCAACGCTAAAGGCACGTTGAATCTTTGATATATTCACGCCGTTGTCGTACAAGTTGAAAACAGCATCTCTGGCTTTCAGATCAGTGTCATAAAATGCTTTCTCAATATGATGTTCATACTTAGGGTTCGTAATATCAAACTTTCTTAGGGGTGCTGAGGGGCCATGTGGTTGTGCTTCATCGTAGAATGCTATCTTTCCTCGTGGTTTTTTTTCAAAAATTGCTTCGCTGAAAACACTATTTTTTGACAATGCTAGTTCTCTAGTGTATTCCACGGTTTTGTTTGAGTTTTCAACATCGAAAACGTCAACAGTGTGCTTTCCACGGATGAGCATTGATCGGAAATCAACAATGTCATCAATACTTTTATCTAGCCATAGTTCGGGTGTATCAATGAGGGAGGTGTCGCCCATGACTGGGGGGATCATAGGACCAATCGCGACCTTAGGGTAACCAATTCTACCGATAAAAACACTAGGTGGAGATGAACCACCGATTCTAAGTTTGTCAACTAGAGGTTTTACTTTGTCTCTTGAGTGGAATTTAACAAGAACAGGGCAGCGTGTTTTACCACATAAAAATTTTGTACCCCTGCAGAGAGCGCATAAACTAGTAGTATTTTGTTTTGTAGTTTTAAAAAGTTTTTTTTGGTTCTTTGATTTAAGTAAAGTGTTCTGCACCATAGTTATCATGGGCTATTTTGTTTTAAATATCTTCCCCAGGGATAATTAAAAGTAAAACAGTTTTCTACTCCAAATACTTATTTATTGGATACTGTATTTTGGCATCGGTTTATTATGGTGGCAAAAAAGATAAATAGCGATAGAAAAAGATCAAGGCCTGTAACAAAAAAGAAAAAATCAGATGTAATTAAAAAGGATAAGTTAGTCTCAGTTTTTCTAATAATGCTACTCTTAGTTGCGGCAATAGCTGGAACGTATTTTGTTTTAACTTCAAGAACAGAAGATGAGGGGGCAACAATCGCAATTATTAGTACATCAATGGGTACAATTAAGGTTGAATTATACACAGAGAAAGCACCTATCACCTGTGACAATTTTATTAAATTAGCAAATGATGGTTTCTATGATGGTCTCGTATTTCACAGAGTAATAGATGATTTCATGATTCAGAGCGGGGGATTCGATGCTGAGGGGGATCAAAAAAGTAGCCCATATGGGCAAATTGAACTTGAAATAGATGAGGATTTACGTCATGATGATGGGGCAATTGCGATGGCGAGACAAGGACAAGATATGAGCGATCCTACATTTTTTAATACTGCGACATCTCAATTCTATATCTGTGATGGTGAACAACATGGGTTAGATGATTATTATGCGGTATTTGGAAAGGTTATTGAAGGTATGAATGTTGTAAGATTAATTGCTTCAACCAGTGCAACTATTAAATATGGGATGCAAAACTGGCCGAGTGACGATATAATAGTGAATAATATCAAAATAGAAAAACAATAAAAAAAAGGAGATAATAAAGTGGGAAATAAGATAGCAGAATTTATTACAAATAAAGGTGAGTTTAAAGTCGAGCTTTTTGATGATAAAGCACCATTAACTGTTGGTAATTTCATCAAGCTAGTAGATGATGGATTCTATAATGGACTAATTTTCCATAGGGCAATCCCCAATTTTATGATACAAGGTGGATGCCCTCATGGAACTGGTAGGGGGGGACCAGGTTACACGATTAGAGACGAGTTTCACCCTGAGTTAAAACATGATTCTAGAGGCATACTCTCAATGGCAAATGCAGGTCCCAACACTGGAGGTAGTCAGTTTTTTATAACAGTTGCACCAACACCATGGTTAGATAATAAACATGCGATTTTTGGAAAAGTAACAGAGGGAATAGAGATAATAGATGCGATATCTAAAGTTGAAAGAGATAGAAATGACAAACCTTTACAAGATGTCGTAATAAACAATATCACAATAAAATAAAGAGGTTTTAGATGACCGTTCTTTCAGATACAGATATCATAAACCTGATAGGAAAAAAAGAGCTAGGGATAGAGCCTTTTAACGAAAAAAATCTCACACCAAATGGCTATGATCTATCAATTGATGAGATTTACATAAAAAAAACAAATCAACATATAAAAGAAGGAGCTGCTAAGATTCCTCCACAGACATGGTTTGCAATTAGTACAAAAGAATTTGTAAAAATGGGAGCACAAATTACCTCGCAACTCTGGATAAGATCAAGTTATGCGAGAAAAGGCGTTATAGCCGGATTTGGAAAAGTAGATGCTGGTTTCCATGGTACACTCACAATTGGTTGTTTTAATACAAATGATGAGGAACTTGAGATACCCGTAGGGGATCGTTTTTGTCAGATTGTTTTTGAAAAACTATCATCAATGCCATCCGAGCTTTATGAAAAAAAATCTGGGAACTATCAAAACCAACAGGGAATAAAACTAGAATAATTTCATAATATTTTACGAGCAAAAGTAAGATAACCTGTATGACCTAGCATGCTAAAGCTTGGTCTCATACCTCTATCAGATACGACTAGTTCTCTTTGAATGTTTTCCATTGTTTTAATTTCAATAAAACTATGTTTTTTGATTTTCTCAATTGTTTTTTCAACTTGAGAAGACAATGGAGAGTAAGTACATAAATACCCACCGATTTTCAAAGCTTTCCACGCATGTTCAACAGCTTCCCATGGGTTTGGTATGTCAAGTATTACTGCATCCAGATTTTTTTCATCTATCCGCTGAGTCACATCTACTAGTTTGGATATGACGTATTTTTCAAGTTTCGCTGTTTTCAGATTTTTCAACGCGTGCTCAATGAAATCTTCGCGGTTATCATATGATATAACCATACCGTTTGGTGCTACAGCGTTCGCAAGAGCAATAGTTAGAGAACCAGAACCTATCCCTGCCTCCAATACTTTGTTTCCTGATTCAATAGAACAATTTGTTATAATTTGTGCACTGTCCCTTGGGAGAATTATTTGAGCACGGCGTCTCAGAGTTTGAAGTTTATCCATAACTGACGGTTCTAAAATCCAGAACTGTTTACTTCCAATTTCAAGTTGCTTCCCATATTCTTCTCCAACAAGTTTTTTAGGATCAAAAACTCCTATGCCTTTTATTTTATCAGTTTTACCACTAGTATCAACTATAAACTTTTTAAGATTGGAGTCAATGAGAACTACGAAGTCATCTTTCTTAACTTTTTTTCCCATAACAATCCTACCCATACATTTTAGCTAAGGAGCCGAAACCAAAGTTTTCAATATCAAGTTGATCAAGCCATTTATCATAACAATCGCAACTGAGATTGTTAAAAACTTTTACATTTTGAGAAAGCGAGAAATCTGATATAGCGTTAAGAACATTATGATCACAGTTTTTGCAATTATGAGCACCTCTAATATTGCCGCCTCCTACAACAGCACATTGGAGTCTAATGTTTTTTGTAATTTTTTTACTCTGTTTAAGAACTTCGACTACGCTCCATAGCCAAGCAGGTCTATACTGGTTTCTTTTCCATAAATATTCTAGTAGGGTTTTACGCTGCACGTTTATGGGGTTGAATGAAACTGTATCTGTGATTTTTTTAATCTTTTCAACTGTAAAAAGGGAATCTTCAATGGATTCTTTCTCAGTTAGAAATGGTGGTTTGATAACTACGTATGTCTTAATTTTGAAATCAAATTTTTTGAGTTTTTCAGCAGCTTTTTTGTAATCAGTTAATGAGAATCCTTTGTTTATGCAATGTTTTCTTATAAAATCGTTAGCTGTTTCAAGACCAACACCGACTTCGAATTTTTTGGACTCTGATATTTTTTTGATATCTGATAGTTTTTCGTTTGTGATGTATTCTGGTCTTGATTCAACAGATATTTTATCGGTGTTTTCAAAAAGTTTTGTTAGAATTTTTTTCCTAACACGGGGTGGTATTTCTTTTTCGTCAAGGAAGCTCCCTGAAGTAAAAATCTTAACGATTTTTTGATTAGAGTAATTATTCATAGCTGCGTCGAATTGTTTTAGTAAATCACTAGCTGAGGTCTTTTGCCATAGGCTGTCATTGAAATATCCGCACATGGTGCATCCTGAGTTATGAGCCCATGAGCAACCTTTTGTTCTAAAAATAATGACAAAAGCATCAACAGTTTCATCGTTTAAAATATCTTTTTCAGACCAACAGCTGACTAGTTTTTTTGGGTCTTTAATTTTTGGTGTAAAATCTTTTTTTAGGTATCGGCAGAAATCTGCTAATTCTTTCATTTGTGATTACTTCTATTCTTCTTACGGTATTTAAAGATTAAAGCTATGGCTACTAGTGCGAGTATTGTTATGATTGTTTCAAAACCTGGAGCCTGTACTGCATGAGGATGCGGTAATACTGGGCTGTTTCTTTTATTAGGTCTATCATAGTTTAATAGAACTGGTGCTTGACTTTTCTCTTTTTTACTCCAATTCCATGGCATAGGTGGGGTTTCATCTCCGATATCATTATCAGAATCTGTAGAGAAATTGTAAACTGTAGTATCTTCAACGATGTTAGAATATTTGTATCTAGTTATGTTATCGCTATCTATTACATTTTGGAAATAGTGACTGACTTCGACGTAAACTGTCATGTTATATTCGCTGTTTTCATCCCAACCCGCATACTCAGGTGAAGTCTCATATTCCTCTTTGATATTCGGGTATTTCCTGTTTACATTGATTTCTTCACCATCGTTTAGACGATAAAATACCCGGAAGTTCTCTTTACTTATTTTTCCGTCTACTTCAATGCTTATATCATCACCGTGGGTAAGGTTTTTAAAACGGGATGAGGTGATATCTATAACATCATCATCGTAGGTAAAAGAGCCTGTTTTCTTGGTTACTTTGCCGTTGACATCTTTAACTGTTAATGTGAAACTAAAATCACCCAGGATGTTATCATCGTTTTCAAAGTAATAAGTAACTATGACATCATCGAATTCAAAGCTATCTGGAGTGAGAGTTGTCTTATTTCCATCAGGGTCCATTACTTCCAAGGATATATCGCTTTTTTTAACTTCTACATTGTCTGTTATTTTCGCTACGATTAAAATATCGCCTCCGGGTTCTTGCATACCCGGTAAAACAGATACTTCAACGCGAGGTGCTTCATCATCATAGAATGGTGGGTTAACTAGTATTATTAAAGCGATAAGCCATGTGAAGAAATATATCATATATGAGCTGAACCAGTTTTTCCTTCCGAAATCAGTTAAGTCTATATTTAAACGTATGAAAAGATATTTCAGCCATGAACCAGTGAATATACCAAAAACTAGGACCAATGGCCATCTTAAATCACTTTCACTTAGCAGTGCATAAAAACCAAATGAGATGAAGGCGATAATAAATCCAAATAAAAATGACAGGAAAGTTGTTTTGATGTTTCTTCTTTCTCGTTTTAAGAATTTTTCTTCATCGAACTTAGGTAGTTTAAAGGATTTTTCTTCCTCATCATCCTTCTCTTTACGTCGTTTTGCCATCGCTGTGGGATAGAATTATCCTTTAAAGGTTTTTCTCACATCATTTTTTAGATTTTTTTGCTTTTTTAGCTTCAGCTTTTGCTTTTTTCTTCCCAAGTTTCAAACGTTCTTTTTCAACATCATCAGAAGAAGTATGAACTTCAATTATTTTTTGTTCAGATGTTAGACCAGAGCGATATTTATATGTTAAAACAACAGCAACCAGTGTATAAACTACAATTACTCCACCAATTATTATTATAACCCAATCGTTTATCTTGATATCTGATGTTTCAAGGAAAATTCTAACAGCTAAAATTATTGCTAGAATTACTGATCCTGCCCATGCATGATGACGGGCGACATCATATTTCCTTTTATACTCAGTTAAATTCTTTTTTTGAGTCATAAACTATCACAGGAACTCAATACCCTCAGGGAGTTTATCAAGATATTTTCTGAAACTATCAGACCATTTCTTTGGATCAAGCCCTTTCTGAGCTAGAAAAACAGTAGTCCAACGCTCAATGCCTATACCAGAGCATCCGCTCCATAGTTCACTTTTTTGTGCTTTGATGTTAAACGCTTCAATGTATTTATCACCGAGTATGCTAAGATTCTGAAACTCAAGCCATTCAGATTTCTTTCGGTCACCGCGGTAAGGCATATACGCCTCAAAATCAATAGTACCAGTATCCTGTGATTCTTCACCTCCTAGCTCCCCTGCCTGCTGCATGTACCATGGTGTAACCCAAGCCATACGCCATTCGAGGTCAAAGATATCATTGAAAACATGTTTATAGCGATCCAGGAGTTTATCACGTAGTTTAAGAAGTTGCTCCTGTGTTCCAATGTATACTGGTTCTATACGGTGAAACTCATCAACTCGTTCAATACCATGACGTCCACCTGATTCATATCGACTAGAGACCGCAGTTTTGTCATAAACAAGGACTGGTAGAGATTTCTCAGCGATTGTTTTACCCTTGAAAGACCAATAAATTAAAGGGCACTGGGCATAACAAAGACCGCTGCTAGGAGTAGTAGTGTTTTTCTTAAGTTCATCAACTGGGATCTCCTTAGTGATCTTAGTAAGATCAATGAAACGCTCCCATCTATCAATATCTCTAGAAGTTGGTTCTACAACATAGTAGAACTCACCAGGCATGCCCTCCATATGACCAGTTTTAAGCCAAGTATCAAAAGGAACAATATTTGATTCGATGATTTCCTGGAAACTAAGAGGCTTTAAAATCTCTTCAACAGCGATTTTTTCCATGGTTTTCATAATCGCAGTTGCTTGGGGGCGATAAAACCATTTACCCTTAGTAGGACCCTGTTTAAGCCAGCCCAATCGATTCATTTCCTCAGTGGGGTCCTTATTCCAAACAGGTTTCTTCTCTTTGGATTCCCAGATAAGCTTCCAGAATTCACCTTTACCTTCATAGTACTGGTTTTCAACTTTTTCCTTAACCCGGGTTATCATCCGATCAATATAGTTACGCTGTAAAAACTCCTCATCAACATCGCCTAGTATCATCGTGACTTGTTTATCTTTAAATTCAAGTTTAGCAAAAGGAATAGACACTTTTTTCAATGGTTTTTTCTCCAGTTCAAAATTTATTCGATAGTCATCAATTTTTATATCACGGACGCCTAGAAGGTGTTTTTTTCCAAACTCCCTACTAGCCATATTCTTCATCTGAAGGAGAACATTATGAGGCCGTAAGCTACCATCAGATACAATATTGAAAATCAAAGTGTTCTTCTTAATAGTGAAACTTTCAACGTTTGCATTCTTATCAGTAAGAGTTTTGCTAAAAACTAACACAAATTTCTCCATTTCTTTTTTGACAGATGTTATATCTTTACTGAAAGTAAAAATTCCTCGGAGGTTGAATTTCATATTAAAACCAGCAATAATATACAAACATTTAATTCTTATCTACAATTTTCCCGGCAACAGAAACACAAGCCAGGTAATCATCTATGGTATGCAGAAGTGAGGATATAGAATCACTCTTAATACTTGTCTCGAGTTTTTTCCCATTCACTTTTGCTTTCACGAAATCAAAATTGTCAACCTCTATAGATTTTAGAACATTCTCAACGTTTTTTTTGTTGCCAAATTCTATAACGATTTCACATGATGCTTTCATAAAATCTACACCTTCAGCTGTTTAGAGATGATAATATCCACGTTTTCTAAAAACTCTTCCTCTCTCTTTGAGTCAATAGTTGCACCAGAGGCAATCTTATGACCACCTCCATGGCCACCAAGTTGTTTAGCAATTTCTTTCATAGCAGAGCCAAGATCTAAACCTTTGCTAACAAGATATTGATTTCCACGGCAGGAAACATGTATCTCATCATCGTTTCTCACAAGTGATAGCAATGGTTTTTCTCTATCAAAGATAAAATTAGTTGCGATACCGCCTATAACACCGCCGAGAGAAGAGTTTTTACTATGGAAATAACGATAGCTTTTTTTCTCTTTGACGCCCTCTTTTTCAAGGCTGAGTAATTTCTCCAAGATATTTTTTTTGTAATCTTTTTCAAATTTTTCAGCCTCGTCAAAAGCGTTTCTGTCACCAAGGCATACTGATAAACCTAATCCACGGTTGCCACCTTTGCCACATACGTCTAATATATCTGCAAAACGCTCAAGTTCACAATTTAACAGGTCAGACCAATATCTTTCACGTATTATGGTGTCTAGGATGTTTTTTTCACATCCTTTTTTTATTAATTTGAAAAGGAGAAAAGAGTTAAGCTGCTTTTTTTGAATGTCATTAAGATCCTCAAGTTTTACATTGTCATCAACGTTTAAACGTTTCAACAATTTTTGTATCTCATCTTTATTACCAGAAATACCAGAGTAATACGGATCAATAGAGAAATAAAGAGCATCATATAACAAGCCAGATAGTTTAATCCCGATATTTTGTTTTAAAAACCTTTTTTCAAGGGCTAAATCTAGAATTGTTTTATTGAATCCTCTTATTCCACCGATATATTGTTTATCACCAGTGGCACCAGCTATTGCCAATGGTATGAGATCAATGTTTCTAGGATTAAGTGCTTTTGCCACTGCGAAAGATAACGTGGCACCACATGCTTCATAGTTCCCATTAATACCGCAAAGATTTGCGTTTATCTGAAGAACATCCTTCGTGGTTTTTTCTTTTAGGTATTGATGATGATCAATAATGATTATTTTACATCCCATTTTTTCTATGGTCTCTATTTGACCGCTACCCATATCAGTGAAAATAATGAACTCATTTCCTTCTTTTTTAACACGTTCAAGGCCTTTATCAAAAGGATTCCTCATGAGGCTAACATGGAAGTCATAACCTGCTCTATGTAGAGCTTGACAGATTATACTCGCAGAAGTAGTACCATCAGCATCATAGTGAGAGACTACTCTAACCCGGGCGTTCTTTGGAAATGAGAGTATCATTTCAGATGCTTTTTTACAATTTCTTGAAATATTTTCTGTCATTCTCAAAAAGTAAAAAGATACACTATCTAAAGAGATGATGTTTATTCAAACATTAATTTCGCTTGCTCGGGGCGGTATTTCCACCCATCAGGTAGCCGACTCTGAGAATGGTAGTATTTTGTGAGACGTCTAATTTTTGATTCAGTGAGTTGCAGGTTTCTTTTGTTTTTCAAATCTTTTTTATTTACCTCAAGATGTTTCCTTAGTTGTAATGCTGTGCCTATAAGATTCCTCATGTCTTCTGGTATCTCTGGTTTTATATTGTTGCTTTCTAGTATTTTAGATATTTTTTTCCCAGTTGAGGTTTTTACATCTGGCACGGCATATTGATCTCTTAATATGAGTCCTATTTCACTTGTGGTTTTACCTTGTTTAGCTAGTTCAATTACTCGTGATTCTACTTCTCGTGGGTTGAGAGAGCTCCATTTAGGGGCTTCTTTTCTATCAATTGGATGAGTTGACCCGGATTTGCCTTTTCTTCTTGCATGAATTCTAGCCATTTTTGTATGCTCCAAGATATGAAGTAAGTCCAGAATATGATTATAATATTTATCCTTTACCCTTTTGACCTTTTTCTTCTTGCATGAATTCTTGTCATCGTTTTTTTCTTTAATATAATCAAAAGTAATTTCTAAATAAGTTAATAATATCCGAAGCTAAAGAATGGAAGATATAATAGTAATTTTTAAATCTTTTTGAAAAATATCTTGATTCAAGCCGTGACCTCATTTAAATTATTAATGGACAATAAAGATTTTTTTACAGAGTTGAGAAGGTATTCTACATCAAAAGGTTTTATTACATAATCATCAATATATTCACTAAACTCCTCAATTCTCTTATCAGGATTCTTCTCCGATGATAATATGATCAATCTATTGCCATATATGTAACCGTTACTAACTATGTCGTTTAATGTATTCCATCCATTAAGATAAGGTACATTGATATCAATGATTATTACTCCTCTAAAACCTTTTTCTAGCTCGCTAATACATTTAGATTTGTCATCTGCAACAATTACAGTAAAACCAACATACTCAAAAACCGTTTTCAAGATAATCAATGTATCAGGATCGTCATCAATTATCATTAATTTTCTATCTTCCATTTTTTTCTCCATATATAGGATTAAACATCAGCTTTAAGAACTGATATTAGCGGAATTTGATTATTTTCTAAAACAGCCATCTTATTACATCTCACTCAATTTATTTAATGTCTTGTTAATTTTATCCTTCAATTCCTCAAGTTCATAAGGCTTTTCAATATAATCATCACCTAAAAAATTTCCAGCGTTTTTTGCTATATGATCGGATCGAGCAGTAAGAAAGATGACAGGAATTTTTTTCCACTCTAGATTATTTTTTAATTTTCCAAAAACTTCCCAGCCGTTCATCTCCGGCATCATAATATCTAGCAATATAAGATCAGGAATCTTTTTTTCACTTAACAACTGAAAACATTGTTCCCCACTTTCAGCACAAAATACTTCGAAATTTTTATCTATATCTTCTAATCCGGCTTTAAGTGATAAATTATTCTCGGGGTCATCATCTACAACCATAATTTTCTTCATTGAGTTTCACCATCCTTTTTTTCTATATCTCTAAAAGATTTATCTACTTTTTTATCTCTATTTGCCATCAAATTTTTTGGAATAGAAAAATAAAAAGTTGAGCCTTTACCAGAACCAGGACTTTCAGCCCAAATTTTTCCATCATGTTTCTCAATAATACGTTCACATATTGAAAGACCTAAACCAATAGAACTTTGATCATGCCTAGACCAATCAGCTTTATAAAACTCATCAAAAACATGGTCTAATTCTTCTTTTGTTAAACCAATACCAGTATCCTTTATCGATACATTGACAAAATCCTTATCTTCGTCTGCATTAACAGTAATGGTTCCTCCCTTTTCCACATATTTAACTGCATTTGTAGAGAGATTACTAATTAACTCTTCAAGCTTTAATTTATCTGCATCTACAAAGATATTTTCATCAATCATATTTTTAATCTTGATATCCTTTTCATTAAAAATAAGTTGATTGTCTTCAAATACCTGATTAGTTATTTCTAAAAGATTTAGATTCTCTAAATCCAATTTTAATAAGGGTGAGTTTAGTCGTGCAAATTCCAAGATTTGTACAACAAGATGTTTTATGTAATTAATCCTACGAGATATAATCCCCAAATACTTTTCTAATTCAGGATCATCAATCTTTTTCATTAGAACAGGCAATAGATTAGTAATAGGCACTATCGGGTTTTTTAAATCATGGCCAAGTTGATTAATAAACTCATCTTTATATTTCAATACTTTTTCTAATTCAGCAGTTCTCTCGTTTACTTTTTGCTCAAGGTTTTTATTGAGAATGGATATATCCTTTTGAGTCTCTTTCAAATCTCCCATAATATTGAGCATAGCAAGTTTGTTTTTTTCTAATGCTTCAACTTTTACTCTTAGTTCTTCTTTTGATCCTTCCAATTCTTTTGTCCTTTCTTCAACTTTATTTTCAAGAGTCTTACTATAGTTTTCAATTTCAGCTCTAGATATTTTTAGTTCATTTATCATGTTATTAAAAGCTTTAGCAAGATCACCAAGTTCATCATGTGATTTTATCTTAATTTCTGAATCCAAATTTCCTTCTCCTATTTTATTAACCGCACCTCTAAATTTAGAAATTGGTTTTATTACAGTCGTCCTTAAAAGAAATAAAAAACTAATCACTAAAAGTAAAAGACTTACTGAAGAGATTAAGAAAAAGTTATTAACTCGAGCATCTAGAGCTGCATATGCTTCATCCATTGAAAGCTCTAATTCATATGTACCAACTATCCCGCCAGATACATGTATGGGGGTGATAACAGTTAATGTGTGAGACTCTTCAGTATGACGAGGCGTTCTAACAACAGAATTATCATTGTAAGACTCAGCATTATAGCTATCAGACAAATCACCTATCAAAGCTACATCACTAGAAACAAAAACTCTTAATCTATCCTCATCATATTCACCCGGTAGATTTATGCTTATTTTTTCAATTCCACTTTGTTTATTAATTGATATAAAGCTTATTATATCTTTGAATAAGTTATCCTTATTCTGCTCTTCTAATTCTTCACTTTTACTGATACTTGCATCAAGCGCCAGAGCGAGGGCAGTTGCTTTTTCTTCATATGCTTTTTCAAAAAAATCAGTTTGTTCTCGTATATTTATATAAGTTAGAGAAAATATCACAATAGCTGGCACTATAACAACAATTAAAGTAAGTTTTAACGATAGACTAATATGAGGTTTCATAGTCGACCTAATCCAACCGAGCTTTATATCGAGACTATTTGATTTATTCTAACCCAAATATTTTCTACACATTGTAGAGATATGTATTAAAATTTATAACCTAAGTTTTTGGAAGCCATTTGTTTTTCAATACTTGCATTTCACCAGAAGTTTCTAAGTTATTAATTACCGTGTTTAATTCCTTTTGAAGAGCAGTTTCGCCTTTTTTAATAGCAATTCCATAATATTCGCTAGTAAATGGATCTCCAACAATTTTAAGTACAGAATTATCTTTGATTAAAATGGCACCTACTGGATAATCAACGATAATAGCATCGATTTCCCCAGATATTAAGCTTAATGGAGCATCTGATGTAAAGTTTTCACCATAGCCAACGACATTTTCAGTGTATTTAAGAGCCTCTTCTTCACCAGTTGTACCTGACTGGACTCCAATGCTTAAATCTGTAAGATCCTCAGGAGTAATAATATCCTCATTTGACTCATTTACAATTATTACTTGCCCTGCGTTCAAATAACCTACGCTGAAGTCTACCCGTTGTGCCCTTTCAAGGTTAATAGTAATTGCTGCTATCATAATATCAACATCACCGTTTGCCACATAGTCTAAGATATCTTCAAAATCTTCGTACTCTGTATAATCTACGATTTCAACTATAACTCCAAGATGTTCGGCAATCTTTTCCGCTAGTTCAATATCAAATCCTACATATTCGTCATTTTCGATATATTCCATAGGTTCATATGGAGTAGATGTTCCAACGAGTAATTTACCAGCATCCTTTATTCCCTTGATTGTAGGGTCAAATTTCTCCTCTTCTTCTAGGCAACCCGAAAGAGAGATTATCAGAAGCAAACACACTGATACGCTGCCTAACAATACAATTTTTTTATGCATCCTTCACCACCTCATATCTCCATTATTTCGTTAATTTATTATTTACATTTTTAAAAACGTTTCTATACGTTAAGCTCCTTCTCTATTTTATCTTCTTCCAAGCTATATCTTGGTTTTTCTCCATATTTTTCACATAGCTCATTTATCTCTTTCTTCAATCCAACCATCTTAAGTTCTCTGTCGACTGTGACGTTTTGGAATTTTTCTAGTTCATCTATTTTTTCTTTTATTTTTTGCTCTGCATCCTTACGCTCAGTGATATCTCTGCTAATTAGGATTACGCTGGTAATCTGCTTTTCATACTTTGCAGGCACAACGAGAGTTTCATACCACGCAGTGTTTAGTCCTTTAGGCCCGGTCCCAAGAACCTCGTAGGTGGTAAACTCTCCTGTCTGAAAGACATGCTTCAAGGACTTCTTCAACGCTTCGCAATGCTCAGGAGCTATATAGTCATAGACGCTCGTTCCAATCGTTTGTTCAACTGTAATACCTGGCACAGTATGATTGATTGATAGAATATTACCATCATGTGCCACAGCTAAAACAATATCAGGAATGTTCTCAACTAAGAGACGCCACTTTTCCTCACTTGTTCTCAATGCTTCTTCAGTTTTTTTCTGTGTAGAAATATCATGAAACATAACAAGATCTGCAGGTTTACCACTATAATCAATTTTTATTCCATTAACCTCAAGAGACAATATCTCTCCATTTTTCGAGATCGCTTCAATCTCATATTTCCCCACTTTTTCCCCAAACATTCTCTTAGCAAAATTCTTAATTAAAATTGCTTTGCTCTTAGCTGTTATAAACTTAGTTTTCATAAAATTCGTTCCAAGTAACTGTTCTCTTCTCACCCCGGTTAACTCTTCTACTCTATCAGAAATTTCTAAAAATCTTCCTTTTTTATCAACAACTACAACAGGATCAGGTATCAAGTTAATCAGAACCTGAAGCGTTCTTTTTGCATCTATTAAATATTTTGAATTTATATTCTTTCCACCATTATCCTCATCGGCCTTCGTTTCATTGTTCGATAAATGATTAAATAAACACTTATGTGATTTTATTTCGTGATTATTCTCTTTTAGTTTGCCTGAGGATTCTTCCCTTTTTAATATCCTTACTATTTCCGGTTTATCTCTCATAAAACTCATCCTTGGAATAAAAATCCAGAAGCATATATAAAAGTAAGACTAATTTCTTGAGTAATAGACGATATTGAATCGCTCATATTGCATCCCATTATGTGATTATAACCATAAATGAAAAGCCACTTTGGTATAAAAGATTAACGGGAGAGCTTTTTAATCTATAAATTTGTAAATTTAGAAAATGAGAGGCATATGGGAAAAATAGCTGTATTTTCATTTTGACATTTTTCCAAATGCACTATTTTTATACAAAATATTTATATACTAAATGCGACAAAGTATAACTCTAATTATAATGTAATGGTGGAGAGATATGGTGAATAATAGGATTAAATATGGGAAAGGCTACTCAATTTTTTACATTATTTTGATTGCCATATTACTTATAAGTGTACATATCCCTGCGATAAGTGGAACTGATCTATCTGGAACTATGGAAGATCAAATGAATATTAGTGGTTCATCCTCTGATGAAGAAATGAATCTTGAGATAGATGTTCAAGAAAATCTGGGTGTTGGTATTTTTTGGTGGATGCATGGAGATGAAGCTCTTGCAAACACCAGAGAAGATACTCAGGGTTTTGCCAATTATCTAGCAAGTAAAGGAATAAGTAAAGATTTTGAAATATCTGAAGATGATTTTACTAAATGGAAATTAATTGATGGATTATTTGGTGAAGACCAGGATTATTTTGAACAAACTGATTTTGTATATTATGCAGGACATGGCAATTATAATTGTATTGCAACTCATCCAGATTATAAGTGGAGCACCCTGGCATATTATTATGAATGTTCTTGGGGCGATGAAGGCCCTGTAAAATGGGTTGGTCTTGCAAGTTGTTTTAATACTAAAAATCATTTTAAGTATTCAATGAGCGGTGTTCATTTGATTCTTGGTTGGTCAACATGGTGTGACGATAAACAATTCGGTGAACCCTTGGCGAAACATCTTACAGATGATGAAATGAGTATTAAAGAATCATGGTTTGCCACGGCAATTGAGAAATCTACAACTAGAAATCTTGAAGCTAAAATTTTAGGTGAAAATTCTGCTGTTGGTAACGATTGTATTTATCCTGGTGGAGAAATAGCGGAAACTCCTGAAGTTACAAATATGATTACATATTGGAAGTGCCCAGTTAATCATTTCCCGAACATATATGGTATTCCAACCGGTGGAGAAACTACCGAAGAAAGTAGCTCTTCGTCGACACAGAGCTCATCAGCATCCTCAACAACTGGCTCAACAACATTAAATGTTCGTGGAGATCTATCTAGCGGATTGGCTTATGAGTCTCCATCATTGAGTACATCTGAGGATAATTCAGATAGTGTATCCAACTCAGTAGAATCAGAGGAGATATACTATATTGAGACAAATGATATAAGTCTTGCATTTCCAACAATAGTACTATCAGAGGAAGAGGTATATTCAATAGAATCACCAGATCTAAGCTATGAAAAAGCAAATTGGAAAACAATGGCTAAAAAATACATGTTAGACAAAGGTTTGTTAAACAACTCAGATGAAGAACATGTTAATTACTATATGAGTATGGTACCTCAGAAACAAGGATTCAGCTACAAGAGAAATGGTTTATTTCTCGATCAAGACGAATATTTCGAAGAATGGGATATCGCATTAAATGTATTTATTATTAAAAAACTAGATGGAGACATAGAACTACCACCTATTCCAGATGGAGAAAATATTGTTATAGAAAACACTGGGACTGAGACAGGTTCAACTTCTACAACTTATTTAAGAGCAGATATTGACATGGAATCTGAAGAAATATTGGAAAATGCTATAGCTTCAGGTATGTACCAGAAAACAACTCTAGTTATATCCCAGGGTAAAAAAATCGGATACTCTTTTACCAGAATCGGATCTTACAATGAAGATGAGTGGGACACTGGCGGAGATAACGAACCTTAAAAAAATTAGTAGTTGAAATACTGCTTAACTTTTTCTATTTTTTTAAAATATTTTTCATACAAAGCTGAATATTTAAAATCAATAGAATAAAAACTTATTTCACCTTTTTAAACCTTGATCCTAGCTTTTTCATAACTTTTGGAAGAGTTGTGTATTCCATATCAGCCATAGGTAGACGATGTGGTTCAAAAGGCCCATGACGCCTCATATATTCCATGATTTCTTGAGCTCTTTTACGTGTAATGTCAAAAGCAGGGTCATCAAACAGATCAACAGGCTCAGTAAGCTTACCATTCTTACATTGAAAACCTAGAGCTATAACACGTGGTGGGCCATCAAACCTTGTACACTGTGCATCTTTGACAGATACAGGCATTAAAGGTCCGTTGTGTGAGCCTCGCATCCAACCAGATACAAGATGACCTATTGAAAATGGTTCTAATACTTCACCAAGGGCAGGTAGACCAGATTGAGCACGTACAACACCAACAGGGTCATCTTTGCCAACATACTCACCTGCGATCTGGTAAAGTTTCTCAGTTGAAATAGCAGCAACAGGTTCCTCTGAGTTAAGTTTAGAACTATTCTTTGGAAAAACTCTCTTAACCACAAAGCGGGATTTTGCACCAATAAGAGCAAGAAGATCATACATCTCCTCAGGAGTTTTCATTAGGACGTTTTTATGCTCCTGAATGTCCCATACATCAAAAACAAAACCATCGTGAATGGAGGGATCAATAATTAACCCTGCTGTGTTAAATGGATCAGCGAATATCTTATAAATCGGCAGGTTAAATGCCCCTGGTTCTGTTTTATCCATCATAAAAGCGATAACTGGTTCAGCTTTTCTCTCAGTGAACTCCATTTCGGCGACACCAGGCCCCATGCCCTTGACATTACCGGAAAAAGCATCACTTAAAAGATCCTGACCAGCTCCATATAATCCAAGATCACGAGCTCTCTCAGTTCCCTCACAAAAAGTATCCCAAGCAAGACTATGAATCTCTTTGGCATCAACACCTTTGTCATGAGTCATGATTAACTCAAGATCATCTCCACAGTGAGTAACATGAAAATCAATTATTGTTTTCTCTCTTTTTGCTTCAGTTAACTTTTTCCTAGCAATATTCTCAAGATCAGGGTGAACCTTAGCGTGACCGGGCCAACCGCCGACATCAGCTTTGATGGCACTAAAGGTAGTTTTCATAACTATAAGCCTCCGTTTCCATGGTATACGAAAGATATTTATAAATAGTTTGGAAGAAGGAATCAGTAAAGTATATATTTTTCACCTCATTAGGGATAAAACATTGAGTGCTGAAAAATGGCTTTAAAAATATACAACACATTGACAAGGAAAAAGGAAGCATTTACTCCAGTTGAAAAAGGGAAAATTAAGATGTACGTTTGTGGTATGACCGTATACAGCGATGCACACATAGGGCATGCTCGGACATATTTTGCTTTTGATTTAATAAGACGATACCTAGAGTACGAAGGAAACCAAGTCACCTATGTTCAAAATATTACAGATGTAGATGACAAAATCATTAACGCAGCGAACAAAGAGGGAATAGATGCTCTTGAATATTCAAAAAGATTCACTGGTAGATGCCTAGAAGATTTGGATAAACTTGGAATTAGAAGAGCAGATATCTACCCAAAAGCATCAGAGACAATCCCTGAAATGATAAAGATGATTAAATCCATCATTGACAAAGGATATGGATATGAATCCCGAGGGGATGTTTATTTTTCTGTTGAAAAATTCAAAGACTATGGGAAACTATCTGGGCAAAAAATCGATGAAATGAAAATTGGTGCACGTATTAAACCTGGGGAAACAAAAAATAGTCCACTGGATTTTGCACTTTGGAAAAAGGCAAAACCTGGTGAGCCGTCATGGGGTAGTCCCTGGGGGGAAGGTAGACCCGGTTGGCATATTGAATGTTCAACTATGAGCAGTAAACACCTAGGTCTTCCTTTTGATATTCATGGTGGAGGGATGGACCTCCGCTTTCCACATCATGAAAATGAGATAGCCCAGGCTGAGGCTGCTACTGGTAAAAACTTTGCTAAATACTGGATTCACATTGGCCTTTTAACTGTTGATGGAGAAAAAATGTCTAAATCCCTTGGGAACATAATTAACATAAAGGATTTGTTAAAAAAATGGGACTCTGAGGTTATTCGTTTCTTTTTTGCACAGGCACATTATCGTAGCCCGCCCGATTTCAACGAAAAGGCTTTGGAAAACGCTGAAAAAGGGCTTGATCGAATACATCGTCTTAGAGAAAGATTAGAGGATTTATGCAAAAACATAGATAGCAAGCTTGATGAAAAAGTTTTGAATAAAGAAGAAAAAAACTACCTTAAAACTATTAATGTTTTCAAGGAGGAATTCGGAAAAGCGATGGATGATGATTTTAACACCCCGCAGGCTGTATCAGTAGTTTTTGATTTTGTGAATAGTAGTAACAAATTCCTTGAAGAAAACGCTAACCCAAATAAAGCGTTGTGTAAACACTCACTTGACACTTTAATAGAGTTGGGTAATATTTTGACGCTGTTTCAACCATCATTGGTTGAAAAAAAGGATGAAAATGATTTATCAAAACAGTTACAAGAGATTCTCAAAAAATATGGGGAAGAAACCAGTGAAAAAGACATTGAAAAAATAATGGATTTAGTCCTGGAATTAAGAGAAAAAGCTCGTAGAAATAAGGATTGGGGCAAGGCTGATAATATTAGAGACGAGTTAAGTAAAATTGGGTTTGAAATACAGGATACAGATGAGGGTCCTGTTTGGAGAAAGAAATAAGTAGATTGTTATGAAGAAGATTCTTGTAGGTTTTGATGGTTCTGAGGGTTCTGAGCAGGCTTTGAATAAAGCTATGATGCTGATTGAGGAATATGGTGAGCTTATTCTACTAGCTATTATACCGAGCCCTCGAGATAAAGCATTTGTGGATATAGGGGCCTATGATAAATTGAAGAGGAGAGCTGAGAATCTTATATCTGGTGCTATTGCCGATATTGGGGAGCATGAGTTTACAATTAGAGGCTTGGTTGAGGAGGGGGATGCTGCTGCGAAGATTATTGATGTCTCAAATAGGGAAAAGGTTGATTTGATAGTTCTAGGTAGTAAAGGCGCTAGTGAAATTGGTGGGTATCTAATTGGTAGTGTTGCTAATAAGGTTGTACAGTATGCTCATAAACCTGTGATGGTAGTGCGTTAGAACATTTTAGTAGATAATTACTGCTTTTACACCTTTTGCTTCTCTTATTTTTGATATGAGTCTAGCGGGTATTTGTTTTTCGGTTACTATGAATAGTTTTGGTTCTTCTGAGAGTTCAAAATCATCTACGATGGCTTGTCTTATGCTTACTTTGGCGTCTGCTACGATTTTTGATACATCTGCTAGTGTCCCAGGCATGCTAGGATCGCTTGGGATGATTTCTATCACGCCCCACTTCATTTTAGATGCCACATCTTTTAGGTGACATGTTGGGGTTAAATTTGAAAAAAATTTTTTAAGGTCTTCTTTTTCGTCGATTGTTTTTATTGTACTAGTCACTATTCTCCGGTCTAAGTTGAATGCTCGTGATAGTTTTGAGTCGGATAGTTCAATTTCTCCGCAGTATATTTTTTTGTTTTTGATTTTTAATCCGTATTCAAGTAGTTTTTGTGCGAGTTTTTTTCTTTTTGGGTATTGGTTGAAGTATTTGGCAAATTTTCTCCACATGTGTTTTTGGTAACTAGAGAGGTTGTATATAAAGCCTACATTATAGTATATTATTGTACAATAATGTACATTTATTAACAATGTTTATAAGGGGCGGAAAATATAACCTCAATGTAGCAACATGAAAGAGTTAAAAATAATCCTAGATGAAAATGACATACCAAAAAAATGGTACAACATACAAGCAGATTTAAAAACCCCATTAGACCCCCCGCTACATCCAAAAACAAAAGAGCCCATAGGACCTGATGATCTAAAAATGATTTTCCCTATGGGCTTAATACAACAAGAAGTAAGCCAAGAAAAATACATACGAATACCGGAAGAAGTTAGAGAAATCTACAGGTTATGGAGGCCTAGCCCACTATACAGGGCAAAACGTTTAGAAAAAGCACTAAAAACAAACGTAAAAATTTACTACAAATGGGAAGGAGTAAGCCCACCCGGGAGCCATAAACCCAACTCAGCAGTACCACAAGCTTACTACAACATGAAAGAAGGAATTGAACGAATAACAACAGAAACTGGAGCAGGACAATGGGGATCAGCATTAGCATTCGCTACTAAACTATTCAACATAAAATGTAGAGTATATATGGTTAAATGCAGCTACGAGCAAAAACCATATCGAAGAATTCTGATGGAAAACTGGGGAGCAGAAATTTATCCAAGTCCAACAAAACTCACAAACTCAGGTAGAGAAACAATAAAAAAAGACCCTTACACGAGTGGGAGCCTAGGGATTGCAATCAGCGAAGCAGTGGAAGACGCAGCAACCCATGATAACACAAACTATGCCCTTGGATCAGTACTAAATCATGTGATTCTACATCAAACAATTATGGGCATAGAAATGAAAAAACAGTTTGAACAAATTGATAAATACCCAGATATAATCATTGGATGCGTAGGCGGAGGAAGTAACTTTTCAGGAACATGCTTCCCATTTCTTCAGGATAAATTAATAGGCAAAAAACCTGATTTAAAAGTAATATCAGTTGAGCCACTTGCTTGTCCAACTCTGACAAAAGGCGAATACCGGTATGACTTTGGAGATAGCATGGGACTTACACCCCTTATAAAAATGTACACTCTTGGTCATAATTTTGTTCCACCTGCTATTCACGCAGGTGGTCTGAGATATCATGGTGACTCACCGCTATTATGTAAACTAACAAAAGAGGGGTACATGGAGGCTGTTGCATATCATCAGAGGGAAGTCTTTGAAGCGGCAACATTATTTGCACAAACCGAGGGTTTCGTTGTAGCTCCTGAAACAGCACATGCTGTTAAAGCCACTATTGACTTCGCTAGAATGTATAAAAACACTGATGATGAGAAAACAATCGTATTTGCAAACAGTGGACATGGATATTTTGATCTAAGTGCATATGATGCATATCATAATAGTAGTCTACAGGACTATAAATATACAAAAAATAAAGTTAAAAAATCGTTAGTGGTTCTTCCACAAGTGTAAAAAATTATTTTCCTCTGTTTTGTTTTGCACGTATACTAGGTCTTACTTTTTCTGCTCCACGGCCCTTATACATGAGTCCTCTGCCTTTTTGACCAGCACTGGTCTTTCCACGTAAAACTCGTCTCTTATTTGGCGGATTGGTAATCCAGTTGATTTTTGGATCTTTCATAATTGATGGATGTACGGGGTCAACGAGTATTATTTCGTGGTAATGGTTTTTTCCGTCTTCTCCAACCCAGTAGGAGTTTAGGACTTCCATGTTCGGGTATCTTTTTGCTGTTCTTTCCTCGGCTATTCTCTGTATGTTTTTACCAGGGGTTATTTTTGATATTCCTTTTGTTGATGGTTTTCTACCGCCCTTTATTTTGGGTTTTCTAAGACCTCCTTTTCTTACTCGGGCGCGTACGACTATGTACCCAGGTTTTGCTTTATAACCTAGTGATCGTGCACGATCTATTCTCAGTGGTTTTTCGACTCTTGTGAAGTTTTCTTCTTTTCTCCACTGTATTAGTCGCTGTTGTTGCGGTGATTTGTATGAGGTATCTGGTTTTTTCCATTGATCCCCTATGTAATCATATAGGTTTTTTGCCATTATGTTTACACCATTTCTAAGAGTTAGTGGGAGCATAGGAAGTGTATTCTTTATTTAAAACTTTTTGTTCAGATAGGATATATGGAATAATAGAAATAAAATATTATAGTAACATTTTATAATAAACATAACATTTAAAAGAGAATTTGTTATTATGGGGTCGTTAGTTATTTATAAATAATCTTAACTAAGCTAAAAGTATAAGTACTAGCAAGATAAACATATAAAGCAGAAGATAAAAGTGATGTTCTTGTAAATAAGGGGGCATATTGTCATATGAATGAGCAAAAAAAAATATTCACCGTGTTTTTAGTGCTAGTTATAATCATAATTTCAGGATTTGTCGCAGTGATGGAGTATCGATTTGGAGGAATTACAAAAGATGAAGAGGAAAAGCTTCCACTTCTTGTAAAAGTATTTGCAAGTGAAGCATCTGGAAATATTCCTTTAAAAATTAATTTTACAGCATTAGTCCTATATTATGAAGGTAATGTTAGATATAATTGGGATTTTGGAGATAATGGAACATCTAGTGAAATAAAGCCGGCTTATACGTATAATAAAAGCGGCTCATATACTTGTAGTTTAATAGTAACTGATAGCTCTGGTCAAGAAAGCAAAGATTCAGTTGAAATTTCAGTAAAACCTAGTCTGGCACCATCGGTTTCAATAACTATGGATGAGTTGAAACCAAGTAGACCATTTATACCTATATTAAGGCTACCTAAGATATCAAGTTATTATTGGGGTCGTAATCTACGTCAGGCTATGGAACTAAAAATTTTCCCTTCTTCTTTGTTGAATCTTCCAGGTTTTGTATCCTGTGGTGCACAGGCAACATCTCCTGAGGGAAATGAAATTGTGTCATATAGATGGGAGCTTAGACCTCCAACTTACACCAGTCAGCTTGGTCAACAAAAAAAACCTGTATATTATTTTGAAGGAAAGAACATAACATTTCCTTTATTGTATACATATGTAGTAGCACCGTATGACCTTACAATTATAGTCACTGACTCTAAAGGAAACGAGGGGACAGATACCATAAAGTTTCAGGTAGAAGAAAATCCAATCGAGACTCAGATAGCAACTATTAAACAAAGCATAGGTGGTTTTCGAAAGAATATTTGGCATGATTTATTAAAAGAGGATCTTAAAGGACCTGTTGGTAAATTTATTGGAGAAGTAATCTTTCCGCTATTGCCAAGTTGGCCATTGCTGAAATTGTTTATAATTATAAAGCTTATAAGTTGGGATATAAGCTTAGATATTGTTCCTATAATTGTAGAATTCCTAGAGAAACATCCGATTCTCAGAGATACTGCAAAAACAACTCTTGAAGGATTACAATCTTCTCTTGAAAATATGAAGACGAAATTTCCAAAGTTAGAGGGAGTTATAGACCAAGCCATAGGTGCTATTCAAGGTTTACTTGAGCAACTAGGTTTAGCGAATCTTAAACCAGAGCTTTCAGATGAAAAACCAGTGCATAACTCAGAGTTGGTTAGTCTTGTCCTATCAAATGTCTCTATTACAGTTACAGATTATGAAGGTGATCCTTTTAATGTCTCAATAAGTGGGGATTACGTTAACGATATATCATTAATTGATCAATTTAATGGTACTTTCAATGCAACTTTGATAACTCCATTACCACCTGAGACTGATATCTACTGGAATGTAAACGTTACTAGTCGGGGCAGATGGGTGAACGAGACCTATAAATTTACAACACGCTGGAGTTAGAATATTGAGGGTTCTATAACCCTTATTTCTTTATCTCTTGGGTTAAATTGTATTGTTTTTACTATGTGTGTTGAGCTTCATGCTTCTTCTGCCGGTCTCACTAAAAAGGATGTTTTTTGTATGAAATTTATATAGCTTTATTTATAATTTTATATTTTAACATTAAATGATTGAGCCAAAAAGCTTATATATAACTTAGAATAACTTAGAATAATGATTTGTTATAGGGGGCATATCGTTATATGAAAGAGCTCTATGTAAAAATTGTTGGATTAATAATCGTTGTGATGCTAATAGTTTTTTCAATATTTGTTGTAGTAATTCAGCAAGGAATTGGAGAAATAAATGAAGATATTGAGGGATTAAAAGATGAGACTGCGTCTGTGAGAGTTCTAGCGGATACTAGCTCAGGAACTAGTCCACTTACAATTAATTTTAAACCTTTATTGTTAAATGTTAAAGATGACGCGGAATATTATTGGGATTTTGGAGATGGAAATACATCAACTGAAATTAACCCTTCTCACACCTATGTAGGAGATGGTGTCTTTAGTTGTTCTTTGACCGTTGAAGATGCAGATGAAAAAATAATGGATAGTTTTAATATAACAGTATTTCCAAATAATCCGCCAAAAATAAAAATATTATGTAAAAATACTGCTTTTAGGCCTGAAAAAATGAATTTTAAAGCAGAAGTTTTTGATCCTGAAGGAGAAGAATTGCAGTATAAATGGACTTTGAAATATCCATTAATAATGGGCGGATACGAGCGGCAAGAAACTTTTAACACAGAAAGTTTCTCAAAAACGCTAATACGAAATGGTCGTTATGTTGTTGAGTTAACAGTTACAGATGAGGCAGGTAATAAAGTAACTGACTATGAAATTATTCAAGTGCAAGTAAGCAAAGCAGAGGGGTTCGTTAATAGTCTTATAATAGCGTATACTCTGACCTTGCCGGGACAGCTTGATCTTATGTGGAATCAGGTTCTCAACCCCTTATTTGGTTTGGAAGAATATATTGATAATAACTGGTTAGATATGTCTCCAGGGATGCAAAAAATGATAAGTAAAATAATTGAATTGTCAAAAGGAAGAATTAAATATGAGCCGCCAATCGCAAAAGCTGATTTACTGGTCTCAGATATTGCAGATATAGATCTTTCTCTATATGTGGACGTAACTGGGAAAGTAGTTGTAGCAGGGGCTGCAAATAGTAGCTCGTTCACTATAATAAATAATGATACCGTCAACACTGCAAGAAGTGTATATATTTCGCTGCAGAAACCGTTTTCAGAGGATGAAGGTCTTGATGATGTAATCGAAGTTCCAGAGCTTACAGTAGGCCTGGATGTAGGTGCAATGTCCAATAAAATGTTCTATAATGGAGAATATACAAGCTGGCAAAACTGTTATAACATAGAAAAACTAGCACCAGGTGACCTAACTAATCTAGGCATTACAGTTACTCTCAAAGAAGGAGCAACATTTACCAAAGGCACATATGACTGTACATTGTATCTATATCAAGAGAAACATCTACCCAAAGCAGAAGTCGTGGATGAGATACCATTCACAATCATAATATAAGATAGGTTTAGAAGTAACCACTAAACCTCATTTTTCTTTTATTTTATGCTTTAGTTTGAACCTGGTCGCCAAACTATTATAATAGTATTCTGTTTCCATCGCTCGAGAAAAAATTATGGACCATATGTTTAATAAAAAAATGGAGACGGTTCCCCGTAGTAAAATTAAAGAGATTCAGCTTAAAAAATTGAAAGAAACAGTTAACCTTGTTTACGAGAATGTACCCTTTTATCAGAAGAAATTTAAAGAGCTTAAGATAAAACCAGCCGATATTAAAACTCTTAAGGATATCAGAAAGCTACCCTTTACTACTAAAAATGATCTACGTGATAATGCTCCTTTTAAGATGATGGCTACATCTTTGGATAATTGTATTGAGCTTCATGCTTCTTCGGGTACAACAGGCATTCCTATAACTGCTTGCTACAATCGGAGTGATATTGAGGTTTGGTCAGAGGTTATGGCTAGATGTCTATCTATGGCAGGTCTTACTAAAAAAGATGTTTTTCAGAATCCTATCCCATATGGTACTTTTACTGGTGCTTTTGGTTTTCATTATGGTGCACAGAAAGTGGGTGCACTAGTTATTCCATCAGGTATGGGTCAGTCAGAGAGACAAATAAAGCTCATGGAATACTATGGTACCACTTTTATCTCGGGTGTTGCTTCATATGCCATGCGTCTATCACAAGTAGCACAAAGTATGAGTATAGATCCAAGGAAGCTTAAGGTTCGTAATGGTCTTTTTGGCGCTGAAATATTTACACCAGGTTTGAAAAAACGGCTTATGGATATATGGGATATGGATGTGCATGATATTTATGGTCTAACTGAGATATGTGGACCTGGTGTTTCAACTGATTGTGATCAACATGATGGTCTTCACCTGTGGGAGGATCATTTCCTAGTCGAGATTCTAGATCCTAATACGCTTGAGCCTGTAGACGTTGAAGAGGAGGGGGAAATTGTTTTAACGACTCTTACGAAAGAGGGAATGCCAATTCTACGTTATCGTACTAGAGATATTGCGAAACTTTATGATGAAAAAACTTGTGAATGTGGTAGAACACATATCAAACATACTCCTATTAAGGGGCGTAGTGATGATATGGTTATTATTCGTGGGACAAATATTTACCCGGGGCAGATAGAATCTGTTCTTATGAAAAATGAAAACGTTGGTGGGAATTGGAGGATGGTTCTATCCACAGAAAACAATGTGGATAAGTTAACAGTAGAAGTTGAAAGTAAAACACATCTTAGTCAGGTTGAATCAATGGATCTTGAAGAGTCGCTAAGTGGTGAGATAAAATCAGTTATAGTGTTCACCCCAAGGGTAATGGTTTTACCACCTAATAGTATTCCACAAGAAGGGTTAAAGGCAAAAAGAGTTGTTGATAAAAGGAAAAAGGAGTAAACATGGGGAAAATTCCGGATAGAAAGGGTGCTCTTGCTGAGAACGAGGTAAAAGATCTGTTGAAAAAGTTTGGTATAAAAACTACGAACTATAAACTAATTAACGAGATTGGTGATTTAGAAAAACTAGGTTTAAAGTTCCCAGTGGCTCTAAAGGTCTGTTCAAGTGAGATTTTACATAAAACTGATGTTGGTGGCGTCAGACTAGATATTCAGGATATGGATGAACTTAAAACTGTTTTTAAAGATTTCAGGAAGAAATTCCCAAGGGATAGTTTTCTGGTAGATGAAATGGTAGAAAAAGGTGTTGAAATCATTATTGGTCTTGTGCAGGATCCCACTTTTGGTCTGAGTATTATGTGTGGTATTGGTGGTATTTTCACTGAGCTTTATCAGGATGTAAGCTTTCGAGTGGTGCCAATTGAGAGATATGATGCGGAAGAAATGATTGAAGAAATCAAGGGTAAAAAACTATTGGAAGGTTTTAGGAATATCCCCGCAAATAAGAAGTTAGTTGTTGATCTACTTATGAAAGTTTCAAAAATTGGTGAAGAACTAATGAGTCGTATTGATCAGATGGATTTGAACCCTGTTTTTGTTTATGGTAATAGTTATTGTGTTGTTGATGCTAAGCTAATATTAAAATAAAGGTGTTGTAATGATGGTTTCAGAAATGAGTGATTATAAAGTTAAAGATATTAATCTTGCAGAGTTCGGGCGGAAAGAAATTGAGATTGCTGAGAAAGAAATGCCTGGTCTTATAGCTATCCGCGAGAAATATGGATCTAAGAAGCCTTTGAAGGGTGCCCGGGTAACTGGTAGTCTCCATATGACTGTTCAGACTGCAGTTCTTATTGAAACACTTGTTGAACTTGGTGCAAATGTTAGATGGGCTAGTTGTAATATATTTTCCACTCAGGATCATGCAGCAGCGGCTATTGTCAAAATGGGTATTCCTGTTTTCGCGTGGAAAGGGGAGAGTCTTAGTGATTATTGGTGGTGTGCTCAGATGGCACTTGATTTCGGTGATGGTAAGGGCCCTAATCTCATTGTTGATGATGGTGGGGACGCTACTCTTATGGTCCATAAAGGATTCCAAGTTGAAAACAACCATGATTTGCTTGATAGGGATTATAGTGATGAGGGTGAGGATTACCGGGAGTTGATGAGTTGTTTAAAAGAGATATACAAGCAAGATCCTGGGCGTTGGCATAGGGTTTCTAAAGAGATCAAAGGTGTGTCTGAAGAGACGACTACGGGTGTTCACCGGTTGTATCAGATGCTAGAAAAAGGTACTCTTTTGTTCCCAGCGTTTAATGTTAATGATTCTGTTACAAAATCTAAGTTTGATAACTTGTATGGTTGCAGGGAGAGTCTTGCTGATGGGATAAAACGTGCAACAGATGTAATGGTTGCTGGTAAAACAGTTGTTGTATGTGGCTATGGTGATGTTGGTAAGGGCTGCTGTCAGAGTATGTGTGGTTTTGGTGCAAGAGTGATTGTGACAGAGATTGATCCTATTTGTGCTCTACAAGCAGTGATGGAGGGTTACGAGGTAAAAACAATTGAGGATACATTTGATGAGGGGAATATCTATGTAACAGCTACAGGGAATACCGATGTTATCACTGCAGAGCATATGAAAAAAATGAAGGATCAATCAATTGTTTGTAACATTGGTCATTTTGATAATGAAATTCAGGTAGCAGAGCTAGAAAAAACCCCTGGTATTAAAAAGGTAAATATTAAACCCCAGGTGGATAAATACATTTTTCCAGATAGTCATGAGATATTTTTACTGGCA
Source organism: uncultured Thermoplasmatales archaeon (assembly GCA_964527715.1). Lineage (GTDB taxonomy): Archaea > Thermoplasmatota > E2 > DHVEG-1 > DHVEG-1 > CAZGOD01. The sequence goes on along the minus strand of CAZGOD010000016.1, from coordinate 1,297 downwards.
GAGGGGCGTCTTGTAAACCTTGGCTGTGCAACAGGGCATCCTAGTTTTGTGATGAGTAACTCGTTTACAAATCAATGTCTAGCACAGATTGAACTTTGGAACAAAGACCATAAGATGGGGGTGTATATGTTACCAAAGATACTTGATGAGGAAGTAGCCAGGCTTCATTTAGAGAAACTAGGGGTTAAACTTACAAAGCTTACAAAAAAACAGGCAGAGTATATTGGTGTCAAATTAGATGGACCCTATAAATCTGAGCATTATAGATACTAGGAATAATTAAAATGATTACATTAATCGGAACTGGTCATGTTTTTAGCCTTTCTCAGGCGTTGCTAAATATTTTTGATGACGTTCAACCTGATTTTTTATGTGTAGAGCTTGATAAACAAAGATACAACGCGTTGATGATGAAACAAACAAACCCGGAGGCACATAGGGATACCAGTCGTGGTCTTCCTATAGTGTATAAATTGCTTGCTAAGTTTCAAGAGGGTATGGCAAAGGAATATGGGGTAACACCCGGGGAGGAAATGCTTACCACAATTAATTATGCTCAGAGTCATCAACTACCCTTAGCATTTATCGATATGAATGCTCAGATTTTGTTTAAAAAAATGCTAAGATCTATGACTTTTAAAGAGAAAATCAGGCTCATGTTATCGGGGATTGGAGGTTTGTTTGTAAATAAGAAACGTGTTGAGAAAGAGCTTGATAAACTTGAGGATAATTTTGATAAATACATAGACGAAGTAAGTAAAAAATTCCCTACTATTAAACGTGTGTTGATTGATGAGAGAAACCAATATATGGTACAACAGTTAGTAACAGCAGATGAGCAATATGAGAAAATCATCACTGTCGTTGGCGATGGTCATATACCTGGTTTATCTGAACTACTGGAAAAAAAAGAGATAGAGTTTAAAGTTGTTAGATTAAGTGAGCTACGGAATCAAGATACAGATGCCCCTGATTCGGCCACTGGGTCTTTTACCATTGAACATAAAGAACCCTAGTGTTTTTCTGCAAGGTTTAAAAAACATTCCTGTATGTTAGTATTTTGTTTATTGGGCCTGTAGCCTAGACTGGATAGGGCGATAGCCTCCTAAGCTATAGATCGCGGGTTCGAATCCCGCCAGGCTCGTTGTCATTTGGGATGTAAGGAGGATTGAATTATCCCCTATGTTATTGGGGCTAAAAGAAATCTTGTGGAGTTAAACGGAGTAACATTTGGATAAAGTGATATAAGCGTCTTTTATCCTCAGTTATACGCCGTTTTCATTTCTTTCTACCTTTT
>CAZGOD010000015.1:0-39064 GCA_964527715.1 uncultured Thermoplasmatales archaeon | reverse complement strand
TTTTTTGCCAAAGTTTTCTGATCTTCATTTTTACAGAACTCATAAATATCTTTGAAGCTGAGCCCTGTCTTTTTCATATATGGTGTTGAAATAGCCCAGTTATAGTATGCGGATCCAAACGCGACGCTACCGTCTTCTACTTTGACATTCCATTTTCCTTTAAATTCCTCTGGAACTACCTTGTCTATCAGTTCATTGAACTTAGCAATTATTTTGATAAAACGCTGTTGCATCTCTTCTGGCGTTACTCTTAACTCGTTGATTAATCTGTCAACTTTATTGATGAACAATATTGGTTTGACCTTCTCACGAAGCGCCTGACGGACAACAGTCTCAGTCTGAGGCATGGCGCCCTCAACAGCACAAACCAAAACGATACAACCATCAACTGCACGCATAGCACGTGTAACGTCACCACCAAAATCTACATGCCCCGGTGTATCTAACAAGTTAATAAGATATTCTTTCCCTCCAAACTCATGTACCATTGATGCAGAAGCCGTATTGATCGTAATGCCCCTATCTTGTTCCTGCTCGTCATAGTCTAATACTAACTGCTTACCAGCCAAATCCTCACTCATCATTCCGCAACCTGCAAGCAAGTTATCGGAGAGAGTGGTTTTACCATGGTCAATATGAGCAGCTATACCAATGTTTCTTACCAAATCTAACTTGTTCATCAAGTCTTTTGCTTTCTTGATGTTATCTTCTTTCTTTCCCATACTAAACACCCTAACATTTTTTATTAATATTTCATCCCAAACCTTTTTTTATCTAGCTGATTTAGCAACACGTTCCATGTCGTTTTTCTTAGCAACGGCAAAAGAGGCCACATCATTTTTTGAGGCCTTGATAAGTTCATCAGCGAGACATGCCTCAATACTCTTTTTGTTTTTATGACTCGCAGATAGCGATCCCTTGCAGATGTTGCGAAGGGCGATATCAAGTCGTCTCTGTGGTGCTACATCCACAGCTTTAGGAACACTTATACCACCGAAGCGTAACCGTGTTGTTTCTTCCTTGGGTGCAGCGTTCTGAAGAGCATTGATGAATACTTGCATAGGGTTACTTTTAGTTTTTTTATCTATGATTTCAAAAGCATCTTTTACAACTTTATATGATTTGATTTTTTTGCCGTTATAGCGTTCTGTTCGCATGATGTTATTGATTAAACGCTCAATAATTGGCATTTTGGATTTTGCGAACATTTTATTAGCGTAAACTCCGCCAATGTAGATGTTATCAGTGTCTAGGTTTATGTATCTTTCAAGGCCTTTATCTTCGATTTTAACTGTTTTCATATCATATTTTGATAATACTGGGAAAAAATTGTTGCCTGTTTTCTCAGTTTTTTTAGTGGTCATGTTTATCGTCTCATTGCTTTCTCTATTTTTCCTTTAATCATTTCGTGAAGGCTTACGTCATTTACTTTTATTATTTTAAAACGGACCCCGGGGATGTCACCATAGCTTCGTCCCATTCTTCCTCCGATTCCTTCGACGAGTACTTCATCGTGTTCATCTATGAAACTTATAGCGTTATCTCCTGGTGCAAAAGCGGTGATTTGTCTTCCGTTTTTGATTAGTTGTACTTTTACGCATTTTCTTATTGCTGAATTGGGTTGTTTTGCTTCTATTCCTACTTTTTCTATTACTATTCCTCTTGCTTGTGCTGTTCCCTCAAGGGGGTCTGCTTTTTCTTTGAGGCGTAGTACTCTTTTTTTGTAGTATCTATCGTTCCAGAGTTGTTTTTTTCTGGATTTTTTTAGTTTTCTTGCTGCGTTGATTCCTTTGCCCACTTTTTGTTCACCTTATATGTTTATGGAGGATGGGCTGTATGCACTTTTAATATTTAAATGATTATGCTCCTTTTAGACTCAGTTCTCTTTGTTATTTTTATCAAATGGTTATTTTGTCATTTTGTCAATCTTTATCGGTAGCTTTATATATTGCTACTATCAAAAGTATAACTCAATAGGTTTTGTGGTACTCTGTATCACAAATGTGAGATAATATTGGTGGTGATGGAGAGATGAATATGAAAAATATTCGTTTGATAATGCTTGTGTTTGTTATTGGATTTTTAATTAGCTCTGCTATTAGTGTCGTAGTTTGTGGCTCTATTGACTCATTTTCAGCGGATAGTGATTCTGATTCTGAGGATGAATCTGTAGATATAGGAGACTCCTCTTCATCTGGAGATGAGGTTGAAGATTCTCCTCCTTCTGATAGTGAGGATGCTGAGGGATATCCATCTGGTAGTAACGGTGATGACCCAGTAGATGGTGGTTCCAGTAATGCTCCTGAGGGTCCAACTCTTCCTAATGATGATGAGGATCCTGCTGTCTCTACCGATGATGCAGAATATAGTCAAAATCCAGCGATAAATGAGCCTCCTGTTGCCGATGCTGGTGGGCCATACTATGGGCATGTCGGTGAGGTTATTAATTTTGATGGTTCGGGTAGCTGGGATCCTGATGGTAATATTGTTGGTTATAAGTGGGATTTCAATGGTGATGGAATTTGGGATACTGGTTGGTTGACTAGTCCCTTTGCATATCATACTTATTCAGTTGCTAATGATTATACTGTTAAACTTATAGTTAAGGATGATGGAAATGAGAACGGGAATAATGTTCAATATGATATTGATGATACCACTGCGTATATTACTGTGAATCAGGACCCTGTAGCAATAATTAATCCTGATGAAGTTACGGTGTGGGTAGGAGAAAAGATAACACTCTATGGGGGCAATAGCTACGATCCTGATGGGTCTATTGATAACTATAAATGGTTTATCCAAGATGAAGATGGATATTGGGAGCTTTTACAATGGGGCCAAAATGATACATTCATTAAGACCTTCGATGAAGTTGATAGTTATTATGTGAGGTTAGAAGTTATCGATGACGATGATGCATCAGATTATGCTGATAGCAGTGTTCTTGTTCATAACGGTGAGGATCCACTAGCTGTAATCGATCTTGTTGATGAAGCAGACAAAAATGTTGACGTCGAATTCGTTGGTTCTAATAGTTGGGATCCTGATGGCTATATTGTTAGTTGGTATTGGGATTTTGGATGCGGAACAACGGATTCGGGTGAAATCGTTTACCACGAATATACCAATATTGGTTCATATGCTGTGACTTTGACTGTAACAGATAATCGTAGTAATACTCATATGAGTACGGATCGTATTAACATTTCAAGTGGTACAGGTGGCAGTCCTTATCCTTCAGGCCCTTTGAACTTAGGTGGTGATGATTTATTATTAAACGGCGATATTACTGGTGCTCCTTCTAGCTCTCCAGAACTTCCAGAGGGTATTTTATCAACTACTAGTAGTTTCTTAAAAGTAAAGATTTTGGAAAGAATTAGCCAGACATTAAGTAAGATATCATTTGGTTCAATGCTTTTGGAGAGTATAAATAGCAAAATAGAGATTTTATCCGATGGAGACTCGTCAACAACAAATTTTTTAGGTCTAAATTTTTCTATAGGTATTTCTTATACTCCTTGGCCTTGTCATGAGAATGAAGAAATAACGTTTTATTGTAATATCTATGGCAATCCAACTGGTCCCCTTGAGTATTTTTGGGATTTTGAAAACGATGGAACTTGGGATGAGAATACCGAATCTGCTGTTCATACATATACTGAAACTGGCAGCTATACAGTAGTTCTTAAAGTCAGAGATACTTATAATGATGAAATTGCTACAGCCTCTACTACTATTTTAGTTGAGGAGGCAGAAGGCGTTAATCTAAATATTTCATCGTCCACTAGTGTTTCCACCGCCATGTCAACAAGTAGCCCATCTGGTAATCTTGGTTTATAAAAATATTCTTTTTATTCCTCTGAATCTGGGGCTTCTTCTCTTTCTATGTATATGTATCCAAATTTGAAGAGAATGACGATTAATATTATTAGAGCTGAGATAATGAACCCTATAATTATTGTCCAGGGTGGATCAGGTTCATCTGCTAGGATGGATGTTTTTTCAACTATGTTTCCTCCTACCACTGCAAATGTTGAGAAACCTGGAGACTCAGCTGTAAAGTAATAGTGATTTTCATCTTCTTCTATTAGCGTTGTATTAAGCTTTTGCCATTGGTTTTGATGATATCTCATTAGAGTCATAGTGCTAAGATCTATGCTATTATTTATTTTCCAAGTTTTTTCAACTGTGAAGTTTATTCCTACAAATTTGAGATCCTTATCTTTTACATAGGAGTCATTTGAAGTTAGTTCGATCTCATAATATCTGTAAACAGTTATATTTTTAAGTTTAACTTCAGGGATGTGTTTCTGCAAATCCTCGTTTTTAAGTTTGGTTATATTTTCTGCTATATTTGTTTCATTGAGGTATATGACATTCATACGGGCTAGTTCTATATCTTTTTTTGTTTCGATTCGAATGCTATCTATACCAGGTATGTTGAGATCTTCTGATGTGATATTTATCTCTTGATTTTGTGTTAAATTCTCTAAATCTGTTTCTGATTTTATGTTAACCTCTTTAATGGTGAATGACCATGTTTTTGTAGCTTTGTTCCCCAATTTATCTGACACGTTTATTTTTACAGTATGTGTTCCATATGTCATGTTATCCTGTGGCGCATAGGTGACAGTTTTAGATGTAACTATAACATTGGAATTTATTGACTTACCATCTATTGTCATTTTTACACTATCTGTGTTTATTCCACTTGCATCACTATAGTTTGCTTTTATTATAGGAGTATTATCATATATTGTTGCACCAAATCGTGGTGTAATAATTTTTATCGTTGGCCCGGTGCTATCCACAATTGTGAAAGAATATTGATCCGATTGTGTTGATTGTGAGGCGTTGTCTGTGGCATTTATGTAGTAAGTTACAGTAGTTAACTCTTGGAAGGGTCCTATTTGTGTTGAGTAAATGTTATCATCATCGTTAGACGGTGTCATTGATTTTGAATGTGATGAACCATCGTTCCAGAATAGTTTCACAGATGAGAGGTTGTTATCATCTGTGACTGTTGCGTAAACTGTAGCTGTATCTGTTTTTTTAACTGTTGTTGGTTCATGATAGATATTTGAAATAGTCGGGGGTGAATCCTCATTAGATTCAGGTTCTTCAGGGTCCGTTTGACCGTCAGGGATATAAGGTTCTTCTTCAGTTGTGAACTCCCAGGTATAATTCCATGTAGAGTTAAAAGGTAAAACGTTGCCACTTTTATCACTTGCATCCCAGTCTATGGTAACATTGTAAGTCGTGTCATAGTTTAGATCTAGATTGGAAGTTGGGGTAATAGTTAATGTTTTATTGTTGTTATTCCAATTGGTGTCATAGGTGCCAATATAGGTTATAGTTAGGTTATCTTCAACTGATTCGTTATCCATTGGTTTATTAAAAATTATTACAATATCTTCTGTGATATCAACATCGTTTCCAGTTGGTCCATAATTTTTAATCCTTGGTGACATAACTAACGGTTTTTCATCCAGGCCTGTTATACCTCCTAGATTATCCCATGAGGCGCTTCCTATTCCGTCGTGATCGTCATCGTATCCTGTATAATCATGCCAGTAATTTCCACCTAGATAATTTCCATCTACGATGTTTTTTCCAATTTTCTTTTCTGTGGTATTCCATTCGTTTACTCCGTCATCAATGGCGTTATCTGTGTTGTTAAGATAGTTGTTGTATATGATACTATTATTTGAGTCTTCAAGGTTGATACCCCCGGAGTTATTATAAATCAAATTATAACTGATGTTGTTGTAATTTGAATAGCTTAGTTGGATACCATCATCACTATTATTGTAAATGCTGTTATTATCGATCGTATTATTATGTGAATAAGGTAAGTTGATACCATCACCATTCAAATGTTTATAAATATCGCTGTGATTTATATTGCTAAAATTTGTTTTATATAGTTGAATTGGGGCATTATCAAATGTACAGTTTGATATATTGATATTTTTTGAAAAGGCTGAATATGCTCCAATGTCGGTATCACTTACAGTTATATTTTCGATGGTTATATTTTTACAATTTGCAAGGAGTATTTGACCAGCTGCACTGTTTAATAATAAATCCTCTTGATTTTTATAATACAAAAGTGGCTTCCCGTTAACCATGTTATTGTTCATTTTATGATTGGTGAAATGTGATAACTGAGAGCCATCTATTGTTAAACCATTATCTATGAAGGTATTGTTTTCAAAACGGTTATCATAGGAGTTTAAAATCGTCAGCCCTAACATGTTATTTGAATAAATATTACAATATGTAACATTGCATTTAGTTGTATTCTTAAGGTAAATTCCCACCAGATTATTATAAACCGTGAGATTATCTAGAATTATGTTTTGAATTATAAACGAATCATTCCAAACAATTACCCCTGCACTCATTGTAGAATTCGTAAGGATCATATTTTTTATCGTCGAATTATTTGATGCAATGTATATTATAAAACTAGGAGCTTTGCGATTGATGATTACACTGTTTTTATCCTCGCCAAGTATATTCATTGATTTATTCACCCATAGACTCTGATTATAAACTCCGCTGTACACATATACGGTGCCATTTTCTATAACAGCGTCAATTCCATCTTGAATATTATTGAAATGTGTAACCTCCCATCCCGGAGTTCCTATGTCGTAATCATCATCAACATAAACAGTATCTGTTTCGATTGTAATCTCTCTCGAACTTGTATTGTTACAATTCCCATTTTCGTCGATTGTATAAGCATAATACTTATACGTTCCATCAACCAAGTTTGTAAAATTATGAGAAAATATTTTTGAGCAATTGTATGATTCATTGATTTCATTCCAATTCAAACTCCGGTTCCAGATACGTACTTCATCGATAATACCGCTGAAGTTTTTTCCTATAACTAATTCTGTTGCGTTAGTAGTCATATCGTCTGAATAAGGTTCGGAAACGTTTACTTCGCCGTTAATATATAGTTTTATATCATTTTTATTATATGTGAGTACAATATGAGTCCAATTCTGACTTAGATTGTATAAACTATAGTTAGAAAATAGGTTATCTGCATCATTTATCCAAAAACGAAATGTCCCATTTTGTAGTTCAAGTTGATAGGCATCTCTACCTTTTCCTATTATTGTTTTATTTAGACTTTGATTGTTATTGCTTTCTGTGAGATTACATGTTGCATCTGTCTTTATAATATAAACATCACAGTCTGTTTTATCCTGCGTACCTGCAACTATGAATCCCCCATCATTGGTTTGTTTAACACAATTACCCACATCTTCTCCAGGTTTTGATAATCCAAAAGTCATATTATGTGTTCTAGTTAATGTTTCATTAAATTTCATAATCCATACATTTCTAGTGCCCTTTTGCTCCTTAAAAGACTCCGTATATCCTGTTACAATGTATCCTCCATCTGTGGTTTGTTGTACCGAAAGTCCTTCATCATCCTTGACGCTTTGTCCAAATGTCCAATTACCTGTCACACTGTTTGGATCGGTGCCACTGTCATCTCCAGTAGAATTAAGTTTAAGTAGCCATAGATTTCTGTTGATGGTCTCATTTTGTGCTCCATAAGATTTTGTGTATCCTGTTATAATGTATCCCTTGTCTGTGGTTTGTTGTACTGAACTTCCCCCATCATGCTTAAGTGCTTGATCTAGTCCATATGTTAAATTAAACGTAATATTATCAGGATCTAAGTTTGTTGTATTACTTACATACCCTGTAGAATTTGTTTTTAGTGCCCATAGATCATAATTGTTATCTCCCCACTTATAACCTGTTATAATAAATCCATTATCTTTAGTATCGTCTCCGTCATCATCTACTTGTTCTACATCTAGTCCTACATCATTTTTATCTATTAATCCATATGTTTTGTTAAATGTCGTATCTCCATCATCGGGAAAAATATCACCATTCCCATCTGTTTTTAATAACCAAAGATCATAATAAGGTATACCACTAATGGTGGTTCCTGTACCATGACTTTGAGTAGCGCTCGCTATTATATATCCCCCATCAGCTGTTTGTTGAGCTGCCCCTCCACCAGCCGTTTCATTTTGTGGTCCACCGAATGTTGTATTCCAGTCTTGCTTACCGTTGGAATCGGTTTTGATAAGCCATAGATCATTTTCGTTATACTCTTTAGTTGTGCTTTGTTTCCATTTAGCGCCCATTATGATATATCCATCGTCTTTAACTCCATCGGTATCGTCATCAGTCTGCCTAACGCAATAACCAATTTGCTGCTTTTTACTGCCACCAAATGTTTTATCCCATTCCCGTCTACCGTTGGAATCGGTTTTGATAAGCCACAGATCACCACTAGTGTCAGGAACCGTATAATTAGTCATCCCTACTATGATATACCCGCCATCATATGTTTGCTCTATATAATATGCTTTGTCGTCTAGTGCTCCTGCATCAGTATCATAAGTTTTTTCAAAAGTTGTTTCAAATTCCCTTATCCATGCTTCAATTGTGATTTCACCAGTTATGTTTAGACTATTGTTGTTACCACAATCCAAATATTCATTACTAGAACCATTGAAGTATAGAGCATCCCCATATTTTCCAGCTGTTATATTACTGCTTCCATTTCTGCTAATACATGTTGCGTTGTTCCAGTGGGTTGAGTTGTCAAAGACATGCGTATTGTTTGTATATTCAAAATTCCAATAACCCACGAGACTACGATTCCAATCAATAAAACTAGAAACATTACTAGGGGGACTAGTTGCAATACTCACATTGATAACTGTAAAATTTTTATTAGTATAATTACCATCAGCAGGTGTTGGATTTTTAAATTCTATAGTAATGGAACTAGGTGATGGAAGAAATATAGAAAAACTAGTAACCAACAACAAAATGAAAACATAAAAAGTCAAAATTTTCCTTGTACAACCATTACTAAATAACCGCTTTCTGTATTTCATCCTCATCCAAACCAACTATTACCTTCGGAAATCGTAAACAAATTCAAACTATATTAAAATATAGCTTAAAAGTAAGAATACTAGGTTGTATTAAAACTAGATTTTATTTAAAATCTTATCAATCCGCTCTTTCAAATCCCTTACTTTAAATGGTTTCTCAATATAATCCTCAGCGAGAAAACCACCCGCTTCCTCAGCGACACGGTCAGTACGAGCAGTAAGAAAAATAATTGGTATATTCTCCCATGATGGGTTCTCCTTCAATCTCTTAAGGACCTCCCAGCCACTCATATCAGGCATCATAATATCAAGTAGTATAAGATCAGGGAGCTCATTGTTTTCAAGTAGTTCAAAAGCTTTCTCACCACTCTCCACACATGTCACAGTTAACTCAGGGTCAAGGTCCTCAAGACCATGTTTAACAGTATAAATAATATCTGGTTCATCATCCACAGCTAAAATTTTCTTCACCATACTTTTCTACCCGCCTCCTATATACTATATTTGCTTATTTATTTTTTTCATTAATTTTTTCTTTGCCTTTTTTCAAAGTAAAATAAAACGTTGAACCCTTACCCTTACCCTTGCTAACCACCCAGATTTTACCACCATGTTTCTCTACAATACGCTTACAAATAGTAAGCCCCAGACCACTAGAATCAAGCTCATGACGAGACTGATCAGCTTTATAAAACTCATCAAAAATCTGGTCCAGTTCTTCCTTATTCATACCAATGCCAGTATCCTTCACAGAAACAGTTACAAAATTATCATCCATTTTTGAATCAATTGTAACAGTGCCACCCCCTTTAGGGGTGTACTTCACCGCGTTCGTAATAAGATTATTAAGCAACTCTGTTAACCTTAATTTATCAGCCCAAACAAAAGTATCCTTTTTGGCATTGTTCACCATTTTAATTTTATGTCCATCTAAGAACAATTTTTGAGCAGTGGCCACCCTTTCAAGCTCATCATAGAGATTCAAGTTTTCAAATTCAAACTTGGTTTTATCAGATCTAAGCCTAGCGAGCTGCAAAGTTTTCAAAATAAGATCCCTCATATACTCCACGTTCTGATTCATTATTTTCAAATGCTCTTTGATCTTCGGATCCTTCTCCTTCTCAACAATCAAAGGGAGCAAACCAACAAGAGGTGTTAACGGGTTTTTAAGATCATGACCAAGCTGCCCGATGAACTCATCTTTCTGATCTAAAAGTCTCTCCAATAATTTGTTATATTTCTCAATCTCTGCTTTAGATTTTTTCAGGTCCGTAGTCATCTGGTTAAAAGCATTTGCGAGCTCCCCAAGCTCATCGCCTGATTCAATTTTTATTTTTTTATTTAGATTTCCTTCACCAATTATTCTGGCAGCATCTCTAAAAGTAATAATTGGTTTGACAATAGCTCTTCTAAGTAAAAACAATGAACTAAAAATCAAGGCTAGAATAAAAACGAAAGAAATAATGACAATATTTTTTATCTGTGCTTCCATCGATGTAGTATAAGATGGGAGTTTTAAAAAAACCTCATAAGTACCAACTATTTTCCCAGATAAGTTGATAGGTGAAATTATCGTAATTTCATAAGAGCTTCCTTCAGGGATTATATAAAAAATATCTCCTTTTTCAAAAGACTGCTCATTATGAGGATCGGGTATACTACCAATAGAGTCATTATCACTAGAAAAATTAACTCTCAACCCGTCATCAGTCATAGTAATTATATCCACTCGTATAACCTTATCAAACTCTTTTGTAAAATCAAATATATACCCCTGTAAACCAGTTGTGTTATTCAATGAGAAGTAACCCTCTATATTCTCATCTAATGTTTTAACTAAACCATGGGTATTAATAAGATCACTTTGACTTCTTTTTGAAACAGTATCAATAAATCTTGATTCACGCTCAATGCTAAAGGATGCAAGAGAGAAAATAATTATCGTAGATAAAATCACGATAATGATTGTAATTTTTAATGACAGACTATACTTTAACTTCATATCTAGAGCATCCCATCAGCTAAAATGAAAATGTCTTTTTAATATAAAACTTTAGTGGAACACTAGTTATTTGTATTTCCTGTCACCATTTTTACTTATATATAGCTCATTTGTTCTTAAAACAGTATAATCTGTGACTTCTACAAAAGCAACAGTGTCAACACTCATGCCCTCATCATATTTCAGTCTTATACCAGATAATGAAACATTCAAAGACTCATTGGTGCCTTGATCCTCGAATAACTTTAGATGACTCACTGTTTCTACACCGAAGTTCTGATCAATTTGCACACGTTGATCATTTGATGAACATGCACACTCAACCGGTAGCCAACCATCAAACCCAATATTCTGCCCGATGAATACCTCAACCCATGCATGAGCTACAGCAGCAGCCTTGCCATTGTTTTCTTCAACGAGGAATCCTCTGATGAAACGAGCAGGGAGTTCAACTGAGCGACATAGAGAAACGTATAAGAAGGATAGATCATCACAGTCTCCTGTTCTTATTTGAAATGTTTGATCAGCTGTTTGCACGCCCCCTGCATCATTATGTATCTGGTAATCTATATTGCTTTTTAACCATAGGAAAAGTTCTTTAGCAAGAGTAAAAGAATTACCATCACCTGTTTCGTCTAAAATGTTTTCAGCAGCAGTTTTAATACCTGGATTATCAGCATCTATGTAAACAGTGTTATTCACTGATTGAGTCTCGGTATATTGGTTAAAAACATCGGGATAATTACTTTTTATATCATTTAATGATTCAGCGTTTTCACCATTTATATCTGAATAAAGGTAACTTTCTGCTTTAACACTAGCCATGATCCCTAGTTCATAACTATGTTCACCATGGTTCTCTATATCCCATCTAATCATATCATTATTTACAAGTGTCACCTGTGTATAACCAGTCGTCAGGGGAGTCGCTGATGATACCGTGCCAATTAGAACCTCAGGTATATCACAATCATATTCTATTTCAAAGTTACCTGGGCCTGTAATATTTATCCTATATCCATAGCTAATAACATACTGGATTTTTGTAGGATGAGATGTATATGTTGTACCATTGCTTTTACCATTGAAATCCAGGCAACCAGATGTAAAAACTAGTAAAAAAAGAATAAAAACTATAGGAAGCCATATGTTTTCTTTCATACAAACATTATCTTTTAAAGAATCCTTTTTTTTCATTAACATGTCGTGACATACGATATTTGCATCCCTGATTCATTGGACATTTTATACAACTAGGGTTTTCAACATGGCAGAAATTGCTGCCAAGTTTAGCTAGTGATTCAAGGTATTTGTAAACATTCTCCTTCATCTTTTCAGCTTCTTTCGAAAGGATTTTCATTGCTTCATCCGGGTCATCTGTTGATACCCAACCAAGTCGGTTTGCAACCCTTGAAACATTCTTTGCTTTATCAGTTAATTTCTCAGTTCTTTCTACTGGTTTTGGGGTTACCATTTTAGGTTTAGGCGGTGGTGTCGGCATCTTCAGTGGTTTGTAAATTTCTTCTTCTCCACCCCCTGGTTTTGAAATCCCTACTGATTTACCACCATGATTTGTTTCACGGACACGAATTTCAGTCATAACCGGTAATTGAAGACCTGTACCTGAGATAAGGGCAACACCAATTGGTAAACGTTGTATTTCATCAGCTGTCTGAGTTGTGAGCCCCTCAACAGATTGAACAATAGCTTTCAAATCATTAGGGTTAGTCACCTTTAAAATGATATTTGTGTTACATTGTGAAATTATATTTTTATCAACCTTAGCAGGACGTTGAGATACTATACAGAGCCCCATACCAAACTTACGTCCCTCGGAAGCTACAGTCCGTAAAATATTAGAAGATACAGCATTACCAAATCCTCTCTCTGGACAATAATTATGGGCCTCCTCAACAACAAATAAAAATGGTGGAATCTTGCCAGCTTTTCTATCATCAAAAAGCTCTTTTGTAAGACGTGCTACTACAACATCCTGAACATCAGGTGGAACACCCTTCATATTAACTGTTGAACATTTTCCTTTAACTACAAACTCAGATGTCGAAGTTCCATCTTCAGAAAAAACTCCTACAGAATCAAGTGACTCTAAAGACGCTATTACATTCCAACGAGCATTACTTTTACTACGATTAACTGCGTCGATGATATCTCTAAGAGTCCACGTCTTCTTGTATTCCTTGATTTCTTTAATTGCTTGATACAAACAACCTATCTGTGGACCTGAAAGTCTAGCAGATAAAAGATCGATAATCTCACGCGCCTCAAGGTTCATACCATTGAGAGTGAGATGCTTAATTTTCCCTTTTGAACCAATAGGGGAGTACTCATTGATTTGACTCTCATAACCATGTTTTTTTATACCGAATCTTTCCATGTTCTTCTGATCTTTCCTGCTTTTATTAGACTCAGTGAGAGAATGATACTCCCCATGGGTATCAATTATTACCAGTGGTATTTTATGTTTCAAAAGTTCTTCAATTAAAACACCACAGGCGTAACTCTTTCCTCCACCTGTTTTAGCAAGAATACATATATGTTTTTGAACAAGTGCATCAACATTCAAAAAAACCTTGATATTATGACCTTTCAATATACCAATGTATGCTCCATTCTCCTTAGAAGCATTCAAACCAAGAACATCTCGGATAAGACTCTCATTTGCATGTAATATAGCAGTACCTGCATTGAAAGGTGTACGAGGGGATTGCAACAATCCTTTTCTATCTCTATATCCAATAACATCTGCACACGCTGATAACCGGGCACTAAAATTAGGCAACTCTCCACTCCGCATAATAGTATCAGCATCCTTGAAATTAAGATCAGAATATTGCCTGATATCCATAACCTGCGCAAGCATATTGCCCTCTTTATGAGGAGCATAAATATAATCAAACTTTCTCAAATTCCGTCCATCAACCGCGAAATTAAACTCATTTGAACCTACGTCACCATAGATATAGCCGACAACCTCTTCTTTCTGCTGCATCACATAATCCCCTATACAATTTCGATTAATATAACCTGAGGTTATTATAGTTTTTGTAATTTTTCCCCTAGTTGTGCAGGCAATTGTGCAAGTAAAACAAGAGCCTCAATTTCCATGAAATGCAATTTACCAGGTATGACAAGTGTGTGAAGCGGTGGACCAAAATCCCTATCAACCAACTCTTTAGCATAACCCGCAAAACAAACTGGATTATCTGAACCTGCTCTACCAACAACACAAACAAGACTATCTAGATTGAAAACACCCTGTTTTTTCCCCTCCTCCATTTTCAAAAGAAACCGGATGCCCTCATTAGCAGTCATATACTTATCTTTATCAGCTTGAATATCAAGAAGAACCAGGGTATGAAGCCCCATCTCTTTGTTTTCTTTGATAACATCATATTGACTAGTTGGAAAGTAATCTTTTTCAAGATATGCAAGAGTTGTTGTTCTACCAAATTTATAGTTTTGTAAACCAAGTAGTCCTGGAACTGCAGTAACAATACTACTTCCATGGATAACTCTTGTTTTAATTCCTATTTTGATGGCTCTTAATCTAAGATCTACATGAGTGGTAGCAGTCATAGGCTCTCCACATGTCAAAAAAACAACGCTGCCGGTTTTTGCAGAATTAATTATTTTTTCCCCTTGCTCGGTGTCACCCCGGTTTAATACTTCAACTTTTTTACCAATTGTTCTCTCAATTTTATCAAGTGTCGTACCCATTAGCCTCGCAGTGTAAAACTCAGCATAGACCTTATCACAATTTTTGATGATTTCCAAGCCTTTGAGTGAGATATCTTTTTCATCGAAGAGCCCAAGACCAACAAATGTTAATTTTCCATTTGACATGGTATTACAATGAGCCCCTAATCATAATTTATACAAAAAGTTTTGTTTTACTTACCTTTTTAAATGACCATTTTGATTACACGACTCATATGGTTACTATCGAACTAGCAATACCTGCATTTATCGTTGGTGTAATCCTCCTTTACAAAGGATCAGATATGCTAGTAGATGGTACAGCAAAAACAGCTGTTAGACTAGGAGTATCTGCTTTAATTATATCAGTAATTCTCGTTGGGTTCGGGACCTCTGCACCAGAATTTTCAATTTCAGTTGGAGCTGCAATACAAAAAAATTCAGACATATCTCTCGGGAACATAATCGGATCATGTGTTGCTAACTTATTACTCGTCTTAGGAGTTGCATCTATAATAAGACCTATCAAAATAAATAAAGGCATAATTAGGAGAGAATTCCCAATAATGCTCAGTGCAACATTTATTCTATTATTCTTCTCTTATTTCGGGCTTTTAGATGAATATCACATTATTGGTGGAGTTTTATTCCTAATATTTTTCATTTTATTTGTTTACTTTTTCTACTGTTGTGCTAAAAAAGAAAGAGCAAATACAAAAAAATACAATGATGGAAAAATAACAAAAAATTTGTTATTTGTTTTCATAGGTATAATCGGTGTTGTAGCAGGGGCATGGTTTTTAATAGAATCCTCTGTTTCAATCGCTGATTTCTTAGGGATTCCAATGTTCATAATAGCCGTTTCCATAGTTGCAGTTGGAACCTCACTACCGGAACTAGTTGTATCCATAATGGCAGCCTATAAAAATGAGTCAGATATTGCTATTGGAAATGTCCTTGGTTCAAATGTTTTTAACATTCTTATGGTAATTGGAGTTGCTGCCTTGTTTATTCCATTAAATGCAAACATCTTGGAATCAATTGCTCACTTATGGATACTTTTAATTGTAACCCTCGTCATGGTCCCTATACTTTTTACAGGTAAATCAATCACTAGACTGGAAGGAGTAATCATGCTTGCTATTTACTCTGTTTTTATCTGGTACACATTTTTTGGTTACAAAATAATCCTATAAAAAAACAAAAAATCAAACCATATAAATAGTTAGATATCAATTCTGAGAGTCTGACAATGACCAAAGATAAATCCGATTTTAAAAAGGAAATTCTTGCAGTTATCATGATGGGATTCCTGTTTGTAATCATACATGGAATAGCACTATTGTTAACTGGTACTTTTGAAAGCGCAGGTATGCAAGCTTTTGAGGATACAGAGGACCCAATGAACATAGCCTTCATCCTAACGATAATGCTAGTTTTCACAATCCTAATCCTAATCATCTCGAGATATTGGAAGAAAGAATTAATACAAGTAATTATACTAGGAGCCATAGGTTATACAAGTTTCATAGTTTTCTACCCATTATTTGATCTAGTATTCCCTGCTGATTTATGGGTTCTATCACTCTTATCATCAATAGCTCTCGCTGTTATAATTGTGATAGCACTCTTCAAATACCCTGAATGGTGGGTTATTGACATCAGTGGCATAATTGTCGGTGCAGGTGCCATTGTAATTTTTGGGATATCACTTGCGATATGGTTAGTAATCGTATTACTAATAGCCCTATCAATATATGATGCTATATCAGTGTATAAAACAAAACATATGATAGATCTAGCCGACGCCGTTATGGACCTTAAGCTACCTGTACTACTCGTTGTACCCAAAATCCGGCATTACTCCCTGATTAAAGAAACAAAATCACTTAAAGAAAAACTTGAAGAAGATGAAGAACGTGATGCCTTCTTCATGGGACTTGGTGATGTCGTTATGCCAGGTATACTAGTGATAGCGATATATAATAGTGTCAACAACAGCCTGCCCATTGTTCTCTCAGTGATACTTGGTACACTCATTGGTTTCACAGTTCTCATGGCTTTTGTAATCAAAGGTAAACCACAAGCTGGTCTACCCGCTCTCTGCAGTGGAGCAATAGCGGGTTACATAATCTCAAGCTACCTGTTATACGGAGAACTAGTTGGACTCACTCTCCCATTATAAAAGAAATGTTTAGTAATTTGTTTTAAAATTACACTCGTCACACCAGATTTTTCCATCAAAATGATTCAAAGGATTTTTACACTTAGGGCAAACGGTTTTTTCAAGGAAATGATCAAGCCAAATCCCCCTGACCTGTGGAACTGATTCCTGCTCTATTTTATCAACCATTTCTCTAAGCTCAGGAGTTGTAGCAAGCTTTCTCAACTCAGTTGTATCAATTTTCCGTGGCTTCTGAGCAGCATATGAATCATAATAAATTGTTTTCCCCTCTTTGGTATGAGTATTGCGTCTGATAAGTATTGCAGCTAGTATAAAACCACTAACAAGTCCACCAAGATGAGCAAAATGAGCAGTGGAATCAGGGACATCTAGCCAGACAATAATAGTCTCCATCGCTGCGAACAATATAGCAGCATATATTACCTTCACCCGCATGATTATCATTAAACCTAAGGGTATAGGCATAACAACTTCATCACGTGGATACGAAAAAGCAAAAGCACCAAGAATCCCAAAAATCGCACCAGATGCACCCACCATAGGTATTGCACCTGCATCAGCTAAAAGCTGATAACCGGCTGAAGCACCCGCAATATTTGTTGAAGAAGTCAAGTTAAAAATAGATTGAGTTAAAGCTCCGCAAACACCAGTTAAAAGATAAATAATTAAAAACTTCTTCCAACCAATTCTCTCTTCAAAAGCCATTCCCATGAAGAAAAAAACCAACATGTTACCAAAAATATGAGCAAAACCACTATGAACAAACATGGAAGTAAACAAAGTGTAAGATTGATGAAAATATTCAGATGAAAGATAAATAGGTCTAAAACCTAAACCCGCTGTTTCGATCAATATTTGATTCTGCTGAACATTTGCATAAGTCGCCCCCAGGATGTCATCCTGATAAATAGCTGATAGAACAAAAACAATAAGATTCGCAATAATAATAGCATATGTCATCATCAATTTCTTAAAATACGCAAAAAACAAAGCTACTATCATTATACAAATCGCAACTATTGAAACAGGAGTCTGATAAT
Organism: uncultured Thermoplasmatales archaeon; assembly: GCA_964527715.1. Lineage (GTDB taxonomy): Archaea > Thermoplasmatota > E2 > DHVEG-1 > DHVEG-1 > CAZGOD01. Next base: position 21,166 of record CAZGOD010000015.1, on the reverse strand, counting down.
TGTTAATTATAACCGTTATGTCCATCGCCTTTTTCTCCAATCACGAGCGATAACTGCGAAAGTCATAGTGAATATAACAGTTATATAAATAGTGTTCTCGTAATCGTTTTCAACTTTCGACTCCACTTTTTCTTCAGTATCTTGTGGTGCTTTCAGATTCCAATCATAAAAGAAAACCTCTGCGTAATAACTTGCTACATCCTCATCCTCAATGATAATTCCCGCTTCACGGTTACTCATGACAGAGTTCTCATTCCAATTAATACTGGAAACCAAAACAGAGCGGTTATCAACAATCATACCTTTATTATGGACATTTATAAAATGAGACCAATTTGTATAGAGAAACTTTACTTTTATACCATTCTCTTCCAGATATTCCTTTGTCAAACTACATTTCTCATTAGTCGACTTATAATTAGGATTGTAATTCAAAATAACCTTAACCTCTACTCCCTGCTTAGATTTATTAACTAAATGTTCAACAAAAGGACTAACCTGATCTCCCCAATCTCTATAGACATATAACTGTTCGATATAGATACATCTATCCGCGGATTCTATCATCTTATGAACCGCTTTATAACTCGTATCTGGAGAAAACACAGGTATAACCGAGAAATTACCAACAAATTTACCCGACTCAAAATCAGGTTTACCCACTCGTCTAAAGATGGGTTTGTTAATAAAGAACCCAGGTTCAACATAAAAATTCATCTTATCTATAGAATAACTATCACAACGATTTGGATTCCAATCATCATAAAAAACATTGAGGAAATATTCTGCTACGCTTACATTCTTAACAACTATTCCCCATTCACGGTTTCCAAAATCTGGGTCTCTTGGTATCCCAGTATTTCCCCAGTTACAGCTTTCTACAATCACAGTTTTGTTATCTACTACAAGATATTTAGCATGATTATATCTATACCTTGCATAAACATCGTTTTGCTGGTCATTCACAATAAATCTGATATTACCACCATAGGCCGCGATTCTATTTAAAATAAATTTCTCCTCATCAGATATTCCACCTATTGGTGCTCCTTCTAATAATATCTTAACCTTAACATTTTCTCTTAGGGCTAATATGATTTCATCGCAGAGAAACAAGTTAGTGAACTCATAGACATTAAGAAAGATTGAATCGTTCGCTTTCTGTATTTCTCTAACAATTGTATCGAAACTACAATCAGGGGATACAAAAGTTATAATCTCACCATGGAAAGCGATATTTACATATGGGAAATCAGATTGCCCAATTCCATATATACGCTCATTAACCCAGTCACTAGAAGTATTCGTATCAACCGGTGAACCACTGGGACCAAAATTTCTTTTTAATATAATTCCCTTTCCAAAACCAGAGATGAAATCACCTTCCCAGCCTATTTGAGTATAGCTTTGCTCACCATAAACTACGATATCGACAGTATGGTTGTAATTGTCTTTTAATGCTATTACTTCTCCTTTGTTACTTAGAATAAAAGTTTTAGATACAATCATCTGAGGAATATCCATATCTGAATCTGTTTTGTACTCAAAATCTGGTCTTTCACCTATCTCCCCTATATAAGATTCAGCGTTTTGTGTGATATGCAGACAAGAAAATGGAGCAATAGTTGTACCACTTGGGAAAACAATCTTGGTTTGTTCGGATTTAATTTTAAGAGGAGTATTTGTAAAATACCATCCAGAGATATTAAGATCGCAGTCTGTAGGGTTATATAACGCTATAAATTCGTTTTCTAAATTAGGATGTGTATAATAGTACAACTCTGTCATCAATATGTTTCTCTCTTCTTTCGATGGATAAGTATTCAATATGTAAACCTTGATAGATAATTCATTATTGGACTCGTCTAACTCATCAATACGGTCGCCTTTATCAGCCACTATGAGAATCGTATGCCAACCAGGTGTAACACTACTTGTATCCCAGATAACCGATGGATATTTCTGATATTTAGAGATTGAATCATAATTTTTACTCCCAATTGAATGTTCATTGTCCATTGAGTCATAGTAGAAAACTGCATCAGTATTTGTTGCGTTTTCATTTCCAATGTTTTTTAGGAATGCTTTAATTCTAACTATTTCTCCTTCTCCAAAAACCGTGCTGTTTTCCCCGTTTTCATTATAAACTTTTATATTAGTGATTGTAAGATCTGGTGCAAGTATCTCCAGTTGAAAAGTAATCTCATCTGACTCCCCGATATCTTTTTCAGATGTTGCTATAACTGTTACAGTTCCAGTTTTACACCCATTTTGTTGACAGGGTTTTATCCTAAGATTAATATCTTGTTTTTCTTTAGAGCCTAGATAGATATTTTCTTTCTCTAAATCTGCATCCCAACCGAAGGTTATGTGATCGACAGTTATAATTATGCTATCATTAAAATCTCCAGTGTTCACCACGCTTAGAGGGATATCAATTATCTCATTTTTTTCTATTGAATAATAGCTTTTTATGGGTTGGATATCAACTCCATAACTCCCTTGCTTAACGGTAACATTTGAAATAGCGTGGATTAAACTACCGTTATAATCTAAAATTTTTATTTTATAACCTGAACCAACTGGTGATGCAACTTTGTAGTATCCAGGTTTTGATATAAACCCCTCGTCTATTCCGTTGTATTCAGTTACATATGCACCTGCATATGCACCTGTACAATTTTCAATGATGATAATTTTATTTTGCAAAAACGTATCATTGAATTCAGCTATTCCTACAGTGTATCCCCCGGTTGTTCCATTTGATGAGCAATCATCCATGTCAAGGAGAAATATTTCTTTAAAAGTTTCAAAAGTGTTGTTATCTTTTTTGATTTTAACATATAACAACGCTGAGTCATTATGTATAATATTTTTCTGGTAATCTTTGTAATCCTTTTTGAATCTTAGATACACCCAGTCAGACCAGTTACCTTGTTCATTTGTGGTTATAGATGATGTATAATAGTTCGAATATTGCCAAATATTTCCATCCCATGTCTGGGTTGCATAACCACTCTTTGATTTTATTCCAACTACATATGCTTTAAGTTGATAATTATTATATGAGTTATAGTTGCTTATGTTTACTTTGATTGCAAAAGGAATACTATAATCAGAATTGTTTTGTATTTTAGGGATAAATATAGGAAAAACATCTATATCTAAAGATGGCGTAACAACAACCTTGTTTTTACTCCCTGGTGTGATATTTACTCCATCATAAAAATCATTACTCGAATTGTTTGTGTCCACTTCATGATGTCTAGATAAACTATGTCCTTCATCTACTATCTCCGCAGCTGAACCTGGTACATCTGGATAATCCTCGCCCCACTCAATAGCATCAATAATGTTTCCAGTGTTGTTTCTGAGTATTAACTTATCTTTACTGTTTCCTAATCCGTTACCTATTGCTGAATCGTCAACATAAAGTTTTATGGTGTTGTTGGGAATAGTAAAATTTTCGTAGATTTTTGTTCCATGATCTGCTATGATTGCATATTCCTTTGGCGGTATCATAGTAGTACCGTTTCCATGTTCTGAATCTCCTTTTAAAAAATCTTCATCAGAGTTGTCAGCCATGCTCCAACCTGAGACATTGATAGATTTGTTTGTAGGATTATATAGTTCAATCCATTCGTTATAGTTGTCGTTTACCTCTGGATTAAACATCACTTCATTTATCATGATGTTTTGAGAACCCTCAGCATCAATATTATAATTCAAACAAAATAATAAAATAAACAGCATAATAAAAATTTTCGAGGAAATATTCCACCGTCTATTAGCTTCCAAATAAGTTCCCCCAGATTTATAGAGGGCGGGGGGGGATTTGAACCCCCGTATGCGGATCTGCAGTCCGCCACATAGCCACTTTGTTACCCGCCCATGGGATGTAAGGTATAAAACAGGGTTGATAAAAAGGTTTTGAGCACTCCTGTTGGACCACCGCTACATAAAAACGTGTTATATACCTTAAATAAAAAGAAAAAGTAAATTTGATTTTTATTGTATACTTTGTTTTTTCAAATCGAAATATGCTTTTACGTTAAGTCCACCTGCTAGTCCTTCTAAAATTGTTCCAATTCCAATTAGAATTGCACCAAGTTGTAGGGAGGTTATTTTAAGCTCTGGATGAAACTCAGCACCTGAATAAGAAGACATTAAAGACGCCGTCTCTATATAGATATCGCTAGGTATAAATCCTAAAATAATTATCCCAATGCCTATCAGCATGGTTCCCACTATAATTAGCCATGGGGTAAATATCTCGACCCTAGCCCGTCTTTTGAATTGCTGGGTTGGCTGTGTTGTCATTGGTTGTTGTTCTATTTTTGCACCACAACTTGGGCAAAATATTGTTCCTTCTTTTAACTCAGCACCACAATTCTGACAATTTTTAACCATATAATTTTCGCCTCCTCAAAAATCAAATATAGGTATATAAAATAGGTGTTTTACAATATTGTACCTTAGTTATAATCTGTATCGTTATCCTTATATTTCGTATGGTTTTAATGCTGGTTTCATATCGAAATTCAGCCAAGGAGCCATTATTTTTCCAAGAGGTCTTAAGCCCATTATTGGTTTTGGTGAAACCCTTGGCCTATTCCAATAATTACGATCCCAGTCGTTACTTGTACATCTAATAAAAACTGCGGGTATTGGGTTACTTTTGAAATTATTGTACTTTATTATGTTATGGTTTGATGAATCTTGAAGAACAATTCCAAACCTGTTTTTTGAAATTGAATTATTCTGAATAATGTTATTAACTGAATTCTCTTTTAAAAAGATGCCAATTTTATTGTTAGAGATCTGATTTTCTGATATGATATTATACCATTGAGTTCCACCATGATATGATACAATTTCAACACCTGATACTAGATTGTTGCAGGCTTTATTACAATAAATGCTATTGTTATTTGCATCTATAAAAACCGACATGCCTACACCGTTTCCAGAAAGATCATTGTATCTGACTATGTTGTTTTTTGATTTAGATTCTAGACATACTGCTTTGAAGGTATTAGTTATCGTGTTATTTTGAATTGTGATGTTTTCACAGTGATATAATAAAACCTCTCCATCTGTATCAGTAATTGTAATATTCTCTATTAGAGAGTTATAACAATAAGCAACAATAACTGAGAAATCGTTATTGCTCATATAGAGGTCCCTAATAGTAAAATTTGTACAGTTTACTAAGATAATCTGACCTGCGTCATAAGGAATAGCAAAGTCATCCTTGTTTGTGTAATAGTACATGGGTCTACCATTTACTGTGTTGTTTACAATGTTATGTAAGAAATCTTTTTGTGTTATATTCGGGTATTCTGATGATTTGAAATAGTTGCCGAGACCGATGCCATCATTAATTAACTCATTATTTGTAACCGTAGCATTATAAGCACCGCTATAGATTTCTATACCAATACGATTAGTATGTAATATTGTGTTGTTAACAACTACATTGGAAGAATAAATTTTTATACCGGCCTGTGCCCAAGATAAAAAATCATCATCTCTAAAATCCTCAATGGTTAACCCATCTATTATTACATTTTCAGAGGTAACAAATATACCATCATCTAATGTGTTACATCCATCTAATATTGTGTTGTACTTGTTTTCGCCTTGTAAAATTAATCCTTCTTTGTCAATGGTTATATGTTCTTTATAGACACCGGATTTTATCAGTATTTTGTCATATGGCTCTGCGTTATCTATGCCTTCTTGAATTGTTGTGTAGTCAATGGGGATAATTATGTCATAATTTGTAATTTTTAAATGTGTTTGTATGTTTTTGTTTTCTCCTATGTTTTGATTTGTAGCTACGCTTGTTATAGAAGTAGTACCTGCTAGAATTAATAAAAAAACTAAGACTATGGCAAAGTATTTGTTTTTAAACATTTTATTCCACATTTAAAATATATGATGCCTATATTATAAGAGTTATGTACGTTATTTAACAAATTATAAGGTATTTAGTTCGAGTTCTTATCATATTGTTATTTTGTTAACATTAACTATTAGAATTTGTATGGCCTATTCAACTAAACGTCAAATCTATAACTTCTACATATCTTAAATAAAAGTTATATTTAAATACATACTTTGGATACATAAAATTGAGAGGGATGGGGAAAAAACCTACTCTAACATGCCCACATTGTACTAGTTACAAAATAAAGTTGAATGGACATTATCACAACGGTAAACCCCAATATTTTTGCCACAACTGCCACAAATATTTTTATGAAAACTCCGCAAAAGGATATCCTCCAACAGCTATTCCCTATCTAGTTATTGCTTATCTTTTGTATTTCCGTAAACGTGTTCCTGAGTTTTCTAATATGAGGCAGTTCAGAGGTTTTGCTAGTCATTGGTTGAACTGTCTAGGTATAAGGAAAGGTGAGGTTTCTCGTCAGATTATTCATCATTGGATTAAAAATTATGAATCTGGCCTTGATAAAGTTATTAGTTTTGAGGAGGCACGTGACTACTGCCATAAGATACTCTCTGAGAAGCTTAAACCCATCCCAAAAGAAACTCTCAGAGCAAAAGTTATTCCTCACACAATCGTTCTCCGTGTTTTAGAGGAAAACCTAGGTCGTAGTTTTTGTGTAAATTTAGCTCATCGTGACAGAGTATTTTTTGATGAGCTCTGCGACTTAGTAAGCAAGTACCCGCTCTACTGCCAACACCTGATGAAAGATGAACAACACTATGGGCGACCAAGTTGGCGTCCATTTTTTATGAGGTTTTTGAAATGCGTAAATGGCTAGTGAGTAACAGGAAGACCATTGCTGTCATACTCGCCCTAAGCCTGCTCTCTCTAGCCTTTATACCAATTATAACCTCAGACAATAATAATGGTGGTTCCTCTGGTGATATCACTATTATCAATGTGTATAGTTACCCGACTGTTGGTGGAAAATGGATAGTACAATTCACAACCATCGGACAAGCAGATCTCATAATAACCGCTACCAATGGTACAACCTGGAGTAACAACAATAATGATTATGACCTACGATTCCTGGATTTAAAATGTTGCGATGAAAACCTAGAGTATGAGTGGATAAATGGATCTATAGTCGTAAAGAACTATTCATGCAGTGATATTGGATATGAAATTTCAAAGGTTCTTACATCAGGCAGGCATACGCTTATGTTTCGTTTCGGTGATGATGTTGCGTATGCGTTTAATGATGCTTCGAATTGGTGGGATTCTGGCTGGGTTAGGCGGGCTCCAATTTATCTTAATACGTCTTCTGGCTCGACTCCTTCTAATTACCAGGTTCTTTTGAATGTAACCTATGATAGTAATATGAATGGTAACTTCAGTGATCTAAGATTTGTAAACTATAGTGACTCTTCTGACGAGTTTAATTACTGGATCGAAAACAAGAGTGATGGTAACTGGGCAAATGTTTGGGTCAGATTTGGCATTCCTATAACGACGACTAATACGACTCATGCTTGGATGTATTATGGAAATTCTGGTGTGAGCTCAACTTCTGATAAAAATATTACTATGGACTACTTTGAAACCGGTTCTCTGCTTATGGAGGATACAATTGATCAAGGTATAGTTGAGACTGTTACCTTATCAAACGATTATAGTAATCTAGCTGTTGTTGCTTATATTGCTACTAGGGGTGGTGGAGAATCTATAGATGTCAGAGTGAGAAATGTTGGCAGTAATAGCTTTGAAATATTTGAGGAAGAACCAGATGATCAAGCTCATAACGATGAGACAGTTAACTGGATTGCTGCTGAAAATGGTTCATGGATAGGTATTGACGGGCAAGTCCGGATAGAAGCTGGAACCCATTCGACAGCATCCGCTCATAATGAAACTGAGGCTTTTGGCGGAGATACTGTTAGTTTTTCCAACTCTTTATCCCCAAATGCATCAGTTTTAGCTACGCTAAATACATATAACAATGGTGAGTTTATGTCAACTCATATTCATGGTGTAACTCCTTCAGATTTTGTAGTTCAACAGGAGGCCGGAGGAAGTGGATCGTCAGTTTCTACAGAAACAATTGGGTGGATTGCTTTTTCCAGAGGAAGTGGAACAAATGATGGAGTTGACTATGAAGTAGATTATCATGCCCAGGACGGAGACAACGATGGAGCGGATGATTCAGCAGAAACAATAACATATTCTTTTAGTGGAAATCCTTGTCTAGTGGTTCAGGGTGCTACTGCAGCTGATACAGATGGTTACTGGGCAAGAGGAGCTGGAACGTTCAATAGTAACTCTGCCAATTTTTATGCAGAGGAAGATCAAGATAGTGATGCCGAAAGAAATCATGGGGATGAAGGATTCAGTTGGGCTGCCTTTTACCCGATTGGGAATATTACCGTCCGTAAATATGTGACGCAAGAACCTACTTATTATGTGGGTACAGAAGAAATTTGGGCCATGCCAGAACTCTCCAATCCAAATCCTACTAACGGTTCCACAAATATTGATATTACTCCTTCGCTTTCAATTTATTGTAACCATCCGCAGGGGGAAGCTATGAATCTAACATGGTATGAGAACACCACGGGTGGTTGGGTTCAGGTTTCCCAAAACACAACAATATACAACGGTACATATTATTATACGTATGCTAATGCGACCAATTATTCAAAAGCGTATTACTGGAAAGTTAATCTTAGTGATACTGATGGGGATTATGATAAAAAAACTTACTACTTTACTACCAAGTTAATAAGTTCATCTATTGATCCAATAGTACCATATGTGCAGACATCTTCACCTTTTACTATTAATGCTACAGCAGATAGCAACCTAGATAAAGTTGCTCTTTGGTATCGATATGCTGCAGATAATAGTAGTTTTAATAACACGATTGGTGAGATAAGAAAACTAACTAGTGTCGATGATTCTTGGACAACACTAAACTTTTGGAATATGTATACCAGCCCAGTTGTTGTTTGCACCTATAATTTAGCATCAAGTTCCAACAATGAGGTTGTAGTCAGAGTATCTAATGTGACAAGCAGTAGTTGTGATATCCGGATTCAGAACCCTGGTGATGATCATCCAGTAACTGCAGGGGATGTCTGTGTAATTGTTATGGAGGAAGGAGCATATGATCTAGAAGATGGAAGAAAAGTAGAAGCATACAAATATAGTGAATTAATAACATCCGAAAATAACGATTGGACAGTCGGAACTAATCGTGGTTACACAAATTCATATACCAATCCTGTTGTTTTAGGACAGGTTATGAGTCAAAATGATACTGATTGGTCAGTGTTTTGGTGCTCAAACGGTGTTTCAACTAATCCACCTGACGCATCTAATCTGTATACCTGTAAACATGTAGGTGAAGATACTGACACAATTAGAATCACAGAAACAATTGGATATATTGTCATCGAGCAGGGTACTGGAACAGTTAATGAAATTAATTACAGAGCTGAATTAGGTGCTGATACAATAGAAGGGGTTGGAACAGGAACACCTCCTGACAGCTACAATCTGGGAGGAACATATGCTGTTGGTGTTGCTACCCATTCAGCTATGGATGGAACTGATGGAGGTTGGGTTGTTCTATATGGTAATTCCCCAATAGATACCAGCATTGATCTTGCCATAGATGAAGACACTATTGGTGATATAGATAGAGGTCACACCACTGAGCAGGTGGCCTATTGGGTGTTTAATAGTGAAGGAAATATTACAACTACTGATATCCAATGGCAGATTTGGAATAATGTAAGCAACCCTGATACAAATGGTGCTGATGGATGGAGTTGGGACTTTGACGTTCCAAATGGCACCGGTTATTATGAATTCTACAGTATGGGAAATAAGTCTGGCTCACCAAATGAAACAGCTCCAGATAGTGCTGATGCTATTTGTTACTATAGCCCAACAGGGAGTCCTCCAACCATAGAACTCGTAAATCCATCCCCCAATGGAACAATAGGCGTGAACCCACAGCCAATGTGTCAGATCTGGGCAAATGATATTGACAGCGCTACACTTACCGTCTACTGGTATGAAAACACAACAGGACCATCATGGGTGTTGAGTAATATAAATAGTAGTGTAAGTGCAAATTCTATTGTTAACTATACTTTTACGGAATTCGACAATTACTCTAATACCTATTGGTGGAGGGTTGCAGTCAACGACAGTCAAAACAACGTTTCTGCTGTGTATCATTTTACAACGGAGCCAATAGACACCTCAGTTGATACGATATCTCCTTATAATGTAGCATCCTCACTATTAACTATTAATGCCTCTAATTCTACAGCCGTAGATAATGTGACACTTTGGTATCGCTATTCTACTGTTAATGGAACATGGGCACGTTACGAAACAGGAATTGAAGAAAATGTGAATGGTTGGACAACTGTAAATCTTGACATAACCTATGTTAATCCAGTGGTCATAATAACAGGTCAAGAAGGGGGAGATATATCTTTAGGTGTTGAAAAATCAAGACCTAGAATAAGAAGTATTGGTTCTAATAGTTTTGAAGTAATAGTAACTAATGATACTGGAATTACTGTAACAGAAGATGTAGGATATATTGTGATGGAAAAAGGGCATTGGGAGATAGATGGTGTTGAAGTAGAAGCTGGGACTTATACTGTATCAGATGCTGCAAGTCATACTATAACCTTCGCTGAATCTTTCCCAGGAAATACCGTAGTTGTAGATGCTATCCAAGAGGAGACAGCAGTTGCAGGATCTTCAAGATATACTGAGGATTCTATGAGTTCGACAGGTTATACAGTATATTGGGAGGGATATGATGATAACAGCAATTTAGCAACTGTAACAGCAGGTTATATAGCAGTGGAATTAGGAAGTTCAAGCAATACATTTGAAAGTGGTATAGAACAAGAGGTTACTGAAGATGCGTATGATGGTCTTTGGGAGGGTGTGTCATTCATTAATACCTATAGTGTACCACCGGTTTTATTTACAAATCCTATAGATTCAAATGGCGGCGACCCCACTATTGTAGGTAGAAGAAGTCTCAGTACAACAGGTGTTGATGTTAGATGTACTGAGGGGCAGAATCAAGACACTGAATTAGACCATGCTACATGTGACATACCTTGGATAGTTTGGACTGATGATGACTCAGTTGACGGTACAGATTGGATTGAATGGACAAACGCTAGTAATCCAGATATTTCAAGTCCCTGGTCTTGGAATTTTGGCTTTCCAAATGGCCCAGGCTATTACGAGTTTTATAGCATAGGAAAGAAATCTGGCTCGCCTGATGAACCGGCCCCTAGTAGCGCTGATGCGAAATGTTACAAAATACCTATGTCTCCGATAATAAATAGTTATGATCTACGAAATGCTACTGGTTCAAAGTTAAACAATGCAACTGGTTTACTTGATGTTAACAATGAGTACTACTTTACCGTAAACATAACGGATCCTGATAGCTGGAGTGACATAGAATATATTAACATAACCGCTTGGTACGACAATGGCAACGATAGTAGCATATATAATCAGACAAGTGGCGGAAACCTTAACATGTTCTTACAATACGAAAACACCACTGGCACACCTGTTTTTAGAATGCTTTGGCCTGATGACGAGGCACAAATAGTACTAACAAATTGCACAGAAACAGTTGTTAACAGTACAACCAGAATCATCAATATTAGTTTCATACCAGGGAGCCAAATAAGATGGGCAAGTAGCAACAACACCTGGAATAGTGCAAGTAACACAACCAACGATCTATGGAGCTGGAACTTCAACATAACAGTACAAGACGCCATAGGAAAACAAGACTGGAAACGTGATGAATACGGCATCTACAAACATACCAGTATTAGTGCTGACTCAGACTGGGTAGACGTACACGCACTACCCGGATTCAGCGACGACTCAAGTATTGTTACATTGACATATTCCTCCAATTATGACTATAATCTGAGTATTTATTTCGAAGAAAATCTAACACACACAACACTAAGCGGCTATTACATAAACATAGCAAATAACGTGACAATAAAAGAAGATGCAGACCCAGGTGATGACATAACTAGTGATAAAACATTCACTGGAATAGGGGAGATAAATGCTATACAAATCTTTAACACATCTGGGACACATCCATCAGATGGAATTAGCCAAACCGTGGACGTACAATTCACAGTATATATACCCTTGGGTACAATGGGAGGAAAATACACAGCAAAAGTAGCTACTAAAATCAGCCAAGACTAAAAAAATAAAAAAAAGAGAAAGAAGAGATGTTGAAAACTTATGGTTTTTTATTTCTTTTTCAAATATGGAAGACCAGTTCTCTTGTTTACACCAACGACATAGCCATTTGGTAACTCACATGGGTTACCACTTTTTGGTGTTCTCTTACTAAAGAAATAGATTGTTTGGTTTCTCCCACCTTTAAGTTTTACATCTCGCGTGTATAAAGTCCATCCTTGATGTGTATATGACATAAATTATACCTCCAGATAGGGAATACATACCTTAAGATTTAAATCTTTCCTTATTTTCCCTGATAAAAATACGTCTACTTCCCCTTATCGTTTTTCAAATATTTTTTAACCATCTCAATGGCACAGAGTTTCCCACACATAGAGCAGGCATTAGTATCTTCGAGAGGTAGTCTTTTTTCTCGGTGTTCTTTTGCTTTTTTGGGGTCTATACATAATTTGAACATTTTATCCCAGTCTAGGTTTTCCCTTGCTTTGCTAAACTCTGAGTCGATGTCTCTGTCTATTCCTCTTGCTAGGTCCGCTGCGTGTGCTGCGATCATGGTTGCTACGACTCCTTCTCTAACATCGTTTTTATCTGGTAGTGATAGATGTTCAGCGGGTGTTAAGTAGCATAGGAAATCTGCTCCTGCGAAACCAGCAATAGCTCCACCTATTCCCCCTACGAAATGATCATAACCTGGTGCTATATCTGTGACAAGTGGCCCAAGGACAAAATAGGGTGCTTCCTTAGTGACTGTTTTCATAACCTCGATATTGGATTGGATGTCGTTGAGTGGCATATGCCCTGGCCCTTCAACCATAGTTTGAACACCTTTTTCACGTGCTCTCTCTACTAGTTCACCAATTATTAACAATTCTTGGAATTTAGCTCTGTCATTTGAGTCATATAGTGCTCCAGATCTCATACCATCCCCTAGGCTAAGGGTTACATCATATTTTTTTGCTAGCTCCAGGAGGTAATCAAAGTTTTTGTACAATGGATTTTCCTCTTCATTATGTATTATCCATGCCATGTGAAAAGATCCACCACGGGATACCATAGGGATCAGCCGTTTTTGTTTAAGGAGTCTCTCAACACTAACTCTGGTGACACCTACATGTGTTACTGCGAAATCAATTCCTTGTTTTGCCTGTTTTTCAAAGGTGTTAAAAATTTCATTCTCAGTTATATCAACGATTGAACCATGTTTCTCAATTGCTTCAATTCCTGCTTGATAAATCGGGACAGTTCCAAAGGGTACATCTACTGTTTTCAAAAGACTAGTGCGGATTTTATCAAGATCTCCGCCTGTGGAGAGATCCATAACTGCATGGGATCCTGCCTCAATAGCAACTTTTGCTTTTTCAATTTCCTCATCAATGTCACAGTGTTCTCTTGAGGTTCCAATGTTAGCATTAACTTTAACTCTTAGACCTTTACCTATACCCAGCGCTCTTGGAGAATGTATTGGGTTGAAAGGTATTACTATTTTACCTGAGGCAACTCTTCGTCTAACAACTCCGACGTCAATTTTTTCATCTTTAGAAACAGATCTTATTTGTTTTGTGATTTTTCCATGTTTAGCTTCCGATATCTGAGTCATGAATGGCTCACCTAAATGGAGTAAATGATATTTTAACTATCCCCTATAAAATCTAATATTTGCTCCTATATAAACATATCAGTCAAAAAAATAATATTTGATAAAAGAGAAGGAAGGCTGGCTCCAAGTTAGGAGGGATGGGATGCACTCAAAAACTACCAGCCCGATTCCTTCCATCCCCGTGAAACATTAAGTGTTTTAAGTATCTTTTTCGCAGATGAATATGTAAATAAGTATGTAGTTAAACCATTGACTTTACTCGATTAAATTTTTTTATAAACAGTAGATAAATTAATATAGAGAATGTATATTGCGCCAGGAAACACAATATAGGGTGAAAAATATGATAAGCGCTTATATACTCGTAAACATGCGACCTGGAGACACAGATAAAGCCATTGCAAAGATGAGAAAAGTTGAAAATGTTACAAAAATCTCAGCCGTTGCAGGTGAATACGATGTTGTCGTTAGAGTACAAGTTAGAAACCTTGACAGATTACTTAAAGTTACTAATAAAATCCAGATGATAGAGGGCGTAAAAAAGACTACTACTCAAGTAATTGAGAAAGAAATCTCACTATGAAAATAAGAAAAAAATACCTGTTTTATGCGCTAGCGTTTACTTCTGCAATACTATCTGCTATAGTTGTAGGAATAGATACAACTATACGCGTAAAATTTATCCAAAACCCTTATGCTTTTGGAACAGCCTGTTTCCTAGTTGGAACATTGATAACATTGCTAATCGTGCTTTTTTTATCTATACCAATACAGGGAAAAAGCATTGGTGGAAAAATAATAGACCCATCTTTCAAAAGAATAAGACTAGTTAAAAAAGAGGAACTTAAATATCATATTTTCGCTGGTTTTGGAAATAGCTTGCTCACACTAGGGTATTTTATTCTTCTTTCAATATTAGAAGATCCATCTGTAGTATTACCTTTTGCTCAGATAGTAATATTGTATCTCTTGTTTATTGAATCTGCTACTGAGAAAAATGCTCCAACACTAGTTGAAATACAATCATCAGTTATAGTAACATTTGGAGCTATACTAGGATCAATAACTCTAAGCGGCGGTATAAGTATTGAATCACTTGCAATAGTATTTTTATTGTATACTCCTGCATGGGCTATTTTTTCGATTTATCAAAGAAAACTCAAACTATTGAAAATTGATAAAAGACCCAATGATGCAGTTAACATTAGATTCTGGAATGTGGTATTTGCATGTGTTTTCACACTAGTTATGATCACAGCTTATGATCTTATAATGAACACAAACAATATATTAGCAGGGATTACTGCCTCTTTTGATCATTTCTGGTGGGTATCACTTACAATGGGTGTTACGTTTTTTGCATTTGTATTCTACATACGTGCTCTGGGAATTGGAAAAGCAAGTATTACCCAGGCTGTTCGTTCGTCTATAATCGTTTTTACAATACCTGTGACAATTTTGCTAGCTTTTCTTGGTATAATCCCATTGTTCTCCGTTGAACCGGTATGGTTGCTTATTAAAATCATCGGTATAATCCTTGTTATGATGGGTATTGTCTCATTTGCCTTGACTCTGGTAAAAGCTTATATTTTCATAAATATGAAACCAGGATATGATCTTGAGGAAACAATGAAGAAACTTTGGGATATCCATGGTGTTAACCGGGTTACAGCTGTCGCGGGTCCTTATGATTTTATTGTGAAGATCCGAACGCGGACACTTGTTAAAGGCTATGAAAAAATTGTACGTAAAATAGAAGCAATTGACGGAATAAGAGAGTATAGATGGCAGTCTGTTCTTAAAGAATGGGAAGAGATTTGAAACATTTGTTACATTTATTAAAAAACTTATAAATATCGTCTTTCTATTCGGTTTTCTACAAATGTGTGGTATTGTTGGTATTATCGGGGGAAAACCTGTTTCTCGTCTTATTTATCATAGTTTATTTTCGATACAGCATCGTGGTCAGTCATCTGCTGGTATGCTTGTGTATGATGGTAATATTCATGTTTTGAAGGATGCGGGTTTGGTTAGAGAGGTTTTTGATACTGAAAAAAAGATAGACGTCCCTGGTAATGTGGGTATTGGGCATACAAGGTATTCAACAGCAGGTATGGATGATATCGCGTCTTTGAAATATAATGCACAACCGGAGTACTTGGTTAATCCGTTTTTGGCAACTGCTCACAATGGCAATATATTCAACTGTTCTGAGCTTTATAATATGACAAAGAGGAAACCACGTACAGATTGTGATGTTCAATGTCTTCTTCTACCAATGGCGGATAAATTGTATAAGCAGGAGTTAACACCTGATTTATTATTTGATGCTTGTAAAGATTTGATGATGCGTTTAAAAGGTAGCTATTCTGTTTTATTCCTCGCTGATTCTGGCGATAATCCTTATCTTTTTGGTATGACTGATCCTTATAAAATCAGACCACTAGTCCTCGGTCAGTATAATGGTATGTACTGTTTAACATCTGAGACACGTGTTTTTAAGAAAATTAATTTTGAATATATCAAGGATATCCCTAGTGGTTCAGTTGTTGTGATTGATGCTGAGGGGAACATATATGAAAAACAGATTATTAAGAAACCAGAACGGCCATGTATGTTCGAGTTTGTTTATTTTGCGAAACCAGATTCACGTATAAATGGTAGATCTGTTCATAACGTACGAGCTGAGATAGGCCGTATATTAGCTAAAGAGCGTCCTGTTAAGGCAGATGTCGTTATACCAGTTCCAGAGTCAGGTCGTCATTATGCAACTGGTTACGCTAGAGAATCAGGTATACCCCTGGATGAGGGGATAATGAAAGATAAGGATGAGCGTAGTTTTATTCAACAAACTCAGGAAAGTAGAGATAAAGTAGTTGAGGAAGGTCTTTCGTATCTCCGCTCAGTTCTAGGCAATAAACGTGTTGTACTCATTGATGACTCTATAGTCCGTGGAACAAATATTCGTAAACTTGTGAAAGGTGTCAAACAGGCTGGTGCCAGAGAAGTTCATATTAGAATTGGTTGTCCGCCTCTTATTGCACCTTGTTATCTTGGTATTGATATGAGGAGTAAAAAAGAGTTCATAGCACGAGATAAAGATGGTCGGATTAAAAAATGGGATGCAATCGCTAAAGAAATTGGTGCTGATTCGTTGGCATATACTAGTATGGATGGGTTGAAACAAGCAATTGGATTTAAAACCTGCAGAGGCTGTATAGATTTCCCTGATGGATACCCTGAAGAACTAAAAGAAGATGTTATTAAACTTTTCAAAATAGACAAGGGTAATCAAAGAGCATATGAATGCATCCAGTAACTCCATACTTTAATAATATAAAGACTCATGATTGAAATAACAAAGGGGACACTTGAAGAGCGAGTGATTAGACTTTTACAGGAGACGTATCCTATAACTGTTAAAGATATTAAAAATGAACTAAAAATATCTGAGAATATCATCCTTAGAACATTGAAGAAATTTCAAATAAAAGGCGTTGTTAGACTTGAGCTTCTTCCAGATAAAACTTATGTGAGATTACTAAGACATGATTTCAATTTTATTGGTAAACAAAGACAGAAACGTTTTATAAAACATTATTCACGTGGGAAAAAGCAGGATTCTGAGGGATATGATGGCATTATGTGTTCCTAGGATGATTTTTTTTAGAAATCTTTGCCATTCCAACAGTACAAGCATAGTCTATCTTTTGGTAGTCCTATCGCCTGGACCATATCATCTAAAAGCTGATATCTCAAAGTGGTAACACCTAGATCTTTTGCTATCCAATCAATCATTTTCTTATATTTTTTAGATTTAGGATTCAGATAATCAGAGACATCTTCGATGTTTTTTCCCTCTATAGCTTTTATTGCTTTTCTAGCTGCTAACTCATGAATACTACGCGTAGATAAATTGTATATACATGGAAACATCAATGGCGGACACCCTGGTCTTACATGTACCTCTTTTACACCTGCCTCTTTAAGTTTTGTAATTGTGAAATTCTTAAGTTGAGTCCCCCTAACAATAGAATCTTCACAAAGAATAACCCTATTACCTTTTGCTATGTCCTTATTTGCTATTAGCTTCATAAGCGCTATTCTATCTCTCATCTCTTGTGTTAAAGGCGTGTAACTACGCCCATAACCTGGCGTATATTTTACAAGGACTCTCCTAAATGGTTTACCTGATTCCATAGCATAACCTATAGCATGAGCAGTTCCTGAGTCAGGTACCCCTGAGACTAGATCTATTTTTACATTATCTCGTTTTGCCAGAAACTTTCCACTGTTCTCCCTTACTTTTTCTACGTTTATACCCTCATAGGTTGAAGCTGGGAATCCCGTATAAATCCATAAAAACGCACATATTTTATTTTGCGAGTCACCGCGTCTTTTTTGTTCTATTCCTTTTTTACTTATAAAAACAATTTCACCGGGATTAAGGAATTTTTTAATGTTAAAATCCAAGTTTGGAAAAGCACAGGTTTCACTAGTAACAGCGGTCTCCCCTTTTTTCTCTCCAATTATTAGCGGTGTAACACCATTTCTATCTCTAGCACAATATATTCCATTTTTTGTTAATATTAGCAAGGAGATGGAACCATTAATCTTATCGTACATTTTCTCAATGCCATCAATGATTGTATCTCCCTGATTTATTAGATTTGCAACAAGTTCAATTGTGTTAACATCACCATGTTCTATTTCACTGAAGAAGACGCCTTTTTTAATTAACGTTTTCGCTAGTTCATCTTTATTTGTAACTAGTCCAGCGCAACATATAGCGAAAGACCCGAATTTACTCTCAAAACTAAGTGGTTGCGGATCCTTGTCAGATATAACTCCGATTCCTAGTTTACTTTTAATCTGGTCAGATCCCTCATAGAATTTTGATTTAAACTGTGAATTTGAAATATCATGAATTTTTTTAACAGGTATCTTTTTTTTATCAATAAAAGCTATACCACCGTATTCTGTTCCTAGATGGCTATGGTAATCAGTTCCATAGTATAAACTAGAAATACAGTTATTATTGCTTACAACACCAAATAAACCACTCATAGTTTCCCCCGGTAAACTGGAAAACAATAAACCCTATATAACAGTTATCAAATATAATAATAAAAACAATTTCTTTTATTTTATCCTATTACTTGGACCACTTGATTATTTACAACTAAAAACTCTACAAGCTCACCAGATTCTTTCAACTTCTTAAGAAGATCATAACTCAATATATGCTCATACTTTGATACAACTCTACTGCCACTAGGAGACCAACTACCGATTTCAATTTCTCTCATATCAAAATCTTTTACGGCCCCGAGCATACTAAATGATTCAACTCTGACTTTAAACGGGCAAGAATTACACTCGATAATAGTATCATAGGGCACATAAGGGTTATGTGAATCATGTATAGGTTCCACCTGTATAAGCACCATTTTTCCCCCACACTTAGGGCATTTCATAGAGTCCCCGGTTCTACTCCAAATGCTAGTGACTATTTCCATGTCCTTTTTATTGTAACTCGCGGTGTCCACAAAAATCCAACCTACATATTATGTATACTTCTCACATAAATACTTTTTCAAAAAACTATCAAAAAAACAATGAAATTTTATCGTCATATTAATAATTAGAAATCTCTTTCTATATTTCTGAAGGATGAGAAAAGATGAGAATAATCACGTTCCTATCTGATTTTGGAACTAAGGATTCCTATGTGGCACAGATGAAAGCTGTAGCTTCATCGATGACAGATGCTAGACTGATTGATATAACACATGAGATAACACCACATAATATCCATCATGGAGCCTTTATCCTTCGATCATCTGTACCATATTTTCCACCTGGTACAGTCCATGTGGCAGTTGTTGACCCCAGTGTTGGTACCAAACGGAGAGGTGTAGTGATTACAACACGTAGTCAGATATTAATTGGACCAGATAATGGTCTATTATTGCCCGCTGCAAACTTACTTGGAGATTTCGTTGTTTACATGATAGAAAACCCAAATTTAATGCTAGATTCTATTTCAAATACTTTTCATGGCAGAGATGTTTTCACGCCAATAGCGAGTCATATAGTAAACGGTGTATCATTTGAAGAAATAGGCCCAATTGTCAATGATTTTATTAGACTGGATTTTGGAACAGCAGAAATAACTGATAAATCAGCAAATGGAAAAATAATCTACACTGATCATTTTGGAAACATTATAACAAATATTGACTGGTCTAGGCTTAAACAATATCTAGATTTTGATAAAAAAATCATGGTATTTATAGGCAAAAAGCAACAACAGCTCTCATTTGTAAAATCTTACGATTTTGTAAAAAAAGGTGAACTACTGGCGACCATTGGTAGCAGTAATTTCCTGGAGATTAGCATGAATGAAGGAGATGCTGCTAGTAAACTACGTGTTAAACCAGAGGATGATATCAAAATACTATTCAGCTAAAGTTTCTCCCGTGTCTTATCAACAGTAGTATAAACATTACCTCCCAGGTAGTAACATGGCTGAATTTTTTTGTTTTCAAGTAAATTATCCTTAAATGCATTTTCATCAGCTCGGAGGTTTAATATTTCACCTACGAAAAACGTGTGATCCCCAATTGTGAGTGTTTTAGCTAGTTTACATTCCATATGGGCAAAACCTTCTTTTATCAAAGGCGTTTTTGTTTTTTTAGCAGGTGTTAGAGTTAGTTTTGTTTCATCTATTTTATTTGTGTTTCTACCCGAGTGTGTTCCACAGTAATGGACTTCTTTTACTAGTTTATATGGTACAAAGTTTATGACGAATTCCTTTGTTTTCTTAATTAGTTCATGTGAGTATCTTTTTGGTGCAACTGATATACCATAGAGTGGTGGTTTTTTTGATATCGGTGTGTGCCATGCTATTGTTATAATGTTGGTTTTTCCTTTTTCATCGTTACATGTTACTAGTACTGCTTGCATTGGGAATGCATAGTAATAGTATTTGTTCATATTTCCTTTAATTTTCATGAGTTTCCTCCACATTTTGGTTTTAAAATTTTAGAATAGCATCAAGTAAGCCATGTGCATAGTTTATGCATCCGAAAGCTGTGAAATAGTCTTTTTTTTCTAGGTAGTATTTTGTATCTTCGTAGTATTGACTTGCTAATTCAATGGTTTTTTCTTGTGATTCGTTGAGTTTTTTTTGTTTTATTTTTTTTATGTTCTCTTCGAACATTTTTATGTCTTTTTTTATTCTTGTTGATTCGTCCATGATTGTTTACACTTTTTTTAGAAATAGATTTTTCTTTAATAAAATATCTTGCTTATTTTTT
>CAZGOD010000014.1:0-41785 GCA_964527715.1 uncultured Thermoplasmatales archaeon | reverse complement strand
CAGCAGAGTTCTATGAAGGAAAAACCGCTGCATTAAGACTTAGAGAACTTCAGACGCTTGCAGAAATAGCTAGAGAGAAAAACCTTATAATAGTTCCAGGTGGGGACATAGGAAAGGTCGCCGGTATTGCAAAAGCGGTTAATAAAAAAGTAGTAGAATGAAAGTAAAACTCTCTCTTATTTTTCTATTTCTTTTCTTTACTCTTTTATCCTTTGGTACGTTCGCTCAGAGTTCAAATGTACTTGTTGTTGAAATCACTGGGACTATTGATCAATCTACGGTTGAGATGCTAAACGAAGGCATAAAACAAGCAAGCTCTGAAAATTCGGAGGCAATAATCCTTTTATTAGATACTCCTGGTGGTGGTCTTCAGCAGACTTTTGAAATAGCTGATATGATCAATGAAAGCGAGATTCCAGTTGTTGGTTATGTTTATCCTGGTGGTTCTACTGCATGGTCTGCTGGAACTTTTATTTTAATGAGTACACACGTCGCAGCAATGGCGGATCATACTATAATAGGCTCATGTCAACCTCTAGAAATAACTGCAGAGGGAACCAAATATATTACAGAATCTAAAACAATTAATGCTCTTGTAAGTTGGATTGAAACACGAGCTGAGATGTATGGCAGAAATAAATCAGTTGCAGCGAAATTCATCACTGAGAATCTTAATTTAAACGCGACTATGGCAAAAGAATATGATGTCATTGAACATGTTTCATCTTCTATTAATCGGCTTTTAGAGGATATTAATGGCACAGTAGTTTCTACGTCTAAGGGTAACGTGACACTTTTTACTAAAAACGCGAGGCAGATACGTTATTCTCCATCTCTTAAAATCTTGTTTATGAAGTTTTTTTCTAATCCGATTCTTACATCTATTTTGTTTATGCTTGGTATTTTTGCTTTGATTTTTGGCCTCTCCTCACCAGGATTCGGTGCTGAGGTATTTGGTGTTGTAGCTATTTTGCTATCATTAGTTGGATCTGGTTTTTCTATTCCTTTACTAAGCATAATCTTTATAATTATTGGATGCCTACTGTTTATAGTAGAAATATTTGTAATACCTGGGTTTGGTGTGATAGGTATAGGTGGAATTATCTGTCTGCTAATTGGTTCAATATTTCTAATACCAAGTTATCCGAATAGAGAATGGTTGATATCTATGGAATGGACTGATACTGCTATAGCAATTTTATTGGTGATTATTGTACTAATAGCCATATTTTTTGTTTTTCTATTATATAAGATTTTGCAAATTAGAAAGAAGAAAGCAGCAGTTGGTACTTTTATTGGAGAGAAAGCCAAAACAATAGATAGAATAACACCAGGTAAACCAGGGTACGTTCGTTTTAAAGGCGAGTACTGGCAGGCAACCTCTGATATAACTATCGAGCCGAATACAAAAGTAATAATTGTTGAAAAAGATGAAATAACTCTTAAAGTGGAACCAAAAGAAACTTGACCAAACATTAATCAACCCTTATTTTTTCTAAGGTAGGTTTAAAATGGATAATGGTATCAAAATTCAGTTCCTTGGCGGTGTTGAAGAAGTGGGTAGACTAGCGATGGTACTCGAGACCGCTGATATGAGGCTACTTTTTGAATATGGTATGACACCAGGTAAACCCCCCTCTTATCCGATGCCTTCACCTACGGTAGACTTGGTTCTACTAACCCATGCTCATCTAGACCACTCGGGTATGATACCCTGGCTTTTTTCAAGATACGATCAAAAAATTCTAACAACAAAAATATCTGGGGAAATCAGCAACCTGTTACATAAAGATTCAATTAAAATCGCAAAGATGGAAGGATATGCAATACCATATAGTAACTCCGATGTTAAAGAAGCCAAACAGAGTGTTACCCCTATCGGGCCATCACAAAAAATGAACCTGGGAGAAAACTATGAAATTAAATCTCATGATGCAGGGCATATCCCTGGTTCGCTAATGTTTGAGCTTATAGGTGATAAGAAAATCTTATTCACCGGTGATTTCAACATAAATGATACAAGGCTTTTGAAAGGTACAAAACCAGTAGAATGCAATATTTTATTCTTGGAAGGGACATATGCTGGGAGAGATCATCCGAAGAAAAGAGAGGAAATAGAAAAAGATTTCCTTGATAAGATAGATGAGGTTGTAAATAGAGGTGGCGTAGCAGTATTGCCTGCTTTTGCTGTTTCAAGATCCCAGGAACTCGCTCTAGTACTAAGAAAAGCAGGCTATGATGTATGGTTTGATGGTATGGGTAGAAAAGTCGCTAAGATTTTCTTGAAATATCCACGTTATCTTAGATCAGCTGAAAATCTTAAAAAAGCGCTTAATAAAGTGAATTTTGTTCATTCTGATCATGGTAGGAAACTTGCTGTTAAATCAGAGGTAATAATTACGTCTAGCGGCATGATGGATGGCGGACCTGTTCTCAGTTATATGAATAAATTAAGAAACGATCCTAAAAGTGCGGTTTTACTCACAGGCTACCAAGTTGAAGATAGCAACGCTCGTCTTCTCGTTGACAAAGGACAACTTGATTTCTATGGTGTTAAACAAAAGATAGAATGTGAAGTAGAATATTTTGATTTCTCTGCGCATGCTGGTCATAGCGAGCTGATAGAGTTTGCTAAGAATTGCAATCCTGAAAAAATTGTGCTTATGCATAGTGATAACCGCGAGGCCCTAGCTGATCCTTTGAAAGATGTTGCTGAGGTTATCGTCCCGAAAACTGGTGAAACTGTAGAATTGTAACAACTCTAATGAGCAATATGTTTTATACGTATGTTATAAATTTAGCAGGAAAAATGGTGAACATCCAAAATGGTTGAGATGACACAAAGACAAAAATACGATCTTAAACGGAAACTCGAGGAACTGAAAGCATGTAAGGGAAGACACACTGAATTAATTTCCTTATATGTTCCACCAAGTAAACAAATCTTTGACGTTAGTGCTTATCTTAAAAACGAATTTTCGCAATCCCAAAATATTAAATCAAAGACAACCATGAAAAACGTCCTTTCAGCAATTGAATCCATTATAAGTCGTCTTAGAAAATACAAACAACCACCTGAAAATGGCATAATTTTCTTTGTAGGCCATAAAAGCGTTGGTAGCGATAAAACAGAAATGGTTGCTTATGAGATAGAACCGCCTATGCCCATTGTTACGTTTCTTTACCGTTGTGATTCTTTGTTTTACCTCGAACCTCTTGAAGGAATGATGGTTGAAAAAGAAATCTATGGTCTCATGCTTATTGATCGTAGGGAATGTACCATTGGAATACTGCGTGGAAATAGAACAGAGTTGCTGAAGTATATGACCTCTCAGGTACCGGGAAAACATGGTCGTGGCGGGCAGTCCCAGAGGAGATTCGAGCGTCTTACAGAGATTGCTGCCCATGAATGGTTTGTTAAATGTGGTGAAAAAGCTAGTGAAATATTTCTTGAAGAGGAAAACATTAAAGGGATTCTTGTTGGCGGCCCCGGCCCTACTAAACAATATTTTGTTGATGAGGATTATCTTCATTATGAGATTCAGGGTAAAATCATAGATCTTTTCGATACAGGTTATACCGATGAATTTGGTTTAAAAGAACTTGTTTCCGCCGCGTCGGAGGCAATGGCTGATCTCAGGGTTTCTAAAGAAAAGAAACTGATGAAACGTTTTCTCAAGGAAGTTATGAAAACCGATGGGAGTCTCGCTGTTTATGGTGAACAACAGATCCGTAAAGCACTTGAAATGGGTGCAGTAGATACTTTACTTCTCTCAGAGAATTTGAGGAAGTATCGAATCAAATTAAAATGCCAGTCTTGTGGTTATGTAAGTAAAAAAACTATTGATGAGGATACGTTAAAAGATTTTAATCCACCAATTTGTAAAAAATGCAACACATCTTCCACTATGGAAATAGAAGAAAAAATCGATTTAATAGATGAGCTTTCAGATCTCGCTGAAAAAACAAGTTGCAATGTTGAACTTATATCAATGGGCAGCGAAGAAGGAGATTCTCTTTATTCAGCGTTTAGCGGCATAGCCGGGGTTCTAAGATATCCACTTGATTTATAATAAAATCTAGATAAAAAATACGGACAATTACATAAAGGAAAATCCATATGTTAGAATATTTCTAGATAACAATTATACTCAATAATATAAAACTAAAAACCGATGATTATATAAATAAGCGGATATATTAATAGTATAGGTACTCACCATGGCAGATAGAGAAAATTTCAAATCATTTATACCTGCAAGCAAAATTATACCAGAACTTACTATAAAAGCTGTTTTAGTAGGAGCTATTTTAGCTGTTATTTTAGGCTCAGCTAATGCCTATCTTGGAATGTATGCTGGTATGACTGTTTCAGCTGTTATACCTGGAGCAGTTATGGCCTTTGCATTGTTAAAACCTTTTAAAGGAACTATTTTAGAGGTTAACATTGGTATGATGGGTGCTGCAGCAGGTGAAGCACTTGCAGCTGGTGTTATATTTACAATCCCCGCTCTTGTTTTACTTGGTACATGGACTGAAATCCACTATTTGGAAACGACTATTGTAGCGCTTTTGGGTGGAATTCTGGGTGTACTATGGATGGTACCACTTAGAAGGGCGCTTGTAATTAAAACAGATCTGCCCTTCCCTGAGGGCATCGCTGTTGCTGCGGTTTTAACAACAACAGTTACTGATGAATCGACAACTAAGGATAAAAAAGGCTCCGTTAGCGGGATTTGGCTAATTGTCGGTGTTCTTGTAGCAGCGTTATTCAAATTTGGTCAGGTTTTTCTCAAAATATTTAGTGGAGCCATACATGGTATAACTAGTATCGGAAAATATGATATTGGTGGTGGGGAAAAAGCTGGAGTTCTCTATGGAGGTACCGCCGCGTCACCAGCATTACTTGGAGTCGGTTGGATCATAGGGCCAAAAATTTCCTCTTTTGTATTTGTTGGTGGACTAATTGGTTGGGTGATTATTGCACCGCTTATTGTCCTCGCTACGGGTTTGCCTATACCTGGTGCAGACCCAGGTCTTACAGAAGTACAAATTCAATCACAAATTACAGATGCAATGGCGCTTGGTAACGGTAACTGGGAAATCGGTAAGCAAATCTGGGGTTTCTTTGAGATCTGGGGGAGATATATAAGATATATCGGTGTCGGTGCAATGCTTGTCGGTGGTCTTTATACCATATACCGCTTAAGAGCTAACCTAGCAAGCGGTATCAGAGAAGCAATAATTGGTATTAAAGGCGGAGAAGTAGAAGCTAAAGAAAGAACAAATCAAGATATCAATTTCAAACGTGTTTTCCTTTATATAGGGCTTTTAACCATTCCAATATTCCTTGTTTATTCCTGGATATCAAGTAACTATATGCTCTCTGGTTTCTTCGCAGTTTTTGCTATTCTTTTTGCTTTTGTAGCTAGTGCAATTGCTGGTTATATGGCAGCGTTGTTAGGGTCATCCAATAACCCGATATCTGGTGTTACTGTATCAGTTCTTCTTATCACTTGTTTGCTTTTACTTGGTTTCGGTGTTTCGGGCGAAGCAGCTTTTGGTATAGCTATACTTATCGCAGCTGTTATTTGTTGTGCCGCAGCGATTTCTGGTGATGTACTACAATCTATGGCATGTGGCCGTATGATTGGTGCTACGCCTAGGAATCAGCAGATTGCAGAGCTGATAGGAGTACTTGCAGCTGCGCCTGTACTTGCTCTTGTAGTTTCAGCGCTAAATCAGGCATACAGAATAGGTGATCCGCTTAATCTACCAGCGCCTCAGGCTTTTCTGATGGCAGGTATTACAAAAGGTGTTTTAACAGGTGATATGGTATGGCCATTTGTTCTTGCAGGGATGGTACTAGCGTTTGTCCTGATACTTATTGATCTACCTGTTTTACCTGTTGCCATTGGTATTTATCTACCTTTCACACTTAGCGTTCCTATATTCTCAGGGGGTATTGTTAGACATTTCACAAACAGAAGTATAGCTAAGAAATATGGAAGCGCTGAGGAAGAAGAAATAAGTGACTGGGAACTTGCGATTAAACAAACAGGTGTAAAACCAAAAGAAAAGGTTATAAGAACTGGTTTACTTTTCACTGCGGGTTTAATTGCAGGAGAGGCATTGATGGGGGTAATCGTTGCATTCCTCATCATAGGTGACATACAATATTCAGTATTCAAATATCCACCGGTAATACCAGCGATAATCATGTGGTTATTCATTGCTGCTCTTCTAGCGTATATCCCGCTGAGGGAAATCTTTGCTAAGGAAAAATAAAAAAATAAAACGTCGAGTTAACCCGTTGCCCACAGCAGACGAGTTCCTACGGTTTGTACCACGTCGAGAAAATTTCGAATGGTATACCAACGATGATGATCTAGTAAGAATAAAAGTGCCGAAGTTCCAAAGTAACTTCGGTAAATCTTTTTGTAAAATCGTTAGAAAAGACAAGACTTTCAGAGCGAATCTTGATAAAACTGGGTCAATAGTATGGAAAAACTGTGATGGAAAAAACACGGTGAAAGATATCCTTGAAATACTTAAAAAAGAATTTTCAAAAGAAGAAAACGTTGATCAGAGACTATTTTTGTTCCTTCAACAAATGCAAGGTCTACATTACATTCAACTCTATAAAGAGTCAAAAGACACTAATGCAATATAAAATTTCTAATGATCTCTCTATTTCTAACCTCTGGGTGGAATAAAACTGCGTAAAATGGTCTTTCTTTATACTCAACAGCTTGTGGGCAATTCTTTGATTCCGCTATCACATAACACTCTTTTGATAGTACGTAGAAATTATGCAATTCGTACACTTCCTCAGATCCTTTCATTCCAAAAAAATCTTTTTTAAATTCTATCTTGGTTAATCCAATCTCTTGTTTTTTATGTAAATTTCCATTGTAAACTAATCCCATTATATGCATGCCGCCGCAGATGCCTAGAACTGGTTTATCATATTTTTTTAACCAGAGGAACTCTTCGATATCATCTAAAAATGAGTTATCTCTAAGGCTTGTACCACAAATAATTATTTTTTCGGATTTAGAAAGCATATCCTGGTTTAGGTCGTTGTAGTGAGTTGAGATAAATTCAGTGTTTGTTTTTTTGATGATTTCTTCTATTGGTCTCACAAATTCATAGTAATGGAATTTTTCTTTACAAATTTGGATTATAAGTATCATTTCACTTCAATTTCCATAGTCCAAGAGTTTTGTTTACCTCTTATCTTCTTGTATTTAATTTTCAATCTATCGGTAAATAAAGGGCAGTTAATTACAAATGTTTCAAACTCTCCGCCTTCCCCTGCAGGGTTTATCTTGTATTTTTCATAAAGTTTATTTACGTCTTGTAAAAAATCCTGGTTGATTTTTCTACCAAGCCAACTTTTATCAAGCGGGTAGGCAAAAACACCTGTAATTATTATTTCGAAACTGTTTTTTATTAAATCCTCTAGTAACTCAAATTGATTTTTTTGCCAAAGTGGATTAAAACAATCTAGATCAAGCATGTCACATATTTTTTGTATCCTAGATGCCTGGTAAGCAGATTCCACCGTTCCAGTTATTACTCCCTGTATTTTAAACTCTGATTTAGCTTTTCTTATTACCACTTTTAAGTCCTTTAACTCCAGTTCCTTTTCCCCTTTTGTTTTTTGGATTAGTATAGGAATTTTCATAGTTTCTGCTTGTTTTCCTGCTTCTGAAATAGATGGTGTGTGAAACATGTAGCTATCCGGGTTCTCAGAGATAAGTGAAATAAGGCAAGAAACGTCATGTCCATGATTTTTTGTCATGAATGCTGCAAATGTTGAATCTTTTCCCCCTGAGAACAAGACTGCTACCTTCATTGGACATGGGTATGTCTTTAAATAAATAAACATTTACTATGAATTAAATGGGGAAAAAATACGAACTTATTGATCACACCGCCGATATAGGTCTGAAAGCCTATGGGAAAAACCTTTCAGAAGCATTTGAAAACGCAGCTAAAGGAATGTTTGATATCATTACAGATAATTCAGAAATTGAATCTATTGGTCAATATGAGATTAAATTAGAGGCACAAGATCTGGAGCAACTTCTTGTTGACTGGTTATCTGAACTACTTTTTTTGAATACTGCTAACAACCTGGTTTTTGGTTTCTTCAAAGTAGAGCTTGATGATAAAAAAACTAGTCTCTCCGCGAGGATTTTTGGTGAAAAATATGATATATCAAAACATAAAATTGGTTCTGAAATAAAAGCGATAACCTATCATATGTTAGAGGTGAAAAATAAACGTCCTTATCATGTGCAGGTTCTTTTTGATATATAATCTAGAGTTTTTTTAGATAAAGTAATCCTCTAACTAAAATTGCAACAACAGATATTACTAAGATTGATGCGCCTATAAATGCTGTCTCCACTAGTGAAAAACTGGATTTAAAAATAAGGAAAATCAAGGAGGAAATCATAACTATACCTCCTGCGACTACGAAATCTCGCCCTACATACTTGTTTGCCTTGTACCAGATTTCCTCGTTTGACATGGTTTTAGGGAGTCTAAAACCATATAATGAATTGGGTTTTATCTTTTCAAAAATTAAGGGTACTCCTACTAGCATCTGTAATATTCCAACAATGATATATGCAATTGTAATCATTGTTTGTTCTTCCATTATTGTTCCCCCTGTTTGAATAGTTTCAATGAACTATTGTTTTTGTTTAAATAGTTTTAATGCTGTTAAATCTTTGTAATATATCCACCGGACGGTCCCCTCAAGTCGGTTTTGTTAATATTTTTTCCTCTCTCCCGGAAAACCCCCGTCCGGTTCTCCTCACATATTTCTTGGGGAAGTATTATATTTGATATTTTAATAATGATTTCAAAAAACAGGTGTAGAGATTATGGCATGTGGTAAAATAACCGAAGATATGAACATTAAAGAAGTTATTGAAAAACATCCAGAGATTGTACCCGTTTTTGTAAAATATAATGTGGGCTGTATTGGTTGTATCGCTGCGTCATTTGAAAAAATCAGTGATATTGCAGCAGTTCACGGTATTGATGTAAAAAAATTTGTAGAAGAACTTAATGAGGCAATGAATAAAGAATAATTTTTCACAAAGAGCTTTTTGTTATTACTAGTTCTCCATGTTTTATTCCCTTTAGTGCCTTGATGTTGTCAGCCAGTCTTTGTATATTTCCTATTTTCCCTTTAAGTACAAGAACTTCAAGGCAGTTGTGGTGGTCAATATGTATATGTGTTGTTGTGAGTATTTCCTTTGTGTGATCATGTTGTAGATCAAGGAGCCTATTGGTAAGATTTCCCGTATGGTGATCGTATATCATGGTGAGAGTACCTATGGCTTCTGCGTTAAGATCTTTGTTTTTTTCTCTTATGAGGTTTTTTCGTATAAGATCTCGGATGGCTTCTGATCGATTTGCGTACCCTTCTTTTTTTATTATTGAATCAAAATTTTTAATTAAATCTGGTTCAATAGACACTCCAAATCTTATTACTTTTTCAGTCATAGTAACACGTTTTACAGGTAAACGTAGCACGAATATAAATTTTTTGTTACCAAAATTGTTATATAATGGTCATATGTTTTTATGTTACGAAACTATAAAAAATGTTATGGAGGAAAATGTATTATGTGGCTTGTAACAACACTAATTGCAGCCATTGCTGTAACTGCAATATGGTATGTAAAACCTAAAATTTATAAGCTGGATATTCTCAGTTTGATGCTATGGGGGACATCAATAATGATCCTTGTAGACCATATACTTGGCTTTGAAGGCGGAGCGTTTATAGAATTAGAAACAGAAGGGTTAATTACAAATGGAACGCTACTTGGAATTGTTATGTTAATACCAATCTTTGTTCTTTGGGAAGTTCTCTTAATAACTTCTAAATCAAAAGCAAAAAGCGTAGGAGGAAAGTAAATATGGCATGTTTTATAGCACCAATGAGTTTGGCGATAGTAACTACCATTTTTAGGAAAAGAATACCTGAGTCATTGAAAATAGGTTGGTTGAATGTAATGATTTGGGGTGGAGTAGTAATGCTTGCAGTAGAGCATATTGCGCATGGAGAAGTTGTTCTATACCCTCCTTTTCTAACTGCTATGCAAACTCCAGCAGAGATTCCCGTGATGTTACAAGAAATGGCTATCGTCGGTGGAACGATGACTATTGCTATTGTATTCATATGGCTCGTAATGGTTGCTATCTCACAAAGAAAAATACAAATTCTAAAAACCACGAATTAAAAAATTACAATCTCTCAAAGATTGTAATTTCTATTTTTTTTCTAACTCGCCTATATAAACTCTCAGAAGACCAGGCTGTGCACTCTCTATTTTACCTGCCCCGTATCCAATTTTTTTGATTTTCATAAGAGGCATCTTACCAAAACCATCGGCAATAGTTGTAACAATTGCTGCACCTGTTGGTGTAACCATTTCATGATTAGCATCTGATTGGTATACTGGAACATCTTTTAACAGCTCGCTAGTTGCTGGTGCCGGTATTGGAATAATCCCATGAGAGCATTTCACAAATCCTTTTCCAAGAGGCATATTAGAACAAAAAATGTTTTTAATGTTAAGTTTTTTCAGTCCAATTACCGCTCCAACAATATCGATAATTGAATCAACTGCGCCCACCTCATGAAAATGAACCTCATCAATTTGCACATTGTGTATTTTGCTTTCCGCTTCTGCAAGTTTGTAAAATATTTTTTTACTTAGTTCTTTCACATCATTTTCTAACGTGCTATTGTTGATAATTTTATTGATATCTGCTAAAGTTCTATGACGCTGATCTTCTTTTATTGTTATGTAAACATCAGTTGCAGTAATATGATTTTTTTCAACCTTTTTAACATCAAACTCATAACCGGAAATATCTAGTTTTTCTAGTTCTTTTTTCAAATAATTGCTATCGAGTCCTAGATCAATAAGTGCTCCAAGAATCATATCCCCTGCGATCCCAGAAAAACAATCAAAATACGCTATTGTCATTTCACTTCACCTATTGATGAGGCTTGCAAAGTATCCCGCCCCAAATCCATTATCAATGTTTACTACTACCACTCCTTCCGCGCAGGTATTCATCATAGTTAGAAGTGGTGCAACTCCCTTGAAGCTTGCACCATAACCTACACTTGTTGGAACAGCAATCACAGGGCTAGCAGTTAGTCCACCTACAATACTTGCTAGGGCACCTTCCATACCTGCTACAACAATTATAACGTTTGATTCAAATATTTTATCTTTAATATCAAATAAACGATGAACACCGGCAACGCCCACGTCATACGCTTTTTCAACAGTATTGCCCATGATTTCAGCAGTAACGACTGCTTCCTCAGCAACAGGAATATCAGAAGTACCTGCCGTGATAACCATCACTTTCCCTTTCTTGTGCTTAATTTTTTCTTTTTTAATTACGATTGTTTTTGCAAGAGAGTTATACTCAGCATCAGAATACTTTTTTTTCACAGCAGAATATATTTTTTTATCAGCTTTAGTTGCAAGAATGTTATGATTGTGTTTTGACATTGCTTCAATGATCTTCAGAATCTGTTCGGTTGTTTTACCACGACAAAAAAGAGTCTCAGGAAAACCCTTACGTACAGATCGATGATTATCAATTTTGGCAAACTCTAAATCCTCATATGGTAAATTTTTTATTTTCTCTAATACGTCAGAAAGCCCGATCTTCCCGTTCTTGTAATCCTGCAAAATTTTTTTCATCTTTTTAAACCCTCGTTTAGACTTCCTGTTCTATATCCCTGGATATCAAGGGTGATATACTTAAAACCAATTTTTTTAAACTTTTTTACTATGTCATCAGAGTGGTCAAGAACAATCTGAAAATCATCTTTTAACACTTCAATTCTGGCAATTTCATTATGAAATCGTACACGAAACTGTTTCACGCCTAACTTTTGGATAACCTCCTCTGCTTTTTCAATCATTTTTAACCTCGATTTTGTGATCTTTGTTCCATATGGAATTCTTGAAGCAAGACACGCAAAAGCAGGCTTATCCCATGTATCAAGGTTCATTTCTCGAGACAATTCCTTGATTTCTCTTTTTGTTAATCCAACATCTTTCAAAGGGCTCACAACACCGAATTCCTCCAGGGCTTTTGCTCCAGGCCGATAGTCGCCCTTATCATCAACGTTGGATCCATCAAGAATGTAATTAAGATGTTCTTTTGTAGCAATCTTCTTTATTTTTGAGAACAACTCCTTCTTACAGAAGTAACATCTATTGCTAGGATTTTTTGAAAAATTATCAATTTCAGTTTCCTCTGAGCTGATTATTACATGCTTTATTCCAATACTTTTTGCAAGTTCTTTGGCTTGTTTTAACTCTCTTTGTGGATATGTTGGTGATGCTGCAGTTATTGCTATTGCATTCTCACCCAAAACATCGTAAGCAACCTTTACTAAAAATGCGCTATCAGCACCTCCAGAATATGCAATAGCTGCGCTATCCATCTCTCTAAGACTTGCCTTTAATTGTTCCAATTTAGTAGTAAACTCCCCTTTCACAGGATATGGAATAGAGAATATCAAATATATAATGATTTTCAGGGATAAATCATTTGAATGGCTGATTCAATTTCTTTGCCCTTCTATTTTTCCAGTTTCCTTTATGGTAAGCATAACCAGCAAGCAACGGAAATGTTATCGTTGCCTCGCCAAACACCATTTGTTCAAGTCCAGAGTCAACCTTCCCCCATGAGTTCGCTTCTTTAAGGGTTGAACCTGACAATGCTCCATCCCGTTCGTCTGCTACTGTTAGTTGAACTGCATATTTGTGCATTGGAACGCCCTTTCCAATTATATCTGCTGCAACCACCGTGTCTTGTACAAAGTTCTTAGGAACGCCTCCACCAATCATCAGGAGTCCTGTTTCTTTTGATTTTACCTTGAGTTCCGTAAGTTCCTTAAAATCTTTTACAGAATCAATTGAGACATGCTCTTTTTTTTCAGTTTGATGAAACACCAATCCAAATCCTGCACTTGAATCGGAAAAGGCGGGACAGAAGATAGGCACTTCTTTTTTATATGCTTCAAAAACAAATGACTCAGGGTTTTTACCATTTTTATCGAGATATTTCCCCATTTCATAGATAAATTCTCTTGAGGGGTATACTCCTGGTTTCATCCCATCGGCTATTTTTTTTATAGTCCCGTCACATATACGCAGGTCTCCTTCATCTATGAAAGTGTCATAGATACGATCAATCATAAGCTCCCGAAGCTGGTCGTCATCTGCGTTTACAAAACCACGATAGTGATTAAAACCAAGTCCTTCAAAGAAATCCTGGTCGACAACTATTGCACCAGTGGAAACAATAATATCAATCATGTTGTGTTTAATTAGATCAATAATTACTTTTTTTAGACCCCCGCTCACCAGTGAACCCGCCAAACAGAGAATAGTTGTACAATCCTTGTCTTTGAGCATAGCATCATAAATCTTACATGCCCTCGCAAGATTCCTTGATTGGAATGCCATATGGTCAAATGATTCAACCAACGGAATGCTGTTGAATGTCTTGATATCAATGTGTTGAATTTTTTCTTTGAGCAATTCTTTTTTGTTGTAGGTCATATTCTATTCAATCAGCCGATATTCCCCTAAAGTTTTTCTATTTTTCTACAGTAACATTTAAACCCTGTTTTTTCTATCCGAGTTCCGTATGCATGAATGGGCACTTGCTGAATCAATACTTATTGCAGCACTTGAAGCAGCGGAAAAAGAAAAACTCAGAAAGATTACAGAAATAAAAATTAGTATTGGTGAACTTCAACAAATTGAACAAGATATTTTTGAATTTGCTCTTGATGAGATCATTAAAGAGCAAGGTAGAAAACTAAAAGATGTAAAAATTATAATTGAAACTGAAAAAAGTAATTTAAAATGTAAATCTTGTGAAAACACTTGGCCATTTAATGACATGAAAAAAAATCTTAATGAAGACGAGTCAGAGGCAATTCACTTTCTCCCTGAAGTTGCCTTTGTCCATACGAGATGCCCAAAATGTGGAAGCCCAGATTTTGAAATTACTACAGGTAGAGGTGTTACAATTACATCAATTAAGGGAGAGAAATAAACAAAATGGATCCCAGACTTAGCGTAATTGATAAAAGACTTTCAAAGATTAAAAGAATAATTGCTGTTGCAAGTGGAAAAGGCGGAGTTGGTAAAAGTTTAGTTGCATCAACACTTGCTTTAAACTTATCAAAAAAAGGAAATAGAGTTGGTCTTTTAGATTTAGATTTATATGGGCCATCGTGTCATGTGATATTGGGTGTTACTGACTGCAGTTTCCCAGATGAAGACAAGGGCATTGTTCCACATGAAATTGATGATATTAACTTTATGAGCATCATATTTTTTACAGAAGATAAACCAGTGCCCATTAGAGGAATTGATGTTACAAACATCATAATTGAACTCCTGTCGATTACACAATGGGGGGAACTTGACTATTTGATTGTTGATATGCCACCCGGTATTGGTGATGAAACACTTGATGTTATTAAACTCGTAAAAAAAAGTGAGTTTTTAGTTGTCAGTACACCTTCTAAGGTTGCGATGGGTGCTGTTAGTAAATTACTCCAAATTTTAAAAGAACTTAAATTGCCTATAATAGGTGTTGTTGAAAATATGAAGATGGTTGACTCTGACTATGTTAAGAGATCTGTTTCAAAGAGGGGCTTACCATATCTCAATCACATACCTTTTGATCATGATCTTGAAGAGTCAATTGGGGACTCTGAAAAACTATGTAAAACTAATTTTATGAGATCTTTAGATGGAATTGTAGAAAAAATAACTTAGAAGCACTCCATCTTCAGCTATGGAAAAAAATTAAAACTCTTTTTGTTTTATGTAAGTGTCAAGGGAGATTATGGTAGCTGTTGTTTATACTACTATTGATACTATTCAGGATGCTAGACGAATTGCTCATACTCTGGTTGAAGAGCAACTTGTTGCATGTGTCAATATCATTCCAAAAATTGAATCTATTTATCGGTGGAAAGGTGCCGTTGAAGAGGAAGAAGAGTTTGTCCTTATTTCTAAAACAACTGATGCTAATGTGAAAAAAACCATTCAGAGGATAAAAGCATTGCACACATATGAACTACCTGACATAATTGTTCTTCCAGTGATCGGTGGTCTTAAAGATTATCTTGACTATGTTGCTAATGAGACTTTATGAAATTTGTATCTCTTTTATCAAGCGGTATTGATTCGCCTGTCGCAACGTATCTTATTTCAGAATATGCCGATGAGATAGTGGTTGTTCATGGGGATATCAGGCCTTTTACAGATGATCGCGAAATTGCAAATTTTAAAAAACTCATAAAACAACTTAAAAAAGTGGCATCCTGTAAGTTTAAAGTATATCTTATATCTCATGGTAATAGTCTATATGAGTTTAAAGAGATTTGTAAAAGTAGGTTTACATGTGTGTTTTGTAAGCGCATGCTTTTGAGGTATGCTGAGAAAATTGCTGAAAAAGAAAAAGCTAACGCTATTGTTATGGGTGATAGTCTTGGACAAGTGGCTTCTCAGACTCTTCAAAATATCCGTACGATTGAAGAAGTAGTATCTATTCCTATTTTGAGGCCTTTGATAGGTTTTGATAAAGAGGACGTTGTAAGAATTGCTAAGAAAATCGGTACGTATAGTCTTTCTATCTTGCCATCTGGTGGTTGTGATGCTGTGCCGAATAAGCCTGCTACTCGGGCAAAACTTGAGGATGTTTTATTACAGGAAAATAAAATTGATGTTAATATCCTTGCGGATACGGCTGTGAGTGATTCAAAATTAATCAATATTTAAGGTAGTAATTTTTTAGCAAAATGGAAAGATTTAAAAACCCCTGCCATATACAATATATTGTAGATTAGTATTTTTATAATACAATATGTTGTGTCTTATGTCTATCTGGAGAGAATGAAATGGAATGCCCCTACTGCCATGATGACGAAACAAAAGTTACAGACTCCCGAGATACAGGGGCTTTATCAATTCGTAGAAGACGAGAATGTCTCAAATGTGGAAAACGTTTCACAACCTACGAATACATAGAGATGACACCTTTATATGTTATAAAAAAAGATGGCCGTAGGGAGAAATTTGATCGAAACAAGATAAAAAATGGAATAATAAAAGCACTTGAAAAACGCCCAGTGAGTCACGAAAAAATCGAGGAAATGATAGACTCAATAGAAGAAAAAATCCGAAGATCTTGCAATGAGGAGATACAAACTTCACTTATCGGGGAGTATGTAATGGAGAAATTGAAAGAGGTCGATCATGTGGCCTATATTCGATTCGCCTCTGTCTATAGATCATTTGCTGATGTTTCTTCTTTTGAAAAAGAGGTTAAAAATCTTATAGAACAGACCACGGGAGAGATTAAAAAATGATAAGAAAAATTAGGAGACGAGACGGGAAAATAGCTGATTTTAATCCAATAAAAATAACTAATGCCATCTGGAAAGCTGCTCAAGCTGTCGGAGGAAAAGACTATAAAAAAGCTGCAGAACTCACTGATAAAGTACTAGAAACACTTGAAAAAGAACTTAAAAAAGGCGAAATACCAACTGTTGAACAAGTCCAGGACCTTGTTGAAAAAACTCTTATTGAGGAGGGCCATGCAAAAACCGCAAAGGCTTATATCCTATATAGAAAACAACATCAAGATATTAGAAAAATTGGCGGGCTCCTCAAGGATATCGATGTTGTTGACGGCTATCTCTCTATGATGGATTGGAAGGTTAATGAGAACAGTAATATGAGCTATTCATTACAGGGACTAAACGTTTACGCAACTGAAAACATTATTTCCAATTATTGGCTCAATAAGATTTATCCACCTGAAATTGGGGAAGCTCATACAAATGGTGATTTTCATCTTCATGATCTTGGAACACTCGGTGCATATTGTGTTGGATGGGATTTGAAGGATATATTACTTCTCGGCTTCAGAGGAGTTTCTGGTAAAATCGAAAGTAAACCTGCAAAACACTTTGGAACTGCTCTGATGCAAATTGTGAATTATTTGTACACTTTACAGGGAGAAGCAGCTGGTGCTCAGGCACTGTCAAATTTTGATACATTACTTGCTCCATTTGTACAGCATGATGGTCTAAGTTACAATCAGGTAAAACAG
This sequence comes from uncultured Thermoplasmatales archaeon, assembly GCA_964527715.1. GTDB lineage: Archaea > Thermoplasmatota > E2 > DHVEG-1 > DHVEG-1 > CAZGOD01. Next base: position 24,574 of record CAZGOD010000014.1, on the reverse strand, counting down.
GAAATTCAAAAGTTTTTATTCAATATGAATGTCCCCACTCGTGTTGGTTTTCAAAGTCCATTTACAAACATCACGATGGATTTAACAGTACCAGGCTACATGGTAGATGAACCAGCGATCATAGGCGGGGATCTCATGGATGACAACTATAGTGATTACCTTGATGAGATGAATATGATTAATCATGCCTTTGCAGAGATTATGTACGATGGCGATGCTAAGGGGCGACCATTTACCTTTCCAATACCAACATATAACATTACAAAGGATTTTGACTGGGACAATGATGGACTTGATCCAATCTGGGAGATGACTGCTAAATATGGTATACCTTATTTCTCTAATTTTATCAATAGCGATATGAAACCAGATGATGCTCGTAGTATGTGCTGCCGATTACGTCTCGATAACCGCGAGTTGAGAAGGCGAGGAGGCGGTTTATTTGGCGCAAATCCAAAGACAGGGTCTATTGGCGTTGTAACAATCAACATGCCAAGAGTTGGTTATATTTCAAAAAATGAAGGACAGTTCTTTGAAAGACTTGATTATTTAATGGAACTCGCGAAGCAGAGCCTTGAAATAAAAAGGGAACTTATAGAAAATCTCACAGTCAGTGGCCTTCACCCTTACTCTCGTTTCTATCTATCCGATGTAAAAAAGACTTTTGGAGAATATTGGAAGAACCATTTCTCAACAATAGGTCTGATTGGAATGAATGATGCGTTACTTAATTTCATGAACAAAAGCATCGGTGATAAAGAAGGAAAAAACTTTGCTGAAAAAGTCCTTGACCATATGAGAGAGAAAATGGCAGATTTCCAGGAAGAAACAGGTGACATATTCAATCTTGAAGCAACACCTGCAGAGGGAGCTAGTTACCGTCTTGCACGAGTTGACAAAGCACAACATCCAGATATTAGGACCTATAACCAAGAGATCTATGGAAACGGCGGAGTTGGAGTTGAACCATATTATACAAACTCAACTCAACTACCTGTTGGTTTTACAAGCGATGTATTTGAAGCACTAGACCTACAAAACTCTTTACAGTCAAAATATACTGGTGGAACTGTTTTACATATTTTCCTTGGAGAAGATGAGCCATCTGCATCCGCAACTAAAAAACTTGTAAGAAAAGTAGCAGAAAATTATTCACTACCATATTACACAATAACACCTACTTTTAGTGTATGCCCTGACCATGGATATATTGCAGGTGAACACAAAACTTGTCCGATATGTAAAACCGAGAATAAAACCACTGAATGCGAAGTGTACTCAAGAGTTGTTGGTTATCTCCGGCCGGTACGTCAATGGAATCGTGGTAAACAAAGAGAATTTGAAGATAGAAAAATGTTTGATATGATGGAAAAGAGAGTAATGGTAACTACATGAAGATTGGCGGGCTACAAAAAACATCATTGCTTGATTATCCAGACATAATAAGCGCTATTGTTTGGACGGTTGGATGTAACTTCAAATGTCCATTTTGTTATAACAAGGATGTAGTGGAAGGTAATGTTGAACTTATTTCTGAGGCGGAAGTTCTATCATTTCTTAAAAAAAGAAAGGGACTTTTAGAGGGACTTGTTATCTCAGGCGGAGAACCACTTCTACAAGAAGACGTCATAGGCTTTACAAGGAAAGTAAAAGACTTAGGATATCTAATAAAAACTGATACAAACGGTATGTTCCCTAAGAAACTAAAAGAACTTATTGATAAAAAACTTGTTGATTATATTTCAATGGATGTAAAAGCCCCGAAAAAGAAATATGATCAACTTACTGGAGTGAAAACGAAATTATCTCAAATTGAGAAATCTATCGAGATATTAAAAAACGATGCACCTGATTACGAGTTTAAAACAACGTTTGCACCCGAACTACTAAAGAAAGAAGACATCGTTGAAATAGCGAAATGGTTGGAGGGATCTAAACGGTTTTATCTTCAACAGTTCAAGAATAATCCGCCGCTTGTCTCAGCAAAGTTCGATAATGTTGTACCGTATGCGAAAGAGTATCTGATGGAAACGTTGGAGGCAATAAAACCATATTTCGAAAACTGTGATGTACGAGGAATTTGAGCATGGTAAGTGAGGAAATTATCGAGGACATGGATACGGCTCGAGAACTTTTATCTACAACAGATTTTTCTATAGTAGTTCTGAAAAATGGCACGGTAGTGACAAAGAAACAAGGTGATGGAATCAAACCCATCTTAGAGACGGTTGATGAGATGGGTGAGGAGCTGCAAGGCGCTATTGTGGGCGATAGAATCCTTGGAAAAGCTTCGGCACTTCTCTGTGCCTATGCAAAGGTTGGCGGTGTCTATGCCCCACAGGCAACGAAGAGGGCAATTGCAGTGTTAATTCGGACGAGGATACCAGGTCAAACAGATGAACTTATCCCATATGTCAAGAACAGAGATGGTGATAGCCTTTGTCCTTTTGAAGACATGCTTGCAGATGTTGATTTGCCTGAAGAGGCATATACTATTTTGAAAAACTCTTTGAGTCAGACGTAATAAAAAACTAAATATCAAACAAATATTAAGGACTTGATATGGATTATGAATTGGCAATAATTGGGGCTGGTCCTGCAGGATATTCAGCGGCCATATATGCTGTTAGAGCAGGTATTCAAACACTTGTTTTAGAAAAAGGAGTTGGAGGTGGACTCGCAGCTTCATCTCCAAATATTGAAAACTATGCTGGTTTTGAATCAATAAAAGGTATTGATCTAGCTGAGAAAATGAAACAGCATGCAAGCAAGTACATAGACATCAATTTCAACGAAGAAGTACAAAATATTTCTAAAAAAGATGATATTTTTCAGATAAAAACAAATAAGAAAATATACAATGTTAAGGCAATTATTCTATGTATGGGCACAGATTACCGTAAATTAAATGCACCTGGTGAAAAAGAGTTAACTGGTAAAGGCGTCTCATATTGTGCAACATGTGATGGTTTCTTTTTCAAAGATAAAAAAGTAGCTGTTGTTGGTGGTGGAAACTCAGCTCTTATTGAAGCAATCTATTTGAAACAAATTGGTTGTAGAGAAGTAACTCTAATTCATAGACGTGATCAACTACGAGCAGAAAAAGCCTATGAAGAAGAAGCCATTCAAAAAGGTGTGAAAATAGTTTATAACACTCACGTTGAAAGCATTAAAGGAGATCAAAAAGTTGAATATCTCGAACTTCACGATGTAAATTCAGATAAGATAACAAAATTTCCCATTGATGGAGTATTTATTTCAATTGGGGAGAAACCTCAAAACATCCTTGCAAAAGATCTGGGCGTTAAACTCGATGAAAAGGGTTTTGTAATAGTTGATAAACAGCAAAGAACAAATGTAAAAGGAGTTTATGCTGCTGGTGATATTACTGGTGGGTTACGTCAGGTTATTACTGCTTGTGCTGAGGGTGCAGTTGCTGCTCTTTCTTCGACCGAGGTTTTAGGCAAACAATATCCTTATTAAAACTATTTTTACAAGACAGAAGAAACAAACATCAGTTAAAATCTCTCTTCTTTTTTGTGTGGTTGGTTTTATAAAAGAAAAACAATATACTCTTAGCTACTGGGTGTAGGCCATAAGCCCCTTTACAACAGGAAAAAAACACATTTTTTTCTATTTTTAGAAGACAGAAGTAGAAATCAAAATATATATTATAACTAATAAATATTTTATTTCCATTCTGTCATCCCCATCTATTATTTTCAATATATGGGTTTTCTTTATTAATAATGTATAAAACTTAATAACGATAAGAATCTTTACATAATTGATAAAAATGGGGGACAAAAAATGAAAAAAATATCTATCATAATGCTGATTTTTTTCCTTTTTATCATCAATTTATGTATAATAAATGCCACAGGTAAAACAATTAATGTAGATAAAGACGGTTCAGCTGATTATGATTCAATTCAGGAAGCAGTAAACGAAGCAGAACTAGGCGACATTATATATGTTCATAATGGCGTATATCTTCGTAGTTTATTGATATCTAAATCACTAACAATACAAGGCGAAAATAAATTTAAAACAATCCTTGATGGTAAATCTGGTCCCGCATCTATTAGGATTGAAGCGGAAAATGTTGTTTTTAAAAATTTTAATATTACAAATTATGATAATGGCTGGAACGATGGTGCTGTAGAGGTTTTTTCAGATAGTGCAACAATAATGGATAATCACTTTTACAACAATGATGGAAATAGTGTTTTACTAGAAAGTAGTAATAATCATATAGTAAAAAATAATAATTTTTCAAAAAAAGATGGTTTATATATTTATCAATCAAATAATTGTGAAGTTAAAGAAAATTCATTCTACAAGAATGATGAGTGTATTCAATTAATTGAATCTGAGAGAAATATTATTACAAACAACATTTTTAATGGCAACGAGGGCGTTGAATGCGATAGTGCAAATAACAATGATATTTATGAAAATTATTTTGATTGCGGAATTTTTATGTCTTTAGACTCAGGATCAAATAATAATAATATCTATCATAATAACTTTAAAAAAAGGGGCTATGTTTACGCATCTGATAGAGGCAACAACTCTTGGGATAACGGTGTTGAAGGCAATTATTGGGATTTCTATACTGGAGAGGATGCTAATAATGATGGTATTGGTGATTCACCTCAATATATCCAGGATGGTAACAATATGGATAGATATCCATTGATGGAATCTTATAAGCTTTCAAGCATCCCAAATAATCAGCAGTCGCCATCTGAAAAAAATAAAGGCGGTGGAAGTCCTGGCTTTGAACTAATATTCTTAGTTCTTGCAATTGCATTGGTCTTATTCTGGAAAAGGAAAAAATATTCGCCCGAATAGTCATCTTTGGCTTCTATTTTTTGTAGCAAAAACAGAAAAATCGAGTACGTTAATGTGCTGGATGTAGGCCGTAAGCCTCTCTAAAACAGGAGAAAAACAAGATTTTTTCATATTTTATAAGACAGAAGTAACAACAGCTCTAATTAGTAAAAATAAGTAGAAAAACTTATATACGTATAATTACATATATTACTTAAGGTGATAATTATGACAAATATGACTCTTGCAATACCTGAAGAACTCCACAAGATAATTAAAAAACACAAGGAAATTAAATGGACTGAAATAGCAAGACAAGCCATGTGGGAACAAGCCAGAAAACTTGAACTCATGGACAATATTCTTTCAAAAAGTGAACTAACAGAAAAAGATGCGCTTGAAATCGGAAGGAAAATTAAACGTGAAATCGCAAAAAAACATGGTTTGGTTTGATGAGATTAGTAATAGATACCAGTAGCATAATTTCTGCTCTTATTAAAAATGGAATTTCGAGAAGAATCATTGTTACTCCGGCAATTCAATTTATAACACCAGACTATTCCTTGAAAGAAATTTCAAAATATAAGAAATTGATATGTAAAAAAGCTAAAATTAACTCAAATGAATTTGACATCATTCTTAATTTACTATTTGAAAAAATTACAATTATACCAAAAGAAGAATACGAAGAATTTTTTGATGCTGCAAAAACACTTATTGACGATAAAAATGATGTACCATTTATTGCTCTATGTCTTGCCTCAAAAGCAGATGGCATCTGGAGCGATGACACTCATTTTAAAACGAGGAAAGAAATAACAATTTATCGTACAAGAGAATTGGCTCTCGTGTTTAAACCTCGAAAAAAATAAAAATTAGATATGTTGGGTGTAGGCCGTAAGCCTCTTTCTGTTTTTTTCACTGAAGTGTTTCTATTTCATCTAGACGTCTATTTTTTATAATTTTAATTAACTCATCTCCGCTTTTTCTAACAACATCTGTTAAATCACCTGACATTGTTTTTGGCTGAATCCCAATAAAAATAATATTTTCAACGTATTGTTCCAAATATTCAATTAATACTGAAATTGGTATTCCATGAGTAGAAATTGTCATAACTCCAATTTTTTCTTTAGGAACTATTCTAAATTCCCCTGTTTTTAAACCCATATCAACTGCATCAACAATAACTAGAAAATCAGGTGATTCTTTTTTTATGATGGATGTATAATTTTCAGGGATTGTTCCACAGTCTAAAACAATAAAATCAACATTTTCTTCTTTTAATTTATCAGCAATATGTGGTCCTGCTGCATCGTCTCCTCCATCTCTGTTACCGATGCACATTATAAGATAGTCCGTCATATGAATCTAACAACCTAGGATAAATAAAAGTTACGTAAAACTTTATTTGATTTATTTAAAAAGATTTACGAATTTGAATTTTTCAGAGTCAAAAAGACCCTTATCAGTTATTTTAAGCTGTGGTATAACTGGTAATGTCATAAATGAAAGTGTCATAAAAGGTGCTTTAAGCTTTGAACCAAGTTTTTTCGCTGTTTCTTTTATTTCTGTGTATTTATCTGCTACCCAGCCGTATTCTTTATCACTAATTATACCGGCAATAGGTAATGGTAGAACGCTTTCTTTTCCTTTTCCAACGATGCTTATGCCGCCTTTATGTTTCACTATGAGATTTACGGCTTTGCAGATATCTTCATCACTAACTCCTACAGCTATTATATTATGTGAATCATGTGATACACTTGAGGCAATTGCTCCTTCTTTAAGTCCAAAATTTTTAATGAAAGCAACTGCTGGGGCTGTGTTTTTATATCTATTAACTACTACTATTTTTAGGATATCACGTTCGACATCGGAAACAATTTTTCCATTGGAGATTTTTGGTTTTTCAATGGATTTTTTAGTGTACAGCTGTCCATCGATTGCTACTATAACATTAATTAGTTCTCCTTTGCTTTCTATTTGAAAATCAGATGGTTTCTTTGGACCAATATTTAAGTTACTTTTTATCTCAGGTTTCATCCTAGAAATAAGAGAGTTACCGTTCTTAGCTACTTCAACTCCATTTATGTATGTGCTTAGCACGTTCATCTCTCCTAGGCTACCTACGACAAGGAAATCTGCAGGATCCCCAACTCTTAATAACCCAATATCTAGCTTATAATGAACTGCTGGATTCAAGGATGCAGATCTTAGTACTTCTATGGGGTCCATACCATTTTTTATTGCTTTTTTTACCACCTCATTTATATGTCCTTTTATTAGGTCATCAGGGTGTTTATCATCGCTGCATAACATACAGCTATCTAAGTGGTCTTTCATGAGTGGTTGTAAGTCGTCGAAGTTTCTAGCTGCTGATCCTTCTCTTAGTAGCACTTTCATACCTTTCTTTACTTTTTCCCTCCCTTCTTTCAGGGTGATGCATTCATGATCCGTTGATATGCCTGAGTTAACATATTTATTAAGTTCGTCTCCTGTTAGCCCAGGGGCATGGCCATCAATTGGTTTTGAGTGTGTTTTTGCTATGTTTATTTTTTGCATTACATCGGGGTCCTTGTTGATTACTCCCTGGTAGTCCATGACTTCTGCGAGGTATTTTATATTCTTATTTTTCATCAATGTTTCAACGTCTTTCGGGTTTAGAACACGACCGCTTGTTTCAAAAGGAGATGATGGAACACAGGAGGGTGCTCCAAAATAGAATTTAAATGGGACTTTGGATGCATTATCTAACATGTAATAGACACCGTCGATACCTAGTACATTTGCTATTTCATGGGGGTCAGATACTGCTGCTACTGTCCCATGTGTAACTGCTATCCTAGCAAACTCTACGGGTGTGAGCAATGAGCTTTCTATATGGACATGTGCATCGACGAACCCAGGTATGATGTAATTCTTATATGAGGTGTTGTCTCTACTTATTTCTGTTATTCTTCCTTTTTCTATTTTGATGGTTCCGGGGAATATCTTCTTGTTATGGATGTCAACGATGTTGCCAGATATTTTTTTAATCATTTTTCAATCCAACACGTCTTTTATCAGTCTTTTCCTATATAAATATATATCAAAAACCTTTTTTATCCTTTTCTATTCCAATTAAAGTAGCTAAAATCATCATTGGTTGATTATTATGGCAGTAAAAATTGGCATTATCGGAGGCAGTGGACTTTATAATATAGGCATCATAAAAGAGACTGAAGGAATCAATATAAGTACTCCTTTTGGTAACCCATCTGATAAAATAACATTGGGGAAAGTACGAGGAGTAGATGTTGCTTTTCTCCCACGTCATGGAAAGGAACATTTCTACCCACCTCATAGAGTAAACTATAGGGCTAATATATTTGCAATGAAAGAATGTGGAGTGGAATATCTAGTTTCAACTGCGGCGGTTGGGAGTCTTAAAAAAGAGATTAAACCTTGTGATTTCGTCATTGCTAACCAGCTTATCGATCGCACTGCAAAAAGGGCAACTACTTTTTTTGATGAAGGCTTAGTGGTACATGTAGGATTCGCTGACCCTTTCTGTAAAACTCTATCAGATGTAGCGTATAAAGCAGTAAAAGAACAAGGAGTTGATGTTCATCGTGGTACTTATATCTGTATGGATGGTCCACAGTTTTCTACTATGGCTGAATCAAATCTTTATCGTAGCTGGGGTGTAGACGTGATAGGGATGACACTTGCATCAGAGGCAAAACTCGCTCGTGAAGCCGAAATATGCCTATGCGGAATACTGACTGTTACTGATTATGATTGCTGGTACGAAGGAGAGGAGGATGTAACTGTTGCATCTGTTGTGGAAAATTTAAAGAAGAATGATAAAAACATGGCTGACATAATAAAAAGACTTATTCCAAAAATCAAATATGAGCGAAACTGTGAATGTTACAATGCTTTGGATTGTGCAGTTATTACTCCTCCAGAGCTAATAAAGAAAAATGGTAACCCTGATGTAAACCGGATTTTGCTAAAAAGATTTTTTAAATAATCTATCTAGTTTTTCTCTTTTTTAGATAATTTCTTAAGGAGAAAACAAACAATAATAGCCATACTGTACCTGTGAAAACATCAGCTATAAAAGAAATCCAAAAATGCATGGTTAGAAACGTTGCTGCTAGCATATACAACCCTATTGTTGTTAAACCTGCTGTATACAGGTTAATATAAACTCTACTATGTACTACGTCTTTTAGCTCTGGTAGAAGGATAAAACCAAATAGGATACTTATTACTGCAATGACTATATCTTGCCAGATGTATCCTTCGCCTAAAATAGAGCTTAATATATCTCCTGTCATTCATCCATCTGGAACCATAGAGTATAAATAAAGGTTATGCATCGGATGAAGGTGAAAATGGTAGAAAAAATAAAGCTGGCGCAGGGCGCTGGCGGGGAATTAATGGATAAACTCATCAAGGAGAACATTTTGAAATATTTTGAAAAGGAGTCAAAATCCATTGAAGTTACACTATCGATGCTTGATGATTCAGCAGTGGTTGATGATATTGTTTTTTCTACTGATTCTCATACGGTTCAGCCTATTATTTTTCCTGGTGGTGATCTTGGTTCTTTGGCTGTTGCTGGTACAATTAATGATGTATCGGTTATGGGTGCAAAACCTATTGCTCTTTCTGCTGGTTTCATAATTGAAGAAGGGTTATCTACTATTACTTTTGAGACTATTGTTAAAAGCATGGGGCGGGTGGCTAAGGATGCAAGTGTTCCAATTGTTACCGGTGATACAAAGGTTGTTGAAAAGGGAGCGATACAGGAGTTCATGATTAATACTAGCGGTATTGGTAAGAGATCATTTCTTTTAGATGAGAATATAGGTTTAGTTAAACGATATCGTAATTTCAATAGTCGTTGGCTTATTGATTCTAACCTTAGAAAAGGTGATAAAATTATTCTCTCAGGTAATATTGGTGAACATGGTGTTGCTTTGATGTCTTATCGTGAGGGTTATGGTTTTGAAACAGAGATTAAATCTGATGTTGCACCGGTAAATGGTCTTATGGAAAAAGCCCTGAGTGTTGGTGGTGTTGTTTCTGCTAAGGATCCAACCCGTGGTGGACTCGCTAATACTGTGAATGATTTTAGTGAGAAATCAAATGTTGGTATTGTAATTGAGGAGGAAAGTATACCAGTTCCGCAGGGTGTTCGTTCTGCTTGTGACCTGCTTGGTATCGATCCCCTTGAGATTGGTAATGAGGGAAAAGTTGTTCTTGGTGTTGTAAAAGAGAAAGCAGATGAGATATTGGCAGCGCTGAGAAAACATTATCTTGGTAAAAACGCGATGATAATTGGTGAGGCAACAAATGAAATTAGAGGCGTAGTTCTTGAGACCTCTGTTGGTGGAAGGAGAAATCTGCATAAACCAATTGGTGACCCCGTTCCAAGAATTTGTTAAAATAAAATAGCTAATTTTTTTTCATTTGTCGCAAATTTTTAAATAGTGTATAGGGTTACCAAAAACAAAACTCTTAAGATTTTATGTTTACGGAGGCTATGTTTTATGGCGAAAGGGCTTACAAAAGCGTTTAAGAAAGCGTTATGGGTGTATCATTGTAATTCCGGTTCTTGTAATGGCTGTGATATTGAGATTATTGCGGCATTGTGCCCTCGTTACGATGTTGAGCGCTTTGGTATCAAACTAGTTGGTACACCACGTCATGCTGATGTATTACTGGTTACTGGTCCTGTGACAAGGCAGATGGTGGACAAGGTTAAACGTGTTTATGAGCAGATGCCTGACCCAAAAGCAGTTATTTGTGTTGGTAACTGTGGTAACACTGGTGATGTTTTCTATGAATCATATAACCTTGTAGGCCCAATTGATGAAGTTATTCCAGTGGATGTACATGTAATTGGATGTCCGCCACGTCCGGAGGCTATAATAAATGCTGTTGCTAAAGCTTGGGTTAAACTTGAAACTCTGGAGGCGAAAAAATGACTGATGGAAAAAAATTAGCACCTGAAGAGGTTGTTAAATCTTTTGAAAATAAGTTCAAAGCAAAAATTAAAGATTCTCAGATTAAAAAACGGAAGGCTGGTTCAAAAAAGAATGAAGCTGTTATCATCTGGCTGAAAATTGATAAAAGTGCATTTAAAGATGTTATAGAGCATCTTTGTAAACTACAATTTCCGCATCTGGCTGTTGTTTCAGGTAATGATCTTGGGGCAACAATAGAACTCATTTATCATTTTACTCTGAATTATGGTGGACGAATGGATGAAATCAGTTTAAATATTTCAGTGGAACTACCAAAATCAAAGCCAGAGATTGAAACGATTTGTGATTGGATACCCGGGGCTCTTGTTACAGAACGTGAAAAACAGGAGATGCTTGGTGTGAAAATAATTGGAATCCCTGATGATAGACGATTATTTTTGCCTGATGATATCCCTAAGGGTATTTATCCTTGGAGGCGGGATGAGACTGGTCCTGATAAACTTTATAAGAATCTGCATGGGGTGAAAAAATGAAACAGAAAACTACCACTAAAACTACTTATCATATTCCTGTTGGTCCTATTCATCCAGCTCTTAAAGAGCCGGTTTTTTTTGAGTTTGAGATTGATGGTGAACGTATCGTTGATGTTGATGTAAAACTTGGTCATGTTCATCGTGGTATCGAATGGGCGTCTCGTAAGAGAAACCCTGTTCAAATTTTATATCTCGCTGAGCGTGTCTGCGGTATTTGTTCTTACTGTCATCCAGCTGCTTTTGCTCTTGCCGTTGAAGACGTTGCAGATATAGAAATACCTGAGCGTGCCGAGTATCTACGAGTCATTCAGGGTGAGCTTGAGCGTATATGTTCCCATACATTGTGGGCTGGTGTAGCTGCTCATGAAATTGGTTTCGACTCCGTATTGTTTTTAACTTGGCAGATTCGCGAGAAAGCGCTTGATTTAACAGAGTATCTAACAGGTAATCGTGTGACTAAGGCTATTACAATGATTGGTGGTGTACGACGTGATATCACTAAGGATATGTTGCCCACCATTCAGAAGGGTTTACAATATCTGAAGGATAATTTTGAGAAACTTCGTCATGTTTTTCTTGATGATAAAACCTTTAAAATGCGTAGTCAAGGTTGTGGTATTCTTACCAAAGATGACGCATTGAAACTTTGTGCTGTTGGTCCTACTACTCGTGCATCTGGTGTGAAAAAAGATGTCCGAGTTGATATTTCTTATTTTGCCTATGGTGATCTTGACGTTAGTCATATTACTCCAGATGTTCTAACTGGAGAGGTTAATGGTGATGTGTATGATAGGATTATTGTTCGTTTACTTGAGGTTAAGCAGTCCGTTGATTTAATAGAGCAATGTCTTGATAAAATGCCGAGTGGTGATATTGTAGCTGAGCCTAAAATTGCAAAACTTCTAAACCAACTTAAAAAGGTCAATGGTGAGGGTATTGGCCGTCATGAGGCTCCACGTGGTGAGGTCATTCATTATGTTAAAATGGATGGAAATGATGCACCATTTACTTGGAAAATCCGGGCACCAACTTACAACAATATATTGCCATGGATACCGATGTTGAAGGGCGAGCAAATAGCGGATATACCTATAGTAGCGGCATCTACTGATCCTTGTATGTCTTGTACTAATCGTGTTGGAATTGTTAAAGACACTAAGAGTTATGAGTTGACTAAAGAGGAATTGCATAGGTTGAGTGTGGAGAAAACGAGGAGGCTGATGCTTTAATGGGTTTTTCGATGTTGGGTCAGGTTTTCACGCAGATGTTTAAAAAACCTTGGACTAATAAGTTTCCAGCTAAATATATACCAGCAAATACTACTAAGTTTCTGGAGGATGTAGGTGCGGGTAAAGCAAAAATTGTGCCACCTGTTGAAGTCCCACCAGGTTTCCGTGGAAAAATACAGTATGACAAAGAAAAATGTATAGGGTGTCAATTATGTCTTAAGGTTTGCCCGTGTAATGCTATAGAGTTCAAACCTAAGGAGAAAAAGATTAAGATATATCTCGCTCGGTGTTGTTTCTGCAGTCAATGTAATGATATCTGCCCGACTAAATGTTTGAGCATGAGCGATGAGTTTTTACTAGCTGATGCTGATAAATATTCTAAGGATTTAATCGTGGAATGAATATTAATGGTTAGGTTTAATGAAACTTATCTTTAGAGGTGTAGTACAGGGCGTAGGTTTTAGACCAACTATTTATCGTATTGCAAAAAAGATGGATCTAAAAGGCTATGTTCTTAACAAAGGCTCAGAGGTAGAAGTAATTATTGATAGAGACAAAGATGAATTTATCAAACAGATTAAAAAACATTTACCTTCTATAGCAAAAGTCACTGAGATAGTTGAAGAACCAGATGGGAGAGTTTTTGATGATTTCCAGATTCTTCATAGTAAAAATGGTGAAAAACGTTCTCTAATTCCTATTGACGTTGGCATCTGTGATGATTGTCTAAAAGAGCTTTTTGATGAAAATAATAAGCGTTATAGTTTTCCTTTTACAAATTGTACAGTCTGTGGTGCACGTTACAGTCTAGTTGAAGATGTGCCTTATGATAGAGAAAGAACTTCTATGAAGGATTTTAAGTTGTGTGAATCCTGTCAAAAGGAATACAAGGGCTCATTGAATCGGCGTTATCATGCTCAAACAATTTCTTGTCCTAATTGTGGTCCATTTTATAGACTGTATGATAAAACTAAGACAGATCTCGGGGATAAACATGCTATAAAACGTTTTGCAAAACAGATAGATGATGGGAAAATCGGTGTTATAAAATCCTGGGGAGGTATGCATCTCTGCTGTAAACTTGATCAGATTAGTAAGTTTAGAGAATGGTATGGTCGACCGCAAAAAGCATTTGCTATAATGACAAGAAACCTTGAGACTGCAAGAAAGTATGGTGATATTACTGAAGATGAAAAAAATTTACTAGTTTCAAAAAGTAAACCTATTGTACTTGTAAACAAGATTGGTGCAGAAGAGGCATCTCCAGGTCTAAACACAATTGGTTTATTCTTACCATATACTGGTTTACATCATCTTCTTTTCTCACATTTAAAAACAGATTCACTTGTAATGACATCTTCGAATATCCCTGGAGAAGCAATGATTACAACAGACGAAGAAGCATTTTCAATTGATGCAGATATCTATCTTTTACATAACAGACCAATTCCAAATAGAGTTGATGATTCTGTTGTAAGATTGTGGAAAGGTAACACTTTTTTTATTAGAAGATCACGGGGCTATGTCCCCGAGCCAATCGCTGTAGATTACGATAAGAAAATTTTGAGCGTTGGCGCTGGTGAGAATATAACCGGTGCTATTTCTAATGATAAAAACGTTTTTGCAACTCAGTACATTGGAAATTCCAAGTATTATTCGACACTCCAATTTTTAGAAGAAAGTTTACATCATTTTATGAAACTGACAATGAGGAAACCCTCAATTGATGCTGTAGCCATGGATCTACATCCTGGCTATGATTCGAGAAAGGTTGCTAAAAAATTCTCAGATGATTTTTCAGCACCACTTTTTGAGGTGCAACATCATTGGGCTCATGCAGTATCACTCCTAGTTGATAACAATCTTGAGGAAAGCGTTGTGTTGACAATTGATGGACTAGGATATGGTAGTGATGGTACGTTTTGGGGTGGAGAAGTCCTGCATTCTAGTTTTGAAGATTTCACACGTGTCGGTCATCTAGAAAAAATCCCTCTGCTAGGTGGAGACAAGGCTACACATGACCCAAGGAGACTAGTTTTTGCAATTTTTAAGAAATTTGGTGAAGAGAAATATTTCACAGGAAACGAGGCGGCTATACTAAGTAAGATGATAAATAAATCCCCCTTGTCAAGTAGCCTCGGACGAATATTAGATGCAATATCATGTTACCTTGATATTTGTACAAAGCGAACATATGATGGTGAACCTGCTATGAAGCTAGAAAAATATCTAGCAATAGGAAAAAACACATATTCTTTTGACATAGAAGTTAAACACAATGTGATTGGCACTGTTGATCTTTTTAGACAACTTGATGAAAAAATGAAACCCACGATGTCTGAGAGAGAAAAAGCAGATCTTTCTTATTCGATGGTAAAAACCATCATGGATAGTCTTACTGATATAGCAATTCATCATGCGGACTCTGAGGGGTTGAAAAACATTGGTTTAACCGGTGGTGTTTCTTATAATATCCCAATTACTGATATGGTTGAACAAAGGGTTAAAAAAACTGGTTTAAAACTATTTGTTCATAATCGTATTCCTAATGGTGATGGCGGTATATCTATTGGTCAGAACGCTGTTGTTGGTCATAAAATTTCGAAATAAAAACAAGTTTTAATAATAACGTGTGTAATCAGGTAGAATATTATGGGGAAAAATAGAGATTTAATACAAATTCTAGCTCTCATTCTAATAGGCATGTTTATACCCTTTCTAGGTTCACTTTTTATTACTTTTAGGCTTGATTTATCAAGTTCAACTGATTTATTGAAAATTGGTTCAGCGTTTGGATATTTTTTACTGATTTTTGCAGTTGAACTAGTAGTTGTTTATCTTTATTTTAGGATAACGAATACTATTGCAAATAAAAAATTGAATGAGAATAGGAAATAACCCTCGGCGTCTTCCGGTAAAAAATAAATATGAAAACTAGTATTCCTTGCCCAACGAGGTTATAGATTATGACGGTAACAATAGATAAAGAAAAATGTACAGCCTGTGGATCATGTGTGGACGTATGCCCAGTTGACGCGATAAAGGTAGAAGATAAAGCAAAAGTTAATGAGGAAGAATGCATCGACTGTGGTACCTGTGTTGATGAGTGCCCTGAGGGAGCAATAAGTCAATAAAACCATTAATTTAGATCTGAGATTTCCTCATTCAACCTTTTTTTCATTTTTTAATCCTATTTTGTATCTTTTCACTAGTTAACTCTCTAAGCGCATCATTTGCTATCCAACGTGCTGTTTTTGAATCAATTCCCTTGATTTCTTTCGCGGTTTGAATTGCTTTTTTATTCAAACTTATATTTCGTTTCCCGATGTTACGAAGTGCCCAGTTAGCTGCTTTTTTCACATAGTTCCTATCATCAGTTGATTCTCTTTTAATGATGGGGAAAAATTTTATGAATTGTTCATCATCGGATTTCTTATCATGAACCGCAAGACCAGCAATTATTGAAAACGCAGCACGTTTGACAAATTCTCTTTTGTCTTCGGCCCATTCAAAAACTTTTTTGCGTGCATGTGGCGTTAAATCAAATAGACTCGTGCATGCTTGATCGCATACATCCCATGAGTCAAAATCCTTAGCCCAAGAATCCATCTGTTCTTCGGTTACTTGTGATGGATTCGCGATAAAAACAGCCAGTAATCGTGCATCATGAATGCCAGATTTCCATAGTTGTAAAGAAAGCTCGTGATTCATTCCAATTTCTTTTGCAAGAGGCCTTAATTTATAGATTGAAATCCCAAGATTGTTTTTTGGATTGATACCATACCTCGCCATTCCTTCTACATTTTTAGGATTGTCCATCGTTCTTAGTTTTTTTATGATGTTCTCATAATTTATTTCGGCCATACGAGATACAATATTCAAAAACAGGGTAAAAACTATTCTAACAGATTGTAATCTAAAGTATTAAAAATCAAAAAACAGAGGTCCTCATTATAATATATGTTGGCGAACCCTAGGTTTCCTCCATATAATCCCAGTTTTTATAGATATTATTTCTCATTTTCTTACGAGAGTTATTTTGTTTTCCATTACCGGAGCTAAGACGATCAACAATTACTCCTTCTATATCCCGTAAAATAATCTCAGATTCCTCCTCATTATACTCTATTGTAAAAATATCGCCATCTTTGTAGATAATACCAGTTTCAGAGTTATAAACAGGTTTTTTCTCATACAATAATTCGCTATCAAACTCCGTGATATCTTCAAGGTTCTTGAGCTGATAAGCATCTTCTGCCATACCAATCATAGTACGGTAAACCTTTATTTTTTTGGAATCATTTTCAGCATTAATCTGCCCTTTTAAATGTGCAATAACTGCAGGTATATCATGCTGATTTGAGTCAAGTAGTATTTTTTTCCAAAACCAGTTATATGTTTTACTAGCACGAGCATTAACATGTTCAGGTGGTTTATCTGGCCATAGAATAATCTTACCATTCAAGATTCTATGTTTTTTTCTCCATTCATTCCGCAAACGGTCTAATTCTTTTTTTCTCTCAGTGTTTTTACTTATGTTAGCCCCCTCTAGAATATAGTTGGGATTCTAAAGATATGTAATTGTTTGCAAGCTTATCAAACTTGTCTATTTCGTATCATTTTTCTAAGTAATGGTATTCAATGTTGCAGCTGCCCTCTATACTCACCATGCAGGGGCCAATTGGATTATCCGGTGTACATTTCTTTCCAAATAATACGCAGTCCTGTGGCGCTATTAACCCTCTTAGGAGTTCGCCACATCGACATCCTTTCGGCTCAGAGAATTCACGGTCTTTAATCTCTCCTAACTCGTCCTCATATATTTTATGGGCATCATAGTCCTCAAACTTTTTCCTGAGAATTAGACCAGACTTAGGTATAACGGGGAACCCCCTCCATTTTTTATCCTCTGGTTCAAAGACCTCATTTATCACCTGCTGAGCCTTAGCATTGCCATCTCTATGTACAACACGGGTGTACTCATTCTGGATAAAAGGTTCACCCTTTCTTATTTGTTTAACAAGCATCCAAGCCCCCATTAAAACATCAATGGGTTCAAAACCAGCGACAACCTGGGGAACATGGTACTCCTTGGAAATAAACTCATATGGTTTTGTTCCAATAATCGTAGAAACATGGCCTGGCTCTATTAAACCATCTATCTTAAGTTCACCCATGTCGAGAATTGCTTTTAGCGCATTTGGTATAGTACGATGGCAGCTGAGAATTGAAAAATTACTAGGCGGATTCTTTAACATAACCGCGGCTGTAGTAGGTGCAGTGGTTTCAAAACCTACAGCCATAAAAACAACGTTCTTATCCCTGTTTTTTTCAGCTATAGTAACCGCATCTTCTATACCATAAACAGTTCTAACATCATACCCCTCAGTTTTCATACTGCTTAATGATTCCTTTTCACCGGGGACTTTCATCATATCTCCAAATGTTGTAACAGTTTTACCAGCTCTTGCCAGTAAAAGCATCTCCTCAATTTCCCTTGGTGTTGTAACACAAACTGGGCATCCGGGCCCCTGTCCAATCTCAATACCGCATTCTCTGAGCAATACATCTAGACCATTTTTGACCAATGTATCCTGATGTGTTCCACATACATGCATAAATCTCAGGTTTACATCTATTTTTTTAATCTTTGAAATAATCCTCCCAGCTAGTTGTTTGTCCTTTAATGAAAACAATTTAGCCCTCCTCCTCACTGGACAGCATTTCTTTGAAGAGATCAAGCGTCTCCTGTGCTTCTTTTTCATTAAGAATTTCTATTGCAAAACCTGCATGGACAAGGACATAATCCCCGATTTTAACGTCAACAAGCGTGATATTAGCTTTACGTTTAGTACCATCCCCATAGTCAACAATAGCATGTTCTCTGTTTTTATCAATATCAATGATTTTACCAGGAATAGCTAGGCACATAACTTCGGGTTTATATCCTAGTATGATATAAAACTATTCTCAAAATAAGACAGTTAAAGCTTTATAGAACAATATATTTAGACCCCTCTATTAATCCACTTAGCTCACAGGTATGATGAAATATGAAAGAGTTAGAAAAAACATCATCAGTCTGCCCAGCATGCTATCAAGAAGGAAAAATCCATAAGATACCTGCTTTAATCATTGAAGAAGATGGAAAAGTATGGATTACAAAAAAATGTGACAAGCATGGTTCTTTCAAAGATATTTATTTCGGTGATTATAACCTATATAAAAGATGGATGAAATACATAGTAACAGGGAAACCTGCGCCTGATGTAAAAACAAAAGTTTTTGATGAACCAGCTCTATATGATGAGCATAAATCACAGAGTGTTCTTACAAATCTCCTTTTGACAAATAGATGTGATCTCCGCTGTAGCTATTGTTTTATGAACGCTGGTGCATTCAGGAAAGTTTACGAACCAACTATTGAGCAAATAAGGCAGTTATTAATCCAGGCTCGCAATGAGAGACCCATGGGCTCTAAGGCCCTTCAGATAACAGGTGGTGAACCAACCATCCGAGATGACTTGCTTGATGTTGTCCATATGGCAAAGGAAGTTGGTTTTTCACATGTTCAAGTTAACACCAATGGTATAAAACTAGCGGATAGTGCCGATTTTTGCATGCAACTTAAAGAAGCAAGAGTCAACACGATCTATATGAGTTTTGATGGTGTAACTAAAAAAGCAAATCCTTGGATTGATAAAAATAAACAGGCTATTAAGAACCTCAGAAAAGCAAATTTAAAATGTGTTCTCGTCCCAGTTTTAATCGGTGGCAAAAACCTTCACGAAGCTGGTAAAATCATCCGTTTCGCTCTTGATAACGTGGATATTGTACGTGGTGTAAACTTTCAACCAATCTCTTTTTGTGGTCGTGTGACCAAAATTAAGGATGAGAAACGTGATGAACAACGTGTTGACTACGTTAAAATGATGGAGGCAATTGAAAAAGAATTTGATGGGCAGATTTCACGTGATGATTTTTACCCTGTGCCTTTTGTTTTCCCTGTTTCAAAACTTATTGAGCTACTAAAAGGAGAAACACAGGTAGAGTTTACTGCGCACCCCGGGTGTGGTGGAGCAACTTATATTTTTATGGATGATAATAAAATAATACCTGTAACACGTTTTATAAATGTGGATGGCCTGCTAGAGTTTATTGACAAAGAAAGTGAAATTAAAGGTCCTTTGAAAAAACTACGAATTGCATCTGCTTTTCTCAAAAACATTGATAAATTTGTTGATTATGATAAGGCGCCAGAAGGATTTAATTTGAAAAAACTCCTCAAGGATGCAGCTATTGGTGGTAGCTATGATTCACTCCGTGGTTTCCATTATAAGAGTCTTTTTGTTGGTTCAATGTGGTTCCAAGATGCTTTCAACTTGAATGTTGACCGGTTGCAACGTTGCGTTATACATTATACAACACTTGAGGGTATAGTACCATTCTGCGCGTATAATGGCCTGGGCATCGGTGATAAAATCCGTGATAAACACTCCATCTCTATTAAGGAATGGGAGAAAAAAACTGGTAGAAAAATGAAAGATGACCTAAGAAAGGATGTCCCATTGACTTAGCCATGATCTTTAGTTGTTTGTCTTATAAACCTATTAGATAAAGCGGGATCCCTATTGCTAGACCAAATATGAGATTAAATATTTTAATCAGTATGGAGTCCTTTGCTGTGTAAGAAAACAGAGGGATCATTCCATGTCCGTCCTGAACGATGGAGCTTGTTAATAGTACAGAAAATGGGACCACCCCGCTAGCAAACATTGTAACGAAGACAAGATGTGGACCCGACTCAGGGATTAACCCAACAAGTGCGCTAATAATCAGAATTAACCCTAGATTTGCTGTGATGATTTCTCCTAAATTCCAATACTGCAGACCAACCTCTACAAAAAGCAAGGCGAAAAAAGTCCAGAGGAACACCTTCCAAACATGCTTTTTAATGACATGGCCCACGATATGTTCCTCTAAATAATGTTTTGAAACCGTTGCACTGATTAGTACAGCAATAACAGACAATGAAATGAGAATTATTTTCTCTGGTTTATCCCAGCTTTGAGGACCAAAAAATCCACTGAGGTTGAGGAGAACAATAACAATAAACACAAATATTAACCCATATCTAAACGGCGATAAATGAGGAAAACCTTTTAATACAGATGGTTGAAAATAGTGCTTTTCATCTACATCGTGTACCTGCTGCAGGTCACATTCTTCACAGGTTTTTATATGGAAAAATGATGCAAATTTATCTGCTATCCAACCGCCTATGATACCTAGGACGAATAACAGCGCAAACAGCATCAAAGCCTCTTTTGGAAACATGGCAAGCATTACAAACGCCTCATCCCCAGATGTAGCAATCATCCCTGCAGCTATAGCACCAAATGTTAAAAGACCATGAACATATAAAGAGACATTCAAAAATGCCCCTAGACACCCCGGTGTAGAACCAAGAAACGATGCTATTGTGTACTGCCGAGCTTTACTGCCTTTTATTACTTTCTTTATCCTCCCTTGTGTTACCACGTTGAAATAGTCAACCAGAAGCATCATGACGAAGACAAAAATAGTTATTACAACTGCGTGACTGATTATCGGTATTATTTCAAGCATCTTTTCTCCTCGCTACAGTCTTATGTTCTACCGCTTCTATAATAATCCCTTCTACAACAGAAGCAATAATCATATAGATCATCAGTATGATAACAAAACCTATACCAAAATAAAATATCATAACAGGCAACAAAGGGATTTTTATAGCTCTATTATACAAAAAAACAGCAACTAAGCCGGTTCTCATACCTTGATTATGAAGATCTTTGAGTAGAGGATACCAAACATATATGGGTCCATGACTAAGAATTCCTATAGATATGGCCAGCAGCCATCCTTTAATCCCTGATTCTTTTCCAAGATGCTTTGATACAATTCTTGGCTTTAAGAAATAGTTGACTGCCCCCATCAGCAATATAACTAGAACCAACACGGGGAGTATTTGTATGATTATCTGAAGACTTGCATAGAGTGATAGGTATATGTTTTCTGAGTCAAAGAAGAACAATACAATATAAAGAATAATAACAACACCTAAAAAAGAGAAACCATAGTATAGATTTTTATTACGCTGTCCTGTTTTATCTTTTTTGTCTGACTTCATGTAAAAAACCTCAATGTTACAACAGTTGCTAATGCCACTAAGATGGAGAAAATGAAACTAAGAGCATTCCGCGTTAGAGCAAATCGTTTTCCAAGAATAGAAGCCTCAGCAGGAAGCTGAATCACACCCACAGTTACCCATGCTGCGATAAATGCTGTTACAGCAAAGAGGCTAACTCCTTCCTTCAACAGCTCTCCACCTATTATGTAGCTGGTGATCGGGTTTCCTGCTGATACACTTCCAATTATAGAGCCAAGCAATGTATCTCGAAACAAATTTCCTGTAAAAATAGAAGAGATCAACTCCGGCGTAATATAGATTTTGAATAGCCCTAAGAGCAAAACAACTCCAAGCAAAATAGGTACCGACACTCCAAAACTTTTCAATGCCTTGGAGAAGGATGCCGCGATGGTTTCTTTATTTGTCATATTTATTTTTTTGTCAGCCATTTGCATTTACCCTTCTCTATGTCCCAAAAATAGCATTTGTCTTCAATGCAATCTTGGAGTTCTCTATTGATGGCTATCATAACACATTTCACTCCTCAATCATCTCCCCACGGTGATTAGCTTTACCTCTTGGAAGTTTTCTCATATAAAACTTCTTATCCTTATATTTCACCTGAATCAATTTATCCTCATCTATCAACTTTTTGATAACACTCCAATCAGATTTAGCTTTTGTTAAAAACTCTTTGATACCGTCCTCCCTCATTGGATGTACTGAAGTAATACTGAGCAAGTCCTCTTCAACATTTCCAGTATACGCAAAAGCATTTCCCTCATACCCGATAAGATATTCTACATTGATGCCTCTCGCCTTGAAAATTTGATATGCCATATTTATCTTATATTCATTTGGAGGTTTTACTCCTTTTTCTGCTGGTGGTCTTGTAGGAATAGAAATATAACTTTTTTTAGGATTTAAGCCTGCGATAAAGTCGGCGACTTGTTCTACCTCCTTGGTATCATCATTAGTATCTTGAATAAGCATGGTTTCGGTTACCAGATTGCCGTTAAAGGTGCGTGAAAACTCTGATATGCCATCCAGTATTTTATCAAGTTTAAGAAATCCATAAGGCCTGTTAATTCTCTGCCAGATACTCTGACTTACAGCATCAATTTTTAAAGAAACCCGATCAGCCTCGCATAAATCATCTCTGACATCTTCTTTCCATATCAAAGATGAGTTTGTAATAACAGCAATTTTAGTTCCTAGAGATAGAGATCTAAGCATGTCTATTTCTTTACCAAGATTAATATCTAATGTAGGTTCACCGTCAGGCACAAAAGTAAGATAATCAATAGGCTCTTTCCTCTCCTTCGCCTTTTTGACTTTGCTCTCTACAGCATGCATTATTTCCTCAGGTTCATAGAACTCCGCTCGATTAATCTGCATATTATTGGTTCTTCCAAGTTGGCAGTAGATGCAGGAATACGTACAGATTTTAGGCGGGATATTATTTATTCCTAAGCTCTGTCCTAGTCGCCTTGATGGAACAGGGCCAAAAACAATCATTTTTCTTTCATTTGCCATTTTTAACTTCCTTGTAGACTAGTTGTTTTTATTGCTTTTATTACAACAAAACTGCCTTTGCCATAGCCATTTTCTACTGAATCTATTTTGTTGGTCTGACCCTGGAAAACTGTTTGTTTGATTACAACATCTGAAAAATTAGCTTCCCTTAACAAATTTATTGTATCCTTCGCTGAGTAAAAAGTAGCATCTTTATAGAACTTGCTTTTCTTACTCTTTAACCGATATTGTTTTCCCAACTCACTTTCTTTATCTACAAAGCCAACAATAATACAACCCTCAGTTTTTAAAACTCGATAAGCCTCTTTAAACGATTTTACCAAATCGTCTACAAAACAAATTGTTGTAACCATGAGAATAAAATCAAATGTTTTATCATTGAAAGGCAGATGTTCTGCTACTGCCTCGTAAACTTGTATTCCCTTTTTTCTAGATATTTCCACCATTTTTTTAGAAGGATCTACGCCAACTTTTATTCCCAGAGGCTGGGCAAATCTACCTGAACCAACGCCAATTTCAACACCAAATTTATGAGAAGGAACTAAGCTTTTTACGGCATTTAGTTCTGCTCGATAAATATCCTTGTTTTTTATGAACCAACCATCATATTCTTTGCTATATTTTTCAAACGGTTCAGTTCTTGCCACAGTTTTCCCCTCAATTTTAATTAACTTCCACCGTACGCAGTCATTTTTTCCTAAAATTTAAAACATACCCTTGTTCAAGATAATTATTATGTATTAGTTTTTTGTAGAGTTTTTTTTTAAAACGAAAATGTGCAGATTCTATCTCATTTTTAACATCATCTAAATCCATGTTCATATTTTCCTGATGATGTTTAGGATAAGCAGAAACAATAGCGTTTGGTTTCGAAACTCGGTAAATGTCAGCCAGTAACTCCCTTCTATTATCTAGCAAATGTATAACATCATAAAGTAAAACCACATCAACCGATTCGTCTTGCAACGGTAGGCCAGTTCCTTCTGATAGATCTACTATTTCAATGTTTTCTAATTGTCTTTCTTCCTTTCTCTGTCTCAAACCATCCAAAGATTCCCTGTCTTTATCAACAGCATAAACCTTTCCATTCTTTCCAACTATTCCTGCTGCTGGAATTGCATAATTGCCCATTCCGCAGCCTAAATCCAAGATAGTCTGGTTCTGCCTAATGCCAATATCTGTCAGAAAAGTATCAGCCACTTCACCCAGCCATTTTTTAATATCATCATTACTCATGTTTATTCCTAGATTTCAATTATTTTCCCTACACCACATTCAACACTG
>CAZGOD010000013.1:0-46093 GCA_964527715.1 uncultured Thermoplasmatales archaeon | reverse complement strand
TCAAAGATATTTATGAGTTCTGTAAAAATGAAGATCAGAAAACTTTGGCAAAAAAGTCTCCCATCCACGAAGTACTGCTAGATATGGTCATTAGTCATCTCCCATCTCCAAAAGAAGCGCAGAAATACAGAATCCCTCATATATGGAGAGGTGAACAGGATAGCGATCTTGGAAAAAGCATGATTGAGACAAGGGAAAAAGGTCCTTTAGCCTTAATGATTACTAAGATTATCATGGATCCACATGCTGGAGAAGTTGCAGTAGGACGAATGTATAGTGGAAAGATAGAGCGAGGACAGGAACTTTATGTAGCAGGAATGCCAAAGGTTAACCGTGTCCAACAGGTTAATCTCATGGTCGGAGCAGATAAAATACCTGTGGAGTATGTAAGCGCTGGAAATATTGTCGCAGCAACAGGTATTAGAGATGCTATTGCTGGTAGCACTGTCACAGATGATCCAGAGGCTGAGCCTTTTGAGCGTATTGTTCACGTATCTGAACCAGTTGTAACAGTCGCTGTTGAAGCAAAAAATATGAAAGACTTACCTAAACTTATTGAAGTTCTTAGAACTGTTTCAAAAGCAGACCCAAGTATCCATATAGATATCAACCAGGAAACTGGTGAAAACCTAATGTCTGGTATGGGTGAGCTTCACCTCGAAATCACTGAATACAGAATTATAAATGAATATGGCGTTGAGATTGTTACTTCAGAGCCAATCGTGGTTTACAGAGAATCAGCTGCAAAGAAAAGTGTGCAGAAATTCGAAGGTAAATCACCAAATAAACACAACCGCTTCTACATAGAAGTCGAGCCACTTCCAGAAAACATAGTAAAAGCTCTTTACAACAACGAAATACCCCAGAATATTAAAAAACATAAAAACGAGGTAGTCAAACAACTGCAGGAAGTTGGGATGAGTAAAGAAGTAGCAAAAGGTGTCTTTGGCATTCAAGGATTAAACATTATCGCAGATGTAACAAAGGGTATTCAATACCTATTTGAAACAAGAGAACTCATAAAAGAAGCATTTGAAGAGGTAATGAAAAGCGGCCCAACAGCAAATGAACCATGCCAGGGATTAATGGTAAGATTAGTAGATGCGAAACTTCACGAGGATGCAATTCACAGAGGTCCTGCACAAGTAATTCCTGCTGTAAGAAATGCAATATACGGTTCAATAACAATTTCTGAACCAGTTATTCTTGAACCTATGCAAAAGGTATTCATATCAACTCCACAAGGATTAATGGGAGATGCCAGCAGAGAGCTAAATCAGAGAAGAGCAGTAGTTCGTGACATGCAAACAGAGAAAGACATGGTAAACATAGACGCAAAGGCACCTGTTGCAGAGATGTTTGGATTTGCATCAGCAATCAGGTCAGCAACTGGTGGAAGGGTTCTATGGAATACAGAAAATATTGGTTTTGAGCCACTTCCAAGGCAATTACAACCTGATATAGTAAAACAAATCAGAGAAAGAAAAGGCTTAAAGCCTGAGCCATTCCCAGCTAGTTACTATATGGATTAAAAATCCATCCTTTTTTTTATTTATATCAAATAATTCAAAAGTGTTATATCAAGTATTATAATACACTATCGGGAGATGCACCATGGATAGAGGAGCTATACCAATAAACAAAGAATATGAACTTCAATATCAATATTATGAAAAAAACCCAAAATACAAATATTTCAATAGAAAATTTGAAATTATTGTTGTAGAAAAAAAGACACTGAGAAAAAATTATGTAATGCATATGGATAACAATGACGCACGACAGATGATGCCAAATATATACAAAGCATCAACTGGTAGAAAAAAACATGATTTTGGTGTAACAACTCTTAACTGGAACGATATCAAAACAAAGTTTACAGATTATATTGTAGCTGAGTTAGGAGAAAAACAAAGAAATAATGTGAAGAAAGCCATTGGTAAACTGAGTTCTCCTAAAATCTAGTTTTTATTACTCGGTCTTCTTGTATTTCCCATGAACGGGTTCATAGATTTGTCCATTACGCTTGAGTCTATCAAGTGCTTCCTCAACTTTACTAGATTCGAGGCCCACAATTTCAGCCTCGTGTATAATATCACCACGTGCAGCGTTACCATCTTTTGATTCATTACATAATCTTTCTATGACGTCCAGAATAGACCGCATACGATCATGCTGAGTATGACTGATACCTGTCGCAATTATGTCAATGTCGAATTTACCAGTTTCACGATCCATGCCAACTCTTCTCAGATATTGATCGATGATAGCAATGGCACGTTTTGCATCCTCTACTGTTGCCTCCTCGCTTAATCTCACCCGAGCACTTGCCTCTGCAAGTCGTACAAAAGCCTCTAACTGTCGTGGAGTAAATGGTACGGATTCCTCAGATGAACTTCTAAAATCTACATAATAGCTCTTCAATATATCCAATGCTTCATCAGTTAGGACAGGAAAGATAGTTCTCTTAGCATAGGCCACATATTTACGAAGGAATTCTGGTGTAAAAATAGGCATTATATTTTCCATTAACTCGTCTCGTTCTTTTTTAGAATATTTTGACTTTTTAGACCGAGCAATATTCTCACTGACCTCCCCCGCCTTATGAGTACGTAGAATATGTGTTGCAAGAGCAGTATCAGTTTCTCTATTTGGTTTGTCAAGGATGGAAAAAATAAGATCAAAACGAGATAACAAAGCCGGTGGCATATTGATTTGCTCATGGATTGGCATGAATTCATCAAAGCGGCCAAGTTTTGGATTTGCCGCTGCAAGTATTGCACATCGTGTTTTCAGCGTCGCGTTTATACCTGCTTTTGCGACTGAAATCTCCTGTTGTTCCATTGCCTGGTGCATTGAACTTCTGTCAGTCTCCTCCATTTTATCTATCTCATCGATACATGCAACACCCATATCGGCAAGTACCAATGCACCTGCTTCCAATGTCCATTGTCCTTCTCCAAATTCATCTCTTACTGCTGCAGCAGTAAGACCAGCTGCTGTTGTTGCTTTTCCTGACGCATAAATGCTCCGAGGAGCAAGTTTAGACATGTAAGCAAGTATCTGTGATTTCGCAGTACCAGGGTCACCCACCAATAACGCGTGAATATCGCCTCTAATGTAAGTGCCATCTGGCATTTTTTTCGATAAGCCGCCGAATAATTGTAACACTAATGCCTCTTTTTCTACGTCCAAGCCATAAATGGTTGGAGACATACTTCGTCTCATCTTATCATAAATGCCAGGATCTTTACTTATCTTCAAAATCTCCTTTTCATCTTCTTCTGTAACTTCTACTTCTTCAAACGCCATTTCTTGACGTTCAATACTAATGGCATCCAATGTTTTATCAAAAGAAGTTAATCTGAAGGTGCCTCGTCTTCGTTGCATAGAGTGAAGAATACCATTGGCGATAATTCTATCACCCGGCGCTATCTCTCCAACAAGATCATCTTCAAGAAAAACACTGATTCTCTCTGGCTGAGTACCACCTCGCAATCCTTCAGGATTCTCTTGAATTTCGATTTTTTGAGAGTCGATAAACGTTGAAAGATTCGTCGAAAGCTTAAACGAAGATACACGTCCACAACCACCTTGATCCTCATAACACTCAGACGGCTCTTTTAAAATGTCTTCTTCTTGTTCAACTCTGATAATGGCTCCACATTTATGACATTGAAACGCAGCAACTTGAAGTTTAGGCCTTACCTCTGTTCGTTTCTTTACTAAGCCTTCTATTGCAGTCAGTTTTCCAAGATGATTTGCACGAATTTTTCGAGTGACTATTTTATTTGTTTCAGGGAGATCTTTTACTCGGAAATGAAGTTTCAATTTATTTTCCACAGCGACATCGATGTTTTTGAGCGCTTCTTCAGCATTGAATATTGCCTTATAGGGTTGAAGAATAAGTAACTCTGCCAATTCTGGATCATATTTATCGATATCCCAGTAATTAACCAAAAGACTGCGCTCCTCAGGATATGACAGAGCGATGGTCTCAATCTCTGATCTGCATTGATCTTCAAAAAACTTCTGCCATTGCGCTACCAAACTCTCATCCTTCAACAGTCGTACCATATAAGTATTCTCCCAGGTAAAGGTAAAAAATGGAATATACAATACCTTTATTAAACTTTTAGCGGGTGTGGAAACACCGTGAGTGGGTGCGCGTCACATCTACTGACTACCCAACTGCTTTCTCGACCCCGTTAACCCTTCGAGCATCGGCAGTTCACGGTAAGGCTGCTCACTTCCGTGCCTAACCCGATTTCCGCAATCAAGCTGTACACATGACCTTCCAGTCATACGAAATCATCACCTCCGATCCCAAAGGACAAGGTCTCATAGTCAACAGATGGATCAATAAATGCTCGTTACATCGCCTCTTGGCTTCGACCCCAGCATATCGACGATTTCTGGTAAAGGGAACGTCTAACTCCCCGGTCTATTCCACACCTATCGCCCGCTGTTGTTCATAGTGATCTACGCATTATTGTGACAACATTTCTAAAGAATTGGAAGAATATCAAAGCAAGAGAGATAGAAAGGAAAGCTATGTCACGTGAGACAAAAAGCCATGCATCAGGGTCTGTACCTTTACCAACTGCAATAGAATCTTTAACAAGGAGATAAATAAACAATCCAACGATGAAGAATAATATTATGTTTATGTAAAAAGACCAACGATACCAGGTTTTTTTACTCAGTTGTTGAAACATATTATCTGCCATTTATAACAACTCCACTATTAACAATGCATAGCAGAATAGATATATGAACATTATGCTCAAATAACATTATCTAGAAGAAATCATCAAGCTTAGTAGTTTTTACTTTATCACTTACAAAAAGAGAATCAATTGATTTCTCCACCAATCTTATCCGCTGATTAGCATAATTGGGAATATGATATCTCTCTGCTATCTCCTTAGAAATCTCCAAGTATTTCTTAACAGATTTCTCATGAACAGTAAGTGTAAGCTTCCCACCACATTTCGTACAAACACCCTGCAATGGTATTCTCCTATAAGTGATATTACATGTCGGACAACGCACTGACTGTTTACTAAAAGCCCGCAGGTTACCAATGATATCAGGGAGAAAATGACGCTCTATAACCTTATATGCAACATCAGCTTCATCCACAGCACGGATTAACGCAGCAAGATTAAGCTGAGAGTTCATCTTATCCATCATGGTCTTCAAAGTCTTATAAGTAGACATCTTAGGACCCTCAGAGATATCATAAGTATCATGTGTAAAACCAAAATGTTCATACTGATCTTCAGTACCAAGTCTTGAAGACACCAAACCCATCATAGACTCAAGATCTTTAGAATGCTCATGCCTTAGAGTCGCCTCATAAAAACTTAGAGGGTAACGAGAAAGAGTGTCAACATTATGAGCCTCTTTATCAACCTCAGATGGATCAATGCGAGTAGTAAGAATCAAAGGTAAATCCATCTTACCACCTCGTTTCTCAGGTATATAAGAATGAGAAAAATTCAACAAAGCATCCAAAAGTAACATCAACCCATCCTCATCGCCATCACAGTTACGACGCTTTGAAGCATGATAAAACGGATGAGCAAAACATACCTGTGCATCTGTGAAACCAATAATACGAGCAAGAGAACCCGCAGAGGTATGAGGCGCAAGACCTATAACAAGATGCCCTGTTAAATCCTCGAGTTTCTTAATCTTATAAAAACGATCCATCCCATAAAATTTTACAAAAAGGTCATCAACAAACTTTGAAACACGAGTAAAATAATCAGCGCAGGATTTAGAGATAACCACATCCTGAACCTTGAGCTCACAGATTTGATTCTCATTAACAAGGTCACTACCAAGATAGTCTTTACTGTACCCGAGCTCTTTTAATCGATCAATGGAAACACCGATCTCCCGGGGTTTAAAATGTGTAAGAGGGGCATCAGTCATATCAAAACGTGTCGTACCATCCTTAAAAACATACACCCCATGCTTCGCCCTTAGGATTCCTTTTTCCAATGGCTCAGGTGTTTTATGTTTAGAGATAGTCCCAATTACGCCCTTTATGGTTTCCGGAAGTATTCTCTCCCGGATATTTTTCTGCGCTAGTTTAAGCTCTTCTGCGAGGTTAATCTCCTTAGTTTCAATCCTGCACTTACCAATCTCAGTATGACCTCCACATTTACAAAAAAGCCTATGTGTTTTCTTTCCACATTTTGTACATATCCGGGTACCTGCCTCAATCTCAATCTTTCCTTTCTCCGCAGCATTCCTAACAAGACGTTGATTCCCACCATAATTCCCCAAAGGAAATAACACATGTGGTGGCGGCTTCATTCTCCTAGCAGCCGCTTTTTCAGGTCGCCCCATCCTAGTACCTATACGAAAAGGAGATTTCGCACGTATGGTAACTCCCGCAAGTTTAGAAACCAAATCAACAATATTTCTATCGGTTTTTTTTCCACCAAGTTTTTTGAATCTCTCTGTTTTAGTTATTTTGTTTTCTTTAATATCAAGACCACAACATCTAACCAAGGGATACATGTATCGCTCTATGATGATTTTTTCCTCTTCTTGCCTATGAATTAATCCTAGCTCTAAAAGGATTCTTTTAATTTCATCATCTCTAGATAAAACCAGTGAGCCATCAACGATTGCACCTTGTTCTTTAATAAATTTTGAAAGAAAAATGAGATCATCATAGGTTATATCATGCCAGAAAAGATTGTAAAACGGATGCAGAGGAACATTGTATTTTTTTGATATTTCAAAAGCATCCCATGGCAACGGCTGCATAAGGTTAACCTCTTTTCCAAAATCTTCAGCAACTTTCTTACTAGTTTTTTCATCAGATTCAGCGACATCCAAAAAAGAAAAATTTTCTGGCAGATAATTTAGTGATTTCTGCACATCCTGAACCCACCATTCATAAACGTAAGGGGAATCAGGAAGAAGTGAATTATTTTCAATAAATTCTCCAAAAGGTATAAGAATCTCTCCAAGATCGATTATTTTCTTGATATCAATTTTTTTAATTTCTTTAGGATCATTCGCCTGAACAAGATCACCATTTTTTAATAAAACCATTGGGCCCTCTAGACGATCACAAGGAGTACCTATAGTGCCTTTACCCGGTCGCTCTGTTTTAAGCTGTGTACCCACCGCGATAAAACCATCCATAAGAAACATGGATGCAGGGCTAACAGCAGTAGATGCAAGGCCACCAGTACGAGCACGACCATAACGTAAACGAAAACCACCCCTCCTAGATGGATGAGAGAAAACAGGTCTACCTGCGATAACTTCCCCAATATACTTAGATGAGGGCAGTATTTCGGGTAATTCTTCTTTTTTATTTTCGCCTCCATTGTTTTTATTTACAAAAATATCGAGAAAATTCCATTCCTTAAGTTTCAGTTTTTTAACATGTTTTAAAATCTTAGGGGCTTTAAGACACAACCCTTCAGCTATAACAAGGCATGCACCACCACGCAGGCGATTTGTTCCAACTCTTGGTAAATCCCTGTAACCTGTTACTTCCGCATCCTCTGTCCCCTCACCATTTATACATATAGGGCAACCTCGTACTATTTTATCTATTTCATCGGCGGATGGCGTATACTGAAGATGTTGTGCTCTCTTGTAAAGCGGGATTTCTTCTTTATATCGTTCTATTTCACCCGACGTTGGTTTGAATTTTCCTATGCCGAGTTCTCTCCGTACAACATCAGCTATGAGAACGCTCATCGCTTGTCCTGTCCCACCAGCACTACGAATAGGGCCCGAAAAATAAAGATCAACATAGTTGGTTCCGTCTTTATTTTTCCCTAATTTTACTCCAGCTATTCCCTCAAGTGGTGCAACTAAAACCCCCTCAGTGAGCACGGCTAGACCGGTTCTAATTGCTTGATCAAGTGCATTTTCTACTTTACCGGATTTAAGTTTTTTACTTTTAACTATTTCTTTCGCGATTTCTAGGGATACAAGTTCTCGATTACCTATTTTTTGGGTGGCTGATCGGATTTTTGGAGCAATACCTTTAGGTCCCACTAGTTGTTCTACTCGTGCAGCTAGATCAAATGCTTGTGGAATTTCAACTTCTAGTTCTGGATCAAAACCTTTTTTCCGTGCATCACCTGCTATAGAGTAACAAATTTCAATGTTTTCTTGTAAACTGCTGAAATACTCGCGCATATCTGAGCTAATCGCAATATTTTTGGATAGATCCCCACCCATAATTACCCTGCTCTAAAAAGTATGTAGCATCTAATAATGCAAAAAAGATGTTTAAAACTTTGTATTTATAGAAAAAAATCATTATTTTTTGT
The DNA here is from genome assembly GCA_964527715.1 of uncultured Thermoplasmatales archaeon. Taxonomy (GTDB): domain Archaea; phylum Thermoplasmatota; class E2; order DHVEG-1; family DHVEG-1; genus CAZGOD01. Next base: position 37,772 of record CAZGOD010000013.1, on the reverse strand, counting down.
TGAAATCCATCATAGTAACATTACCAGTTTTAAGATTAACAATAGGAAGCTTCGCTGAATCAGGAACGAAATTCAACATCTTCTGATAACTAGTCTGCTCCTGCCAACTCGATGCATTAATTAAGGTTACACCACGATAGTCACCAATAGTGGCAAGGTGAACATGTCCCGTTACAAAAATATCGGGGACACGGTCAATCACCATGTAATCAGAATGCTCAGGGGCAAGAGGAGTGTACCCGCCATATGTCGGAGCGAGGTGACGTTTACGGAGCATAACCTTCATAATTTCCACAGGTTCATTGTACTTAAGTGATTGAATGTTCGTAGCAAAATCAAGAAGACTCTGACCATGATAAGACAAAACTTCCACACCATCAAGAGAAAAATAACAAGGGTTACCAACAAAAGTAATATCATTACTAGAGAATAAATTCTGAATCTCTTTTTCAAAAGTGGGCTGAGGCTCCGCAGGACGCACAGCATCATGATTACCTGGTTGGATAAGAATCGAAATATGATCAGGGATAAGCTGAAATTGCTCAGCCAAAGCCTCATACTGACGATAAACATCAGTTATAGCAAGCTCCTCCTCCTGACCAGGATAAATACCTATGCCATCTACAACATCACCAGGGACCACAAGATACTTAATACGACCAGCGACATCTTTCTGACGAGAGTTCCCCATATCGCCATTTATCCAACGTAGAAAAGCCTGCCATTCTTTCTCCATGAAATTCTTACTGCCCATATGTATATCGCTAAGAAAAGCGGCACATAATGGTTCTTTTGCCCTATGCTTCTCATTTTGAATACTAATATCTGGGAAAACTATACTCTGAATTACTATTAAATCACCGTTTTTACTAAGCTGACCCCTGATGCCAACAATCTCATCTAGAATCACCTCGCCCGACATCTGAAGAACATCACGTTTATTCTTCAAAGCTATACAAACAGCTTCACCAGTTTCATCCTCAAGTTTTATCAACCTATGACCATTAACGGTAGTTCTAACGTCATTAACTATCCCGATAAGTTGAATCTCTCTCATAGCACCGGATTTAACCTTGTTTATGGGAACAGCATTTGCTAGTTCACGTCTCTGATTCCGAAGTATTTTCCTTAAAACATCATATCTATCTTTAAACAACTTAGTAAAATCACTGGTAGTGCCCTCACAAGTGCTACCACCGGTTACATCCTTTATTATGTTAATCTGAGAAGTATATTCCTTCGACTTGGGATTCCAACCTTTTACTTTTTCAATTTTAATAAGGTTGGGCATCTCCTCTTTCGGTGTTTCTTGCAATGGTAATTCTATCTGATCTTCCTTATCAGGATCATCATATTCTAGATCATTATCCTCAGAAGGTCTATACGGTGGTTTATCACCATAGATGTCAGATAGAACTTTAGTCTGTAGTTCTTTTTTCTCCATAACACTCGCAGGAGTTGGCTCTGGTGTTTCCTTTGCCGTTTCTACTTGTTCAACACTTTTTATATGATCAACTGTTAGAACCAGTGGGAATTCTTTGAGGCTTTTTGTAATAAAAGAAGTGAACTCCTCAGGGTTATCCTTTGACAAAATATAGTCGAGTGTATCTGGTTGTACGAATGTACCGTGTTCTGAGAAAGACTTAACTATAGAATTCATCTTCCTTAACCCATAAAAAACAATTTCAAAGAAAGTATATGCAATAACTAGTTTTTAGAATTACGGTTAACTAAGAGAGACAGAATTTATGAGATTAGTTAAAGCAACTAATATATATATTTTTCTATAAAAAACGACATTTTGGTAAAAAGACAGAAGGAAATTTACCGACAAAAAATGATGCCTAATAATCACATGATTTTTTCACATTATTTCAGAAAGAGATATAAAAGATGAAAAACTAACATCTAAAATAGAGACAAAAGACAAAGGGAAAATGATAGTAGATGATAAGCATTAAAATCTACAAACAAGGAAACAATCTACTCATCGGCGCATGCGATGAAAAACTCATCGGAAAAAAATTCGAAGAAGGAAAATTCCATTTAGATGTATCAAAGAATTTCTACGACGGACGACGTATTAATACCGAAACCTTAAAGAAATATCTTAGAGACGCAACCATTGCAAATCTTGTAGGAGATGAAACAATAAAATGCGCTATAGACTTAGGAATCATTGACCCCGAATGCGTAATCAGAATTAAGGGCGTTCCTCATGCCCAGATGGTAAGAATGACATAAACTAGCGGTTAGCTTTTTTTGATTTTATCGATTTTATTAACCATTTTATCGTAGTGGCTCCCCTTCCAATAAACTTTATTACATCCCGGGCAAAACCAGAAAACATCATTGTTAGAGAACACTTTCTCAGGAACTCTATCTTTAACATCATTTTTCTTAATATCTTCCAGAATACCGTTGCATATCGTACATCTAGATAGAACCGTGTTTTTATCAACATCTACATCACTTAGAACTTGAGTCAATTGCTCATCAAGATCCACTGTTTTAATTTCAACAGTTTTAAGATTCTCCCTTCGCGCTTTTTGAATTAATTCTTTATCCCGCGTTATGAGAACACGATTTTCTTTCTTTGCAATACCAAACAAATCATCATCACTAATATCAGCGTTAGCATAGAATGTATCAAAACCAAAAATACGAAGCCATTTAGCAAGTGTACCTAGCATTTGATCGCATAAAAATTTCATTTTACCATTCTATAATGAATAAGAAGCCCCCCACCCAATTCCTTGGTATCAACAATTTCAAGATTTATAGTATAGTCACCATCGATACCCTCACCATCTGCGAGAGTAGGAGTATTCTCCCCGCCGATAATCATAGGACCAATGTAGACATATAAATCATCGACTAAACCTTTTTTTAGAAAACTCCAAATTACTGTGCTACCGCCCTCAACTAACAATTTTTTTATTCCGCGATTATAAAGCAACTCTAAAAGACTATTTAGACTAATTAAATCATCCTCATCACTGTCGCATTTAATAATCTCTACGTTTTCACCATATATATTTTCACATTTTTCTGAGGTTACAATCAGAGCATTTGCAATATCATTTACAACCAATGCATTCTTAGGGGTTTTACAATGAGAATCTAAAATAACTCTAACTGGCTGACGAGGTTTTTCCACATATTTTTCTTTCACAGTGAGCTTAGGATCATCAGATAAAACAGTCCCAATTCCAACTAGAACCGCATCACATTCATTACGTAAATGGTACATACGTTGAATATCCTGCTCAGATGAAATCCTAATTTGTTTCCTATTTGGAAGCGCGATTTTTCCATCTGCAGACATTGCACAATTAATGATAACATATGGCCGTTTCATAAAAAATCACTTTGGATATAAAGGGCAATCCTTTTTGTTCTCAGGACAAATTTTTTTACTTTTACAGATTGGACCAGCATTTTTGAAAATAGTTGGTGCAACTTTTTTTACTTCTTTAAGCATATTATTAGCTAGCTGTCTAATCTCCCATTGGGCCTGCTGACAACACCGGAGTTCAAAAAAATTCAACAAAGAACGAGCGTTCATAGTGACAATAATGTTTGTACAAGCAGCGTTGGGTAGAATATAACGAGCATCCTCAGCAGGAATGCCTAATTCAAGAAGTCTATTATATTCCTTCCAAATCGAATTCATGGTTTCATCATATGCTTTTTTCATTTTTTTATCAGTAGCTATTTTTGGTGGAGTAACATAGTTCGGCTCTTTGATATTAACATACCTCTGACTTTGCTGTGCATAACTAGCAATACGATGTCTTACAAGTTGATGAGTGAGAGAGCGACTTACATCACTTATTGCAAATGTAAAACTAGTATGTTCAATTACGCTTGTGTGCCCTAGGTTCATCACATGTTCAAGTATAGATTTTAACTCTTTAGCAGCGGTTTTATTCAACTCTTCAGGTTTGGATTTACTATGCGTAAGTTTTGCTGCCATAGCCGGGATTTTCTCAGGGTAAGGAGTGAAACCTATGAGTTTAACATTCATCGTGGGCTCCCCCTTAAACCCAATAACAACATCTGCTTTTATTATTTTTGAAGTAAAAATGGGTGTTTCTTGATTTGTGGTTTTATTATATTAATTTAAACCATAAGGTTTTAAAAAGTAATAGGGTTACACTGAAACATAAATCTTAGTGTTTAAGGGAGGAAGAAGATGATCTCATTTATTGTGACGACCGTCCTTTGTTTTATAGTCTACCTGCTTTTCACAACAGGTAGTGGAACCGATGTTGTAATATTGAATAAAGATTTTTTAAGATGGAGTTTTGAAGAAATACTATTTGGGGTTATACTATCGGTCCTTGCTGGAATAATATCTAGAAAAATCTTTGTAAAAAAAAGTCTCAGAATGCTTAATCCTGTGAGATGGATAATGTTCCTTGTTTACCTCATTGGACCCTTTTTTGCAGGTATGGCCAAGGCAAACATCGACGTCGCATATCGTGTAATAACAGGCAGAATTAATCCAGGTATTGTAAAAATCTCTCCAAATCTAAAAACTGATCTAGGAGTCACTCTGCTTGCAAACTCAATAACTCTTACACCTGGAACATTGAGCGTTGATATCGATGAGGATTCAAATGACCTTTATATCCATTGGATAAATGTGAAAAAAGAGGCATTGGAGAAAAAACCTGTTGATTGTAAACATATATGTGGCAAATTTGATAAATGGGTTAGGAGGATTGCAGAATGATCGAAATAGAGACAACTTATCTCATTGTATTAGGTGTTCTTCTACTATCAGCTTTAATGGCTATAATACGAGTAGTCAAAGGCCCAACCGCACCAGACAGAATTGTTGGACTTGACACCATTAACACTCTTGTCATAGTTGGAATGGTAATCTTTGGTCTAGCTGAAAAATCAGTGATATATATCGATGTAGCAATCATCTATGCATTACTATCATTTATTTCCACATTATTTATCGCTAAGTATCTTGAGGGAGGTGAGTTCTAAATGTTATTGGAGCTCTTTGAGTTAATAATTTATATTCTCCTCGCACTTGGTGTTTTCTTCAACCTTCTCGCAGGTTTTGGGTTGTTACGTTTCCCAGATGTTTATACAAGACTTCATGCTGGGACAAAATGTACAACTTTTGGCTCAATTTTCATATGTGGCTCTGTGATACTCATAGGTTTGAAAATGTGGTATTATGGTTCAACAGATGGATCCGTTTTAGCTATTCATACAGCTGCGGCTTTAGTCGCAATTTTAATTACTAACCCCACAGGTGCTCATGCTATTGCCCGTGCTGCTCATCGTAGTGGTGTTAAACCGGTTGGTGCAGTAGTTGATGATTTAGAAAAAAACTCTTCTAAAAAAACAGTTAACAAAAAGGAGGGGAAGAAATGATATCTGAAGAGTTCTTAGTAAATCTTGTTCACATTATTGTACCAATATTCATCATTGTTGCATCTGCATTTGCGGTTTACTTTAAGGACCTGATTGCTGCTGCTATTGCTGTAGCCGCTATGAGCCTGCTTCTATCATTAGAGTTCTATATTCTTCAAGCGCCTGATGTTGCTATAGCTGAGGCAGGAGTCGGGGCATGTCTTACCACAGCGATTCTAGTTATCGCAATTAGAGCTACTAAACGCATGGAGGAAGAAGCATGATGTCGAAGAGAACTATCGCTGGTGCTATTTTCTTTTCAATTGTTGCTGTTTTCCTAGTTTTCAGCGCTCTTATGACACATTCATTTGGAAACCCTGATGAAACTGAGATGGATCAATATATTATAGATAACTCACAAGGAGAAGTTGGAGCTGATAACAGTGTTACTGGTGTAGTGTTTGACTACAGAGGGTTCGATACTCTCGGTGAAGCAACAGTTTTATTCACAGCTGTTGCCGGTGTGATACTATTGTTCAGGAGGTTGAAAAAATGAGCGGAGGCATGTCTAAGATTGTTAAAACAATCTCAAATATCTCGTTTCCACTTGTTTTAATATATGGTTTATATATCATTGCTCATGGTCATCTAACACCCGGTGGTGGTTTCCAAGGTGGAGCAGTTGTTGCATCAGGCTGCGCGATGATACTAGTAGCATATGGTTCAATATGGACAATGGGAAAAATAAAAGAGAAGCATCTTTCAATCCTTGAAAGCCTTGGCGCAATTGCTTTCATTGGTCTCGCATTTCTAGGATTAATTTTTGGGTTCGTATTTTTCAAAAACTTCCTAATAGGTGAGGGATTAATTTTTGACAACCCTGCCCTTGGTCTATCAGATATCTACACAGCTGGCATTATACCACTCATGAACTTTGCAGTAGGATTAAAAGTTATAGCCGGGCTATTTGCAATTGTACTAGTGATGGCATATGCAACTACCAAAAAGGAGGCGGAAACAAAATGATTTACAACATTCCTTTTATCGCTGTAGCTGCACTAGTACTAATAGGATTATATGCAGTGGTTTTCAAACGAAACCTGATCAAAATAGTCATCGGTATTACTCTAATAGAAAGCGGTGTAAATCTATTTTTAATTACACTGGCCTACAGACAAGATAGCACAGCACCAATTTGGCATGGAATTACAGCCAGCTCAAATAATGTACCATTTATGTCATTACCAGTACCACATGCATTAACTCTGACAAGTATTGTCATTGGAGTAGCTGTTCTCGCGTTGATGCTTTCACTAGTTATACACATCTATAGACATTATGGAACACTGAATGTAAATAAACTAGGGGGGGATGAAGAATGAACATAGAACAAATATTAGATACCCTCCTTAGACACTCCCCTGCGTTAATAGTCGCAATTCCATTACTAGGAGCGTTCTTAACGCCATTAATTAGTAAAATCAATGACAAAGTGAGAAACGTTTTTGTAATACTCACGATACTTGCGACTAACTTCTTCATTTTCCTACTAGCATCAGATGTTTTCGCAGGTAACATACATACATACGTCTTTGGTGCAAAAAACCTTTCAATACCTGTCGTGAGAATCCTGTTCGAAGTCGATGGTTTAAGTGCTTTCATGGCGATAATAGCAGGTATATTGTCACTAGCCGCTGTGATATATTCATGGTCTTTTATGAAAGAAAACACAGGTCTTAACAAATTCTACACACTAATGTTGTTGATGACAGCAGGAATGCTAGGCATGATGCTCACAGGCGACATGTTTAACTTCTTCGTATTCCTAGAAATCACATCAATAGCATCCTGTGCACTCATAGCCTTCTGGACTAACAAAGGAAAAGCAGTCGAAGCCGGTTTCAAATACATAGCAATTAGTGCCATAGGGGCACTTTTCGTTCTCTTCGCAATAGCACTACTCTATGCACAATATGATGCCCTTAATATCGCAGTTCTAGCAAACAATATACAATACACATTCCTAGATAAAATAGCTCTGGTAATTCTTATCGCTGCTCTAGCAATGAAAGCCGGTATAGTTCCAATGCATATGTGGCTACCAGATGCATATGGGCGAGCACCCGCATCAGTAACTCTATTACTAGTAGGAGCTACCCAGGCAAGCTTGTATGGTGTTTTCAGAGTATGTTTCACATTATATGGTAGCCAGTTGAATTCTACACTTAGAAATATTAGTGGGACGACTATTACTCTCAACAGTTTACTTGGTACAATTATTGTTATTTTAGCTATTGTAACAATACTCATTGGGGTTATGATGGCACTTAAACAAATTGATTTCAAGAGAATGATAGCATATGCTGCAGTAGCAGAAATAGGATACATGTTCCTCGCGGTGGGAGCAGGATTAACCACACTTGGAACTGCTGTAAGTATGAATGCGTTAAAAGGAGGTATTTTCCATATTATCAATGATGCATTGGATGTAGGTTTATTGTTCCTCGTCGCAGGAGCAATATATTATGCTACCAAACAAACATCGCTTAACAACATGGGAGGCCTAGCGAGAAATATGAAATATACAACAGTGTTTTTCCTCATAGGGCTACTAGCTGTTGCAGGTATGCCGCCGATGAATGGTTTTGCCTCTAAAATACTAATATATGAGTCAGTCTATCAGGTTAACCCAGTGTTATCAATAGTAGCGATATTATGTAGCATACTACTACTAGCAGTGTTCATCAAAGTATTCCACTCAGCGTTCCTTGGACCTGAGCAACCTGATCTAAAAGATGTAAAAGAGGTGCCAAAGAGCATGCTGATAGCAATGGGGCTTATATCATGTATCATTATTTTCTTCGGTTTGTTCCCAGAACTAGTGGTAAATAACATAGTGCAACCAGCAGCAAATGCACTAGCTAGTAACACTAGCTATATTTCACAAGTAATGGGGGTGATCTAAAAATGATCTCACTAGACACACTATTAGAGACATTCAAAACCGGTAGTGGTTTATGGAACCCACTTGTGTGGATAACAGGAATGGCCATAGCATTCCTCATAGCCTACATACTCAGAGGATATGGTAAAAAAGAATACAAAGAAAAAACAGAGCAGACCAAATCCTTCCTATCAGGGAACCCAGAATATGAAAAAGAAAAAATGCACATCAAAGGTAGTAACCTCTACTGGGGTTTTATGGAATCACTAAAATGGTTCTATAAAATATTCAACAAAATGCATACTGGCAATGTCACTGATTACGTACTATGGTTTGTCATAGTAATGGGCATACTATTCCTACTGGTGGGAGTGATCTAAATGTTGGAACTACAAGAAATACTAAAAACAGCGATGATAGTAATACTTGGAACAGTTGGACTAGCTTTATTTGGAATCATATTTGGCTTATCATACAAAGGTGTAGATCGTAAACTTTCTGCGCACATGCAAGGTAGAATAGGACCACCAATACGACAGCCATTTAGGGATGTTAGAAAACTTTTCACTAAGGAGAACATAGTACCTGAAAACGCTATACCATGGGTTTTCAACCTAGCGCCCTTAATAGGATTAATAGGCACAATATCGATACTGCTCTACCTGCCAATAGTGCCACAGACAGAGGGCGTATTCGCTCCACTTGTATCCTTCGGTGGGGACATAATACTCATACTTTATCTTCTAATGATACCCTCACTGGCTATGGTTATAGGTGGTTTCGCATCAGGTTCACCTTACGCAACAGTTGGTGCACAAAGAGAAATGGCTACAATGATAGCCTACGAGTTCCCATTAGCAATTATAATAATAAGCATAGCATGGAGACTCAGCCTAGAAAGCGGAGCTACCAATGTGTTTACACTATCCACGATTTCAACAATGCCATTGTGGGGTGTTGTTGGGCCACTTGGATTCATCGGGTTAATAATACTATTACTTACACTAGTTATTGTAACCCCTGCGGAACTATCCAAGATACCATTCGATTCACCAGAAGCAGAAACTGAAATAGCAGGCGGGTTACTCGTTGAATACTCTGGTAGAAACCTTGCAATGTTCTATCTAACAGATGGTGTCAAAACAGTTGTAATGGCATCACTAATCGTAGCATTGTTCTTCCCATACAACCTATCACCACTATTTGGCTTGGAAAGTTACCCTGCGATAATAATTGATATAATATTCTTCCTAGTGAAAATACTACTAGTCATACTATTCTCAGTGACATTAATAAGAGTAGCAATTGCACGTTTAAAAATCGATCAAATAGTTTACACGTACTGGGTACCATTAACCCTTCTAGCCCTAGTTGGATTAATCTGCATCATGTGGGATATGACAACAATGTCACCCGATGGGTTTGGATGGCCATCAATAGCAGAGTTCTTCGGACTATAACCCTACTATATCACAACAATCTTAAAGTAATTCTCTATTAAACAGAGAGTAAAATGGAGAGAAACAGAAATCCTGTAAACACCTTAGCATTTTTATTTATCCTAGTTCCCATAGTTTTCGCTATAATTGGAGTAATATTTTTCCCATATATTGATTCAGAAGAGACTAGTCCAACATTGACAATTTCCTCCATTCCACTCTTTACCAGTTTAATATTGCTTTTAATAGGACTCCTGTACCATAGGGAACGTACCGCGGGTAAAATCAAAATAATTGGCTGGGTTTTATTCGCCCTTTTCTGGTCAACCCAGATAAACTCCCTGTATTTTGGTGGAGATGGAGATATTGTAAACTTATTCTTATGTATAGTTGGTATTTTTGTTTTATTTTATTTAGCGTACCATGAATGGCTATCTCTAATTAGAAAAGAAAAAATCAGTTGCCTTAATTGGGCAGCTGGAGCCGCAGCTATTGCAGGTTTAATATATTTCGTTGTAGAAAAGACGCCTCTTGAGATGTGGCTTAGAGAAGTGGTAGCTGCTCAAAGTGGGGCTCTATTGAATTTTTTTACAGAAGGTGTTGTAGTAGATGGGATACATATTGGTTACAATCTTGCGCATATTGAGATAATATTTGCTTGTACCGCAGTGCAATCAATGGTTATTTTTGTAGGGATGATACTACCACTAGCAGGGGTTAACAAAAAAAGGAAGCTATATGGTTTACTTGTGACTGTTGTACCAGTATATTTTTTAAACCTGATAAGAAACGCGCTTGTTACATTTCTTGTGGGGAAAAATGGTCCTAGTTTCTTTGGAACAGCTCATAATGTTATAGGGAAAGGTGGAAGTCTTATTGCATTGATAATTCTCCTGTTTGTCGTTATTAAAATTGTTCCAGAGGTCTTTGATGAGATTATTTGTTTAACAGATCTTCCAAAGAGAAATGGACCTATAGAAGGATTTGTAAATAAGATTACATGGGGGAAAAAGTAATATGAAAATTGCTCAGGGTTCAAAATCATGGATTCTGACTACTTTCTTAATAGGATTATTTTTCTTAGTTGTTTCAATAATTTTTAGGCAAAATATTTTTGGTAGTATTTTTTTATTCATCTGTGTAATCTGGCTGCTTTTAGGTGATTTTTTCATATTATTTTTTAGAGATCCTGCTAGAAAAATTGGTAGAGGAATTGTTGCCTGTGCTGATGGGAAAATCAGAGAGATAAAAAGAATGAAAGACGACGTTATAGGGCAGTGCATTAGGATTTCAACTTTTATGAACTTACATGACGTCCATGTTAATCGTATGCCAATAGATGGCGTGGTAAAAGGCGTGGTTCATATCCCTGGCGGTTATGTCCCCGCTTTTAAGAAAGAATCCGAGAAAAATGAACGAGTAATATTAATTATTAGTACAGATATTGGGCTGGTAAAAATTATACAAATCGCTGGAACCATTGCACGTCGTATCGTACCCTACATAAGTAAAGGAGATAAAGTGAAAAAAGGGGAACGGATTGGGATTATAAGACTTGGCTCCCGAGTAGATGTATATTTGCCATATGAAAAAATTAAAAAAACCATTGTTAAAAATAAGGATAGAGTAAAGGCTGGTGAAAGTACAATTGCCGAAATCAATGATTAAATTGTTATCCCTTGCGGATATTATTTCACTTACAAATGCACTTTTTGGTTTCCTTGCGATAGTAATGGCTTTCCAGGGCGAAATGCGTTATTCTTTTTCACTAATCTTGCTAGCGTTACTAGCAGATGGCCTTGATGGTTTAATAGCTAGGAAAAACAAGCAGAGTAAAATCGGAGGATACCTGGAGTCAATGGCAGATATGACCTCGCTTGGAATAGCTCCTTCGGTTTTTATTTATATATCATATTATGATGTTATCTCCTGTTGTATTTATCACCATATTTACCTGATTGTCGCTTTAATTGCGTTTCTCGCGCTTGGTATTGTACGACTTGCTTCTTTTCATCTTATGAAGGAGGACAAGTTTTTCGTTGGTTTACCCGCCTCAGTTAGTACAATATTATTACTTGTAATGGCATTTACAGATGTCGAGTTCTACTATATTCCACCAGTTATTCTTATTGTTTCTATTTTAATGGTTTCAAATTTGCGTTTTCCAAAAACAGATTTAAAGATAAATATAGTAGCTGCTGTTCTAATATTGATTAATATACTGTTGGGGAGAAACTACTATGCCATTGCTCCACTTTTTCTCATTATAGCTGTTCTCGCATATGCAATAGTTGGACCAATTTATTTATTAAAAAGTAAATAAATCATATATTTAGACAGGGAGGGGTTTTTTACAAAATGTTGATAAAAACATTTCTAAACAGAAAACGCATTACATCTTGCTATTATGGACGATATACCAAAAATTGGTATTACAGGTATGCCTAGTGTCGGTAAAACACGGACTTTGATTAAAATTATTGAGTCACTTGAAAAACATGGTTATACCGTTGAAGGGATGATAACAGAGCCGGTTATTGAAAAGAAGAAACGTGTTGGTTTTTACGTCGCTGATTGGCAGACAAAGGAACACGAGGTTTTTGCACATATTGATTTTGAAACAAAGGAGAAAGTAGGTAACTATGGTGTTGATACAAATGCTCTTGAAAGAATCGGCGTACCAGCTGTTGAGAAAGCAATAACAGATGATGGGATTGATATCATTATAATTGATGAAGTTGGTAAGATGGAGATGCTCTCTGAGCGGTTCTGTGAGGTTGTCATTGAGGCATTAGATTCTGATAAGCCTATTATGGTTACTTTACATAAGAAGTCAAGGACGCCTTTGTTACAGGATGTTAGAAGACGTGATGATATACGAATTTTAGAGGTTACCCCAGTTAATAGAAATCTCCTCCCATATAAGATTGAGAAGATAATGGAAGAAAAACTTCCACCCTTGTTTTAATATGAAGAACAATCAGAATATTGAAATTGTAAATGAGGGTGGAACAGATGTCCTTGTTTTTAAAAATAAATTATCTAAAAAAGGCCCTGGTTCAAAAGATAAATTACCATTTTATAATCCTGCAATGGAGTTAAACCGGGATCTTTCCATAATTGTGGTTCAACGACTTGTGAACGAGAGTAAACAAAAAATTCATGTTCTAGATGGACTAGCTGCATCTGGTATTCGTGGAATACGATTTGTGAACGAAGTAACTGGTGATTTTGATGTTGCAGTTAACGATTGGGATGAGGAATCCTATAGTTTAATAGAAAAAAACATTGAGAATCTGAAGATTAAAAATGCTGTTGCAATAAATAAGGATTTAAACGTTTTATTATCTGAGAACAAGTTTCATTACATAGATATTGACCCATATGGTTCACCTGTGTATTTTATTGATTCAGCTATGAAGAGTATACGTAATGATGGAATCCTGGCTTGTACTGCTACAGATACTGCGGCACTGTGTGGTGTTTATCCAAAAGTCTGTCTTAGACGCTATGGTTCACAGCCTTTTCATTCAAATGTTATGAAAGAAATCGGGCTTCGCATACTACTTGGCTTCATCTGTAAAGCAGCAGCTATATATGATAAAGGAATAAAACCATTAGTTTGCTATTCTACTGATCATTATTTTAGAGTCTATACTCAGGTTATAAATGGTGTAAACCGGGCAAATGATTCAATAAAAAATGTTTCGATTATGAAATCAAATGATTTTGGGGATTCAAAGAACATAGATATTGGACCCCTTTGGATGGGTAGACTACAAGATAAAAAAGTTATAAAAGAACTAAGAACTAGTTTGTTTGAAAAACGGCTTAACACAAAAAATGATGTTTGGAAATTATTAGATCTTCTTGAGGAAGAAGCTGATTCCCCTGCTTTTTTCTACACAACAGATAATTTAGCATCTTCTTTGAAGACATCCCCGCCACGTATGGGAACAGTTTTTGAAATTCTTAAAAAAAAGGGGTACAATGTTTATAGAACTCATTTTAGTTCGACAGGGTTCAAAACAAATGCCCCAATGAAGGATATTGAAAAAATCTTTAAACAGCAGAAACTGAACGTAAATTCTTCTCGTTTCTAATCACCATAGTTTTAAGGATTTTAAAAACTATCAGAATAGATATTACTATCTGAATAGAGACACATATTATCTCCTGCAGTGTATCGGCCCATATAGGTCTATCCTGGAATGCTCCTGAATATTTTTCCTTAATTATTACATATCCTAGTGGAGATGATAAGATATTTTGTCCATTTTTAAAATATGTTCCATCGAATATGTGGAACTCGACAGGTTCGACGTATGGGTCTATATCTGATAAAACCCAATGTGTAGCCTCGTGTATAGGCGTGGTCGCTATGATTGCAATAGTTGATAATAAAAGTCCTAGGAATACTAGTTGTAATTTGTTTTTTAATGTCTTTTTAGAGTAAAGTTTTCCCATTATATAATTTTAATAAAGTTTTTATTATATATATCTTGTTATAATATGGGTGGGGGAAAAGGTCAAAAAAACAATGCGCATTACACAGAATGTGAAAACATGGGGGAAAAACTAAAAGTCGGCGTTTTAGCATCAGGAGGAGGAACAGATCTACAAAGCATTATCGATGCATCAGAAAAAGACATGATAAACGCAGAAGTAACATTAGTCATCAGCGATAAAAAAGATGCTTTTGCACTCAAAAGAGCTGAAAAACATAAAATAAAAACTTTTTTCATCGACTCAAAAGGAAAGGATGGAGACGCTTTCGATAAAGAAATCGATAAAATACTTACGGAAAACCGTATCGAACTTGTAGTTGGAGCAGGCTACATGAGAATTTTAAATCCATGTTTCGTTAAAAAATGGTACGGTAAGCTTATCAATATACACCCGGCCCTTCTCCCGTCTTTTAAAGGTACTAATGGACAAGGAGATGCCTTAGATTATGGTGTGAAACTTACTGGCTGCACTACACATTTCATGGACGAGCACATGGATCGTGGTCCAATTATTTTACAGGCAGCAGTGAAAGTAATGCCTGGTGACGATAGAGACAAGCTTGCTCATCGCATTCTTGATGTTGAACATCAGATATTTCCTAGAACTATTGATTTATTCGTACAAGGACGGCTAAAAATTGAGGGTAGAAAAGTTAAGATTAAGAAGGGCGATAGCTGGAAAGATAAATACAAAGTTTTTCCTGATGTGCTTTATTCTGAGGGTTACTAACGTATTATGAATTATGAAGAAACTGTTGATTGGCTTTATTCTTTTGAAAAATTTGGTATTAAACTTGGGTTAGAAAGAATCACATATATTTGTGAAGAACTTGGAGATCCTCAAAAAAAATATAAAGTGGTTCATGTAGGTGGAACAAATGGTAAAGGCTCTGTTTGTAGATTTTTACAATCAATTCTAACTCTAAATGGGTATAAAGTAGGTGTTTATACTTCTCCACATCTTCAAAGATTTTCAGAACGCATCGTGATAGATAACAAGGAAATCTCAGAGGAGGATGTTGTTTTACTAGTTGAAAAAATTAAACCAATTATAGATAAAATGAGTAGGAACAATAATACTCCTACGTTTTTTGAGATTGTTACAGCTATGGCTTTTCAATATTTTAACGATGAAAAAGTTGATTTTGCTGTTATTGAAGTGGGACTCGGGGGACGTTTTGATGCTACTAATATTGTTCACTCAATAGTGAGTGTGATAACAAATGTTTCACTTGAACATCAAAAAATTCTAGGAGATAAAGTTGAGGATATTGCTTTTGAAAAAGCTGGGGTTATTAAGAATGATGTTCCAGTGGTTACTAGTGCAGATAAAGATGCTTTGAATGTAATAAAGAAAATATCTGTAGGAAAAAATTCTTCACTAACTATTTTAGATAAAAGTTTTTGGGAAAAAATTAGTGGTGGGGTTGATTGGCAGGAATTTAAAATAAACGGTTCTTTGAAGGAATATGATGTTAAAACATCAATGATTGGTGAATTTCAAGGTGAGAATATTAGTCTTGCTATTAGCACTATTGAAACTCTTCAGATGAATGGAGTTTACATCACAGATGAGAGTATTATGGAGGGGATTGAAAAAACAACAAATCCTGGGCGAATGGAAATAATTGGTTTTGAACCAATTATTCTTCTTGATGGTGCTCACAATATCGCAGGGATGAATTCATTAAAAAAGACTCTGGAGAACGATTTTGTTTATAATAGATTAATACTGATAATAGGTATACTCTCTGATAAAGACATCCAAGAAATGTTGGACATTATTACTCCCTTTGCAGATATAATTGTTGTAACAAAATCTAATAATAAGAGAGCGTGCAACCCATCTAAATTAAAGGTGAGAATTCATGGAAAGAAAGTTGTTTTAAAGACGGATATTCCTGATGCTATAGACTATGTAAAAAAAGTTGCAAAAAAACAAGACCTCATTTGTGTTACTGGTTCTCTTTTTACTGTTGGAGAAGCAAGAGATTATCTCCAAAAATGTTAATATAATCTAGATTATACCAGGCAGCATATGTTTGAAAATAAAAGTGAGAAAGAGTTGATCAGGATTTACGCAGTTATTGCCATAGTTGTCTCTCTGGGGTTAGCTGTTCTACATTATTATCAGGGTTTTCATCCATATTATATTGTTATTGCTGCAAACATTGAATTTTTTTGTGTGTTCTATATTTTATATTTACCCTTAAAAGTTAGAAGAAGTAGAAAAAAATAATAATTTTACAAAAATTTAATACTTGTAAAAAGATAAACAACATGCTATGTCGTATGCTTGGGGATTTCTAAAAACCGATAAACAAACAAGACTAGCTGGTGCTGTTCTCGTAGGAATATTCTTATGTTTTATTATTGGTATACCTCTTCTAAAAACCGCTGATTATTATGAATCTGAAGCTCCAATTTGGCTCCGGGCTCTTTTTATAATTATTGTGTTTCCATCTGTTACATTTTTTACATATAAAATGGTAAGTAGGAGAAAATCTAAGAAGTAATTGTTTTTCTACAAATAGTTGAAATATAAAAACTGTATTATCCGTTTTTTGTGTCAGAACATAAACTTCAGATAATTGATGTAAAAACACTTGAAGATGCAAGAAACGCAATTCAAAAAATAGGTAGTGACTCTCATAGTATAAATATAATGGCGCCGAAGATGGTTTCTAAAGTTATAAAGCTTGAAAATGTTGTACTTCAAGATGCGATCATAATAAAGCAAGATATGCTATCGATTGGTGGAGAAGTTGCGGTTCCAAAAAATACTTTTGAATTACATAAAAAAACTGGCGATATATTAGTTGTTGGAACATTTAAACAATTAAATGAACTTGTGGAAAAACTTGATAGACATTATCCAAGGCTAAAAAAGATAGCAAAAGAGCTAGCTACGGTTCTGAAGAGAGTGAAATAAATATTATGTTAGCTGACGAAGAAAAAGTTTTACAAATTGGTAAAAAAACTATTGTTATGGGTATTTTGAATGTTACACCTGATTCCTTTTCAGATGGGGCTGAATATTTTTCTGTAGAAAAAGCAGTTGAACATGCTATACAGATGGAAAAAGATGGTGCAGATATAATCGATATAGGTGGGGAGTCTACAAGACCAGGTGCCCAGAATCTCTCTCTAGAGGAAGAAATGGATCGTGTGATTCCTGTTATTGAAGAACTTGTTCAAAAGATTGATGTTCCTATCTCGATTGATACTTATAAGTCTAAGATTGCGAAGAAAGCACTTGATCTTGGTGTTAACATGGTTAATGATATTACTGCTCTCCAAGGGGATAAACATCTTGCTAGCGTTATCGCAGATTATGATGTACCTATTTGTCTTATGCATATGAAAGGTAACCCACGTAACATGCAAGTTAACCCCCATTATGATGACATTATGAAGGAGATAAAGAGTTTTCTGAAAGAAAGAGTAGATTACGCGATTTTTTGTGGTATAAAAAAGGAGAACATCGTTGTTGACCCTGGTATTGGCTTTGGTAAACGGACTGGTCGTGGCATTGAGGATAACTGTGAAATACTACGTCGTCTAAACGAGTTAAAGGATTTTGGTCATCCAATTATGGTTGGTGCATCTCGTAAGACTTTTATTGGCAATATTTGTGGAAAAAATGAAACATTAACTGTTAATGATAGACTAGAGGGTAGTCTCGCCGCGGCGTGTATTGCTGTTGCTAATGGTGCTGATATAGTACGTGTTCATGATGTAAAAGAAACACGCCGATGCGTTGATATAATTGATTGTATTTTATGTAGATAATATGAAAGAAAAAAATGTCAAGAAAGTTGTAAAAGAGAGTTACAGTGAAATTGCTAAGAAAGGAAATTGCAGTTGTTGTAGTGGTTCACAAAGTGACGTTGATATTGCAAAATCTATTGGTTATTCGGATAAAGAAATTGAAGCTGCAGGAGACGCTAATCTTGGCCTAGGGTGTGGAAATCCAACTGCACTTGCCAATATACAAGAGGGAGATGTTGTCTTAGATCTTGGCTCAGGAGCAGGTTTTGATGCGTTTCTTGCTTTAAAGAAAGTAGGAGATTCTGGAAAAGTAATCGGTGTAGATTTTACAGAGGGAATGGTTGAAAAAGCTAGAGGACTTGCTGAAAAATACAGTTATAGAAATGTAGAATTTAGACTCGGAGACATTGAAAAATTACCTGTAGAAAATGAATCCATTGATGTCATTATTAGTAATTGTGTAATTAATCTTGCACCTGACAAATTAAAGGTTTTTAAAGAAGCATATAGGGTTTTGAAAAAAACAGGACGAATGTATGTTTCTGATATTGTATTATTAGGTGAATTAACTGAAGAGCAAAGAAGTGATGAAGAGCTAATTGCGGGTTGTGTTGGTGGAGCACTTTTAAAAGATGATTATTTAGAGATCATTACCAATGCTGGTTTTAACTATCAAATTTTAGACGAAGACGTAGATATCAGCAAAAGGCAGTATAATGGTATAAATCTAGAAAGTCTGAAAGTTGAATTATTTAAGTGATTACTCTTCTTTTTCGTCTTCTTCCTTACACATTTTTTCAAATTTCTTTCCGTGTTTCATTCCCCAGGGTGCCCAAATAGCACCCATTAATCCTCCGACTGCTAATAGTGAAACTAAAAAGATTGCTATATTTTGATATACGTTAAAATCTCCGGCAAAGAAAAAGAACCAGATTATCCAAAATATCATCAAAGCTAATGGAACGGTAATCGAAACAACTACTCTAGAAGTGAATCCTGCTGTTTTCATCATCTGTTTTCCTTCTTTTGGGATTTGTTTTATTCCCCATGAAGCCCATGATCCTCCAAGTATTATGAAAACTACTAATATTGATATTAAAATAATCGCAAAGTTTTGATATTCACTAAAATTTAAAGTTTTATCTCCTGCGAAAAACGCTAGCCAAACTATAAGAAATATTAGCCAGCCAATACCTGTTACTATTGATAGTGATACTTTCCAGCCTGGTGGTTTATGCATATTTTCATTTTTCATAATTAGCCTCCATTATTTATCTAAATATAGTAACTTTTTTTATTATATAAACTAAATCTATGTAGAAAAAAACATTAAGTACAACCTGATTCTCGGATTGTGAGTATTATGGATGATCCAGTATGCCCCCTTGATTACCGCTACGGGAGAAAAGAGTTAAAAGAGATTTTTGGTGAGACCCGTCGTCTTCAATATCTGCTTGATATAGAGGCTGCACTTGCTCGTGCTCATGCTGAAATAGGGAGTATTCCAAAAAGTGCTGCTGATGAGATAACAAAGAAAGCATCTATAAAATTTGTTAAAGTTGATCGTGTAAAGGAAATTGAGGCTGAAACTAAGCATGATATAATGGCGGTTACCAGAGCACTCGCTGAAGTGTGTAAAGATGATGCTGGTAAATATATTCATCTGGGAGCTACAAGTTATGATATTGTTGATACTGCTAACGCACTTCAATTTGCTGAATCAACTGTTTATATCCAGAAAGGGTTAAAAGAGCTGAAGAAAACTTTTGTTAACCTTGCAAAGAAACATAAAAAAACAGTTATGCTTGGTAGAACACATGGTCAGCATACTATTCCAATTACTTTTGGTTTGAAAATAGCTGGTTATGCAATGGAAGTTGGACGGCATCTTGAACGTATGCATGAATGTAAAAGCCGATTGCTTGTTGGTAAACTCTCTGGTGCTGTTGGTACTGGTGCTGCGCTTGGTGATAAAGCTTTGAAAATCCAGGAGACTATGCTTAGGAATCTACGACTTGGTGTGGAGGATGTATCTACTCAGATTGTCTGCCGTGATAGATATAATGAGTTCTTAGGGGTGCTCTGCAATATTGCTACTAGTATGGAAAAGTTTGCAACTGAGGTTCGTAACCTGCAACGAGATGAGATTGGTGAGGTTGCTGAGGCTTTTGAAGCAAAAAAACAAGTTGGATCCTCAACTATGCCTCATAAGAGAAACCCAATTACTTGTGAGCAGATTTGTGGTCTAGCTAGAGTTGTTCGTGGTTTTATAACCCCAACATATGAGAACGCGATTCAATGGCATGAACGTGATCTATGTAACTCTTCTTCTGAGCGTTTCATAATACCACATTCAATAATACTTACTGATTGGGTAGTGTATCAAACAAATGATGTATTCAAAAATTTGAAGGTTTTCCCAGATCGTATGAAGAAAAACATGGAGATTTCAAAAGGGTTACCAATGGCTGAATCACTTATGACAAAACTAATAGACAAAGGTGTAGGTCGTGGTGAAGCACATGAAATCATGAGAAAAACATCATTAGAGGCTGTTCAAAAAAATATATCATTAAAAGAAGCGTTTATATCAGAAAACAAGGAACTCAAGTTGTTAACTGGAAAAGAAATAAACGATGCTTTGAAACTAGAGAACTACCTCGGTGCTGCTGAAAAAATTGTGGACAAAGTTGTAAAAAAAATTGGTTAAAAAACTTTGTTTTTATAAGTATGTTTTTTCAAGTTCAAATGGATAATATTTTGGATTTTTATCACGATCAATAGTTGGTATTAAACCAACAAATATGCCTTTTCTTCCAAAGATATACTTGGGGATATTTAAACCAGATTTTAATCTAAGTCCAATCCAGTTATCCCAATAGTTACTGTTCCAACGATTCAATGAGGATTTAGTAAACGTAGCATGAATTAGGTTATCCGAGAAATCGTTGAGAGTGATGAGGTTTAGTTTAGATTTCTTTAGGAAAATACCCATATCGTTGTTGCTGATTGTGTTACCTGATATTATGTTAAGTCGTGAATTTGACAAGTAGATAGCGTATGTGTTATGATGTATGTGATTGAAAACTAATTTACCAAGACGTAGGCCATTATTTTCAGAGTATATGCCATATTTGTTGTCGCTTATAGAGTTGTATGCTAGTTGTGTTGTGTAACCAAGGAGAGGTAGGTTATCATGGATGTAGACACCATTTTCGTTGAATTTGATAATGCAGTAGAAAATTGAGACGGAATCTGCTTTGATGGCTATTCCTGCGTTTGTTTTTTTATTTCCAGAGTTTAGAATTGTAAGTGTCACGATAGCGGTGTTTGGAGCTGTGATAGTTATTACGTTGTTTTCTCCTTGACCATTTATTATTGTTTGTGTTTTGTCCTCACCCATGAGAGTGAGTGCCTTGTAAACAACTATTTTTTCATAGTAGGTTCCATTGAATATGTATATTGCATCATCTTTATTGGAGCCATCTATGGCATCTTGTATAGAGTTCCATCTTGTTACGCCCCATCCGGGTGTTGAAGGATTAAAATCATCGTCAACTACTCTAAAAGCCCAATAATATAGCCATCCTTCTTTACCATCTTCAGTTATTGTTCTAATGTTAAACAAACTTGAAGTAGTGGGTTCAAAATCATATGTTACATTGTTATCAATTGTTGATTTGGTTTCTGTTTCTATTGTATAATTTTCTCCTTGTTTGAATAATGAGTCTATAAGCTTCATTTGAACAGTGGGTGAATCTGTTTGGGATTTGACTATTGCTGTTTCGTCTACTACGCCAAGGGGGATAGTACCATTAAAAAAGGATGATGAGTAATCTGATCTGTAATCCAATGGATCCTCTACTATGGAGTGTGGTAGTTGATAGGTTACATCCGTTGGTCTTGCTGGTATTTTTAACGCTGGATCACCAAGTAGTATAAAGGAGAGAAAGGTGTATTGTTCCATAAGATAAGACATATCATTGTTTTTAGTGTAGGTAAACATAGCGTTGGATGTTATATTGCCAAGGGTTGAAATGCCATCGTGATATGATTCAAGGACATTGGTTAGCATACCTGCCATATGTGGTTCTTTAGAGATGTTAACATAGCCTTTTTCAAGGGTAAAAATAGGAATTCCTGCGTTTCCTCTTGAGCCACCGATATAAGCTATTCCACCAGCATCTGAGAGTAGTATTGATTCACCGATTGATATTTCATAGCCATGATCTACAAGGTGAGTATCATAGGCTCCGTTACTACATGCTATTGATACTACAATGGGTGTTTTGTCACTTTGTGGTAGATCCATTATTTCATATTCGTACAATATATGATCATAAGGTCTTAATGGGTTTGTATCCGCAAAAACTAGTGAATTCCCGCCTCCATGACCTATGTTATATATTATGCCTGTGTCGCCTTTTAATGAGTTTAAAAAATTGTTTTTTGTAAATGTTCCATCTGTTTCAAATTGTTTGGAGATGTTTGCTCCTTCTAAGAAGCCCTGGTTAACCGAGTCTATTGTGATTAATTCCCCTGTGAAAAAAGGTGTTCCGAATGATCGTCCACCTGAGATTGTGATATTTTTAAATAGATCAGTTGATCCCTCCCAGTTTTTAATCTTGTTAACTATCTGTGTTGCTTCTGCTTCGTTGTTAACTGGTAGTCTGCCAACGTAATAGTTTGGTATTAGGTCATAGTCTGGTGAAGAGTAGAAAAAATCAGTTGGCGTCCAAGCAATCCAGTAATAAAAACTAGGGGGTACTAGTCTCGCGTTTCCAAAAAGGGTTACATATTCTAAATTTGTGTGATTAGCTGTGTCATTTAGAAAATTTATTATTTTCTTAGCTAGGCTGTAATCATAGTTTTTAATATCGCCCCATCCTCGTAAACTTGAGTTCCAGTATCCATCGTATGGTGGATCGTCTGCTTCATCATAGTTTTCATTGATCCATGTGGTGTTTACTATCTGAGTAGTAGTTCCTTGGTTGTTATGATAGTTTTTTAGTTCTTTAGCTTGATTATAAAGTTGAGAGGGGGTTATTATTAGATTAACAGTATCGTAAGAGGAGGATGTTGAAATTGGATGGTTACCTTCGTTTGTGTATATGACTTGTATTTCACCATCAGTTATTAATATGGTTTTTCCATCTTTTGGAATGTATTGTATAGGGTATACTTGTACCAAAACCAGTTTCTTTTTGTTGGTGTTTCCAGAGTGGTATTTTAGAATACTACCAGGGTAGAAATTATCGCTACTATAGACTTCTGTGTTAAGGATAAAATCATTATTGATCTCTTCTAGGTTTTCAGTATTTTGAGACCAGAAAACAGGTTTCGGCATCGGTGCGATCATTAAGCGGTTTTTGATTTCTTTGTAGTTTACGTCTGTCATTACAACATCTAGAACATGTGAGTTTCTTGGTAATTCGATTACGTAGGTTTTCATAGGAAGCATTGGCTCGCCTTGTGTGCCTGTTGGTTCTAGTCCTTTTAAACCAAGGTAGACGAATCCGAGTTCTCTGTTTTGTATGCTGCAATCTGAGGGGTTGAAGTTTATTTGTTTGGTTTTAATATGACTATTTTCGTAGTTTGTTTTCTGAATGTTTTTTGTTATTCCTTTGATGTTTAATGTTGAGGCATCTAGAGTTGTGTCGGAGAATTGTATTGTTACTAGGGTGTTATCGATTGGTAATTCTTTTTGAATGAGGTTTTTTTTGTTTGTTTCTACTCCCGATATTGATGTGAAACTTCCTAAAAGAAGAAGAAATACTGTGCCAAGAACTAGGTATTTTCTATTCATGCCATCACAAATATCTATAATTTAAATATTTTGTAACTAATATTTATTATTTGTTATATTTAGTTTTAGCGGTGATAAACTTTTTTATAAGCCCTGTTTACATCGAAATAACCATTAATAAGATTTGCATTCTACCATTGAATTATGGGCAAATTAGAAACAATTATATCTAATACTGAAGAGATAGTCACAATCGAAGAATTAAAAACAGTTCTACAGAAAAATAAACCCAAAGGGTACATAGGTTTCGAACCATCAGGAACCGTCCATCTTGGATGGAAGATTTGTACTAACAAAATAAGAGATTTCCTAAGCTGTGGTTTTGATTTCACCGTACTCCTCGCGGACTGGCATGCCTACATTAATGATAAACTTGACAGGGATATTGAGAAAATCAAGCTTTGCGGTAAATACATGAAAGACTGTTTCGCTGCGATGGGAGTTGACACTGATAAAATAAAATTTGTGTACGCTAGTGACTATGTAAATGATTCAAAATATTGGGAGCTTGTCCTAAGGATTTCAAAGGCTACTAGTGTTGCCCGTATTAAACGTTCTATGGATATAATGGGTAGAGAGGAGAAAGACGCGGATAAGGACTTGTCTAAACTGTTTTACCCAGCTATGCAGGTTTCTGATATTTTTTATCTTGATGTAGATGTAGCCTATGGTGGTATGGATCAACGACATGCCCATATGTTAGCTCGTGATATTTCAAAAAAACTCGATAAGAAACCACCTGTTGCATTACATACACCGTTGCTCACTGGGCTACAGGCGGGTGGTCGTATGGACCCAGCTAAGGTGAAGATGAGTAAGAGTAAACCTGATTCTATGATTACCATACATGATAACCCTGAAGATGTAGCTAAGAAATTGAAAAAAGCTTATTGCCCTCAGAAACAAGTAGAGGGTAACCCTGTTCTCGGGATATGTAAATTTGTAATTTTCCCTGATCTACAAAGTAAAGATTTCTTGATTGAGCGCCCTGAGAAATTTGGTGGAAATCTAGAGTTTCATTCTTATGATGAGCTTGAAAAAGCCTTTGTGAGTGGTCTTCATCCTTTGGATTTGAAGAATGCTACAGTGGTTTATGTGAATAAGATTCTTGAACCTGTTCACAGGTATTTCGAAAAACATCCAGGTAATCTTGATAAGATGAAAAAATTAGGCATAGTATCTTTTTAAGACTTTATAAAAAAGGAAAAACAAAAAAAATATAATTTATTAGTAAAAAATCTAAACAGTTAGTTGCCTTAGCTTTTTTTCTAACATTTTCTTTTTAATTGTAAGTTCTTCTAATTCTCTTTTAAGCCTGATTATATTATTTTCACCATATTTTAAATCCATTTTTTCATCTACCTCCTTCAACCCTTTAGTGTATACTTTTAGAATAACAATATATAAATGTTTGCCGTTAAATTGACGAAATGGAAATTGATCGATAAGATAAAACACCTATTTATTGTGCAAAGCCCCCTTTTTCTGCTCTGCATATTTTATTTTTATAAAGATCTTTTTATGATATTGAACAGTTGTTACCCATATTTTCAATTAGAAATAAAAATAATTTAAATTTTAAGAGTTGGTTTTTTAAAGAAATCAGAGTTATTAAATACTGCTATATTAAGAGGATGAAATATGAATATAAAGTGTCTTTTTGGTTTCCATAAATGGGGGAAATATGGGGGACCAAGGAACGTTGGTGGGGGGAAATTCGAGCAGAAATACATCTGCAATAGATGTAAAAGGATAAAAAGAGAAATTAGTTAAAAAATACTAATTAAAATCCTGTTTTTTTAATCATCTTTTTTCAAACCATTTACAGTCATCTGGGCAGCTACGCTTACTTAATTTATTAAGATCACAGTGAGACTCTCTCAGTATGTTTTGATTAATCTTATTCATATCAATAAGCAGTGATTTTTTCCAAGTGAAATGTTTACAGTTTGTTTTCACATGCATGTACAATTATATAGTTGTTTCATTGTTTAGATAGTTTTTCCAAATTATTCTATAGGGCTGGTTTTATAAGTCAATAGCTGTTACGTAATTGTATTGTAATGTGAGTGAGGAAAAGAAATGAAGAATTTGTTGGCAGTAGTTATAGTAAGCCTGTTTTTACTTTCCGCTTTTGCAGGTTGCATCGAAAGGGATACCACCAAAAGTGAGAC
The DNA here is from genome assembly GCA_964527715.1 of uncultured Thermoplasmatales archaeon. Taxonomy (GTDB): domain Archaea; phylum Thermoplasmatota; class E2; order DHVEG-1; family DHVEG-1; genus CAZGOD01. The sequence goes on along the minus strand of CAZGOD010000013.1, from coordinate 11,748 downwards.
TACTATCGATCTTACTGGGACATGGAATGGAGACTGGGAGAGGAGTGATGGTGGTGAAGAAGGTACCCTGATAGCATATCTCAGCCAAACCGGCAGTTCGTTGAGTGGCGATATGACCTTTACAAGCACTACATATTCATATAGCGAAGACACTACCATATCAGGAAGCGTCGAAGGCAATGAAGTAGTCTTTGGTATAGCTACAGGAGGCGACGGGGCAACAGTAACAATTGATTTTGAGGGCACAGTTTCTGAAGATGGTAACCAAATGAGTGGAACATATTCTATGTCAACAGGTTATACAGGCACCTGGACTGCGACAAGATAATCCTGAAGGGATTAAAAGAGGAAAGGAAATAAATAAGAATAAAAAAACATGTTTGTAAAACTTTCGGAATTACTGAAACAGGTACTGTCAACATATACGGCTGATAAAGGTAATATCATGATTTATGTCAATCATCATGTTTCGTTTTGTATACATTTGTTGAAAGATTATTTAAACGATTAACACAGGTATTAACTACTATATGAAGGTTAAAAGTAAGAATCTGAGAACTCATCTGTGCGAGAAATGCGGGAAGGAACTACCAATAACCATCCCGCCTTATTTTCGTGAGGGGATTCGCAAGCAAGGCAGGCTGTGCGAATACAACGGTGGTTTCTGTTTCAAAAAACCTTAGATAATTGCCTTTTATACCCTGAAACTTTGTTGGTGGTTGGTTTTTTAAAGAAAAGGATGTTATGAAATTGTGTGTAGATGGGAAATAATGTATGATTCACATTAAATGTAAGAATTGTGGCTGGCGTTTACCTTTTTCTAGTAATAGAAATGAGGATGCTGTTAAGAATCGAGGAGACAGCGATATCATATGTCCGAATTGTGGTCAAATGCTGGTTAAAAGGGGCGGAAAGTGGAATGGATGGAAATGAACAACCCGTACTTGATCGTTTGAATCCTCTTTTTTTATCCTCCCCCACAAACCCAAAAACCATGACGTGTTGGTTTTATAAAAGAATAGATGATAATGAAATATGAGGAGATGGAAAATATGAAACAAAAAAATGTATATATGTTAGATAAAAATGATGATAAAGCTGTTCAATTATTCGTTGAGCTGGGGATGCCGAAAAATCTTGCTAAGACATTACTATACATTTCACAATTTGATGAATGTCAATGTGCGGATGTTGAGCAAGGGGCAAATCTTCGACAACCTGAAGTAAGTATTGCTATGCAAGAACTACGGAGGAGAGGATGGGTAAAAAAGCGGGATCTTAACAAGAAAGGAAAAGGTAGGCCAGCTCATATCTATAAACCTACAACGCATTTATCTGAAATATTGAAAGCCTTTGAGCAAGAAAAATTAAAAGAAGTTGAAAGTGTTAAAAAGGATATATCAGAACTTAAAAATATTATCGAAAGCAGATAAATTCTAGCTTTTATTTTTCTGGGAAAAAACAGTGTTTTTCAACATCTTCTTAAACTCCTCCTCATTATTCCGCAGCCTCTCCACCGTCTTCTTCAGCTTGTTGCGTTCATCAGCAAGTTCTAAAGCAATTGAAATATGCCGTGCGAGATTTTTCACTAAAGGGATAAAATGTTCAACCAAAAAAGGTGAAGTTATCGTCAGAGTTCCTATTATTTTTCCATGCTTAGTCAACGGTGTTGCAATACCTATCTTTTTTTCATAACCCTTGGTCTTTAAAATAAGAGTGGCGAGCGGACGTGGAAACAACTCTCTTATAAAATCAGTAACTTTGAAATGTAGTGTTTTCCCTTCATTTATCACCTGACCGAAAATTTTTGATTTTTTAAGGGGGATCTTGAACCCTTCTATCTTGGTTCCTGTTACTTTCTCTAGTGGTTTAAACTTTCTCAGTTTTTCAGATGTTCCAGCGATCCCGAGTTTTGATCGATTATCCTTCAACAACAAAATAGTTGCGGAGTGTTTCTTCGATTTATTAAACTCCTCTATAATGGTACTATATATCTCATCCTCATCTGTCTTAGTATAGAGTTTAACGGAAATTTTCTCTGTGAATTGAATAAATTGAATAATTTTAGTTAAGTCATAGATAATATCGGTTAAGTCATTAAACGAGTTTTTATCTATCCGATTAAAAGTTGTCTTCATCTCCTTTTATCTCCACCATGCTATTAGATAGCAAGTTATGCTCTGTCACTAATGTTATATAAAATTACCGTGCTAAAAACACCAAATTGGAAAAATTACAAAAAAATTACAAAGGTAATGTTTATTGGTTATCTAACATCTAATCAATTTATAGTGGTAGAGCATTACAACCTAGGTTATTACTTTGTAAAATCGGTTTTAACAAAAAATGCTATTCACTTAAGATTTTCTGTATTATTTCGTGCCTTTTTTCTTTGATTTCTTTCATATTATGATTAAAAGGACATTTACGACATGAGTCGTATGTTATAATCATGTGTGAAATACAATTGCTTACATTTCGGTGTTCTTCTTCCTTGATTTCCAAAAGTTTTTTGTATATGTCTTCATGCAGAGTTATGTTGATTCTTTTTACAGGCATAATACTCATTTTGTATCATAATCGTGTATAAATGTGTATATGATATATTATAGTCATCATGCTCTATTCAGTAAGTATTTATACATACTATGCACTACTAGTTGAGGGTCTTTTCTGGCACGTAAAGATAAAAAAGATAAATTCCACAGTGGCAACATCTACTTCGATTATGGATATAAAGCGTATGAAATGACAGTAGATGAACTATTAAAAATAAAAAAGCTTGATGAAAAGTACAAGTATAAAAAGTAACAGTGTGTTCCTACTCCTAATTGAATCATTTATTATCGATTTCTTCCGGCTAAAACAATCGGTTTTCAACATCTTTTTATCCTCCTCGCCTAAAAACATACTCTCATATCGCTGTTTTTCCCAAAAATATAAGTTCTACTAGCCGATTCCCTGTTGTGAGGATGGGCTATATGATAAATAAGATGAGGGATTTTGGTCGAAACGCAGGAAAGGTATGGGATACACTTGATGTACATGGCTCTCTTACGCAAACGAACTTAATGAAAAAAACGAAGCTAAAAGATGATGAATTCTATGTTGCTGTCGGATGGCTGGCAAGAGAAAACAAGATATGTAAAGACGGCACAGTGTATAAGCTCGGTGAGACTAATCTAACTGATAAAATCGGAGGAGATGCCAGTGAGATATGGAATGTACTCCATACATGGGGTGACATTGATGCAACGTATATCCCAAGGTTGGCAGATATACCAAAGAAAGATATGTACTTTGCTCTTGGTTGGTTAGCGTGTGAGGGAAAGGTAAAGGCAAAGAAGGTAAAACCAAAAAAACCTCAACTGCATTTTGAGCTGAAATAAATCATACATTAACTTTTATACTAAACAATTAACTATTAAATTATCATTCATCTTTTTATGAAGCAAAATAAAGTTTATGAGATATAAGATTTGAAAATGGGGAGGAATCAAGATGGCTGAAAGAATAGGAAAATTGCTTAAAACATATGATAGGAAAGAAGGAGCGGTAAAAGATCTTGCGAAGAAATATAAGAAAGGTGAGCTTTCACCCAAAGAAGTTAAAGAGGAATCAAAACGAAGAGGAATCATAGTAGATAAACTCTCGTCTACGCCGACAGGAATACTATTTAGTACAATGGGCATTGTTGGTTTTTTCCTTTGCATTCTACCTACGGTTTACAGATATTCGAAGATAGAAGTATTGGTTTTCTCTACACAATTCCAGACCATAGAAATCCCTTTAGTCGTAATTGTTATATTCGTTGGGATCGCAATTGCAACAACACCTCTTGCAATTCCTGCCTCTCGTTTAAGGAAAAAGATTGGTGGATGCAAGTCTGAGGATTTTACGGTTGTATTGATAAAAGAGGGGCCTTATAGAATAGTAAGGCATCCAACGCATCTTAGTGTTCTCGCTTGGGTTATAGCAATAGTATTCTTTATTAGCCCATGGGTTTCATTTACACTTCTTTCAATCACAGGTATTCTAATGATTATTTTGGCGTTCTACCTGATGGAAATACAGGAAGAGAAATTCAACCAAGTAAAATTCGGCGAGGAATACAAGCAGTATATGAATGAAGTTCCCAGATGGAATCTCATTAAGGGCTATTGGAATCTGAAAAAAAGAGGCAAGTTAGGATGACACCCAGGGACGAGGGGCAAGTAAAAGATTTAGTTGAGAAACTACAGGCAGGAGAGCTCACTCCTAAAGAGGCAAAGAAAAGACTTAAAGAAAGAGGGCTTCTAGAAAAGGAGGCTTGGGAGATTATTCCATGGGCCATTTATTTTATACTTTGGTTACCGCTCAACTTCATGTTCTCTTATCAACTGCCAGCAATTCACTTTCCTTTGGTTATAATCTGCATTTCAATTGTTCTCTCAGCGCTTGGGATATATCTCACAGTTTGGGCAACTCGTATGCATTACAAAATAGGCGGGCTTCAACATGATGAGACAATCCTATTTTTCAGGGAAGGACCGTATCAGGTTATAAGGCATCCTGCAGTTTTTGGATTTATAATTGTGCCTATCTTGTTGCCAATCATTCTCAGTGCGTATGTTCCATTTTCACCTCTTTCAGTTGCAGCTATTATTGTAATGATTGTTTACATTTACTATGGAGTCAATTTAGAAGAAAAGATGGATATAGCGAAATGGGGAGATGAATACAGGCAATATATGAAAGAAGTCCCAAGATTTAATTTTATATTAGGATTGTGGAGACTCAGAAAAAGACGGAAATAAACCTGTTTTTCATCATCTTTTTTCTTTTTCATTACCCCCAAATTAGTCTGTTTTCAATACCTTTTTATACCAGTGCTTTCGCTTTTTCAATTGATGCCAGAGCCAAAACTTACAAATGATGACGTAAGAGACATCCAGAACCTCCTTAAGCAAGGCATGGATGCAAAAGAACTTGCAGAGATATACAATGTTAGCAGATCGGTAATCTACAGAAGAGCCATCTATCCTTATCACGCGAAATACATACCACTGGAGACCAAGAATAAAATCATTAAGAAAATCAAAGAGGGCTACACCAAAGCAGAAGCAGCACAGATGTACAACATCCCGATTAACACAGTCATGGGCTTCACCAAGGGAATGCTAGGATACAAAAGCGAAGGCTATCATATCATCCGCAAAAACGGCATAGAGCTGCTAAACAGGCTTATGACTGACGGATACCTTATATCTGATTTTATTGTTCCCACTGTCCGTAACTTGCAGAGGCGCTTCCCGATGATCAAATCAGCCAGATACAAGGATAAGACTTTCTTCTATTTGGAAGGGCGTGAAGCAGAGGCGATAGAGGCTTTTTTCAAAGAAAAACCTGACAGAATAATAAGCTACAGCTCCATAGAAGAAATGTCTTATCTTCCGGGGGTTAAGATCTCTAATAAGGATCAAAGAAAGCTTTTAGAGAGATATAGAAAAAAGCATGATGATTATTGGAGAAGTAGACGTCTCATTCAACGTTCTATTGATGATTGGGTGGATGATGCAACTGCATATTCACCGGGATATGCAGATGAAAGTTTTAGATTGATGCCAAGGAGGAAATAAAAAAACCAAGTGATTATTTAAACAATAAAACTACTTATTTTTCAGAGTGCTTGTTCTCGAAGTATTCATCTGCTTCTTTTGTTATTCTCTTTTTCCTTTCCGCTAATTTGTATATTATGTAAAATGGTGTCAAAGGAAATAAAAGTGAAGCAACTCCACTTAACAAAATTGCAATATGTGTTTGATAATCTTGGAATAAGAACCGATAAAATGCAGCCCACCACACTAATAGAAAAAATATTGCCCCTCCATAAATTGATAAGCGTGTTCGCCGAGGTAAATCTCGAATGCTCATTCCCACCTACTCCTTTTATTAAGAATCAACTTAGTTGTTTTAACATTTTTGGAGAGAGTTTTAGATTGATGCCAAGGAGGAAATAAAAAAACCAAGTGATTATTTAAACAATAAAACTACTTATTTTTCAGAGTGCTTGTTCTCGAAGTATTCATCTGCTTCTTTTGTTATTCTCTTTTTCCTTTCCGCTAATTTGTATATTATGTAAAATGGTGTCAAAGGAAATAAAAGTGAAGCAACTCCACTTAACAAAATTGCAATATGTGTTTGATAATCTTGGAATAAGAACCGATAAAATGCAGCCCACCACACTAATAGAAAAAATATTGCCCCTCCATAAATTGATAAGCGTGTTCGCCGAGGTAAATCTCGAATGCTCATTCCCACCTACTCCTTTTATTAAGAATCAACTTAGTTGTTTTAACATTTTTGGAGAGAGTTTTAGATTGATGCCAAGGATGAAATAAAAAATCACATGATTATTTTTTCATTAAAGACATTTCAGATAGTTTTATCCAATGGGGACTACGGCATTCTGGACAAACGAACATGGAATCTAATCCATCAAAATATTGTGCTGGAATCATAAAATCTGCTTCACATCTTTTACAGTGGTTTATAGTTATCATTTTTTCTTTTTCCCTTCGATATAATATTGGTCTGTTTAAGTATAAATATCTTCCTATGAAGAAATTAGCCATTTTTGGATGTAACGATTATTGTGCAAAATTGGGTGTAGCACGGTAAAAGGGATGTTTAATGTACAAAACCGAAAAAGGGAGCTTTGCCCTAAAATTCACGTTTGACTTAAAAATAGTGTTTTTGACCCTAAAGTCGATATTTTGCACTTAAAATCTAATCCTTATCTCTAAAGGGAAAGCGTTAAAATGGACTCGTCGGGATTTGAATAACTTAAGGATAGACTAAGACAAAGCTATCTAATCAATAAAATAACTCATCCAATATCAATTAAAAAATCCAAAGTAGTAGTCAGTAATTTTTAATTACCTCTACCGTATGGAAGATAATAATCTTTATCATTACCATCCACGCAGGCTATCCATTGGCTCTCACCTATCTGATGCGGATCAATATGGTGCATCCTATCTGCATTCCACCCTTTCCCACTTCCTGTTAATATTGGATTTCCAGGATATTCTTCTTCTTTATAGCTTGTAGTTGTAAGCTCAGTAATTATAAATGCTCTTACTTCCAGACCATATTCAGGATAACCATCCTGAGCATATCTAATAATTTTATCTTCAAATACTAAAACTCTTCCGCCAGGTCTTGCTATATTTGGGTTTCCATCTACAATAGGACTTTCTGGATGTGTATACCAAGGACCCATCAAGTCATCAGCATAGAAAAGATGGAGCATGTCATTTGCTCGTGGTTCAGAGCTAGATCCTGCAAATATCCACCATCGATTTTCATAGCGGAAAATGGAGGAATCAAAATAAACTCCTTCTATTAAATTCCCTTCAAATGACCATTCATATGGAAATTCAACTGCTTTGTATAATCCAATACCACCTGATTTCGCACTTGATGGCATCATATAAAAATCATCCATCCACTCGAAAACATATGGATAGGATAATGGATGTGGTTCATCTATTACGATTTGCTGATAGGTCCACTCAAATCCATCGTTACTAGTTGCAACTGAAATATCTGCATTGTTAGTATTATTATTCATTATTTCAAAAAACATATACCATGTTGAATCCACCTTAATCATGAAGGGATCTGCAACAAGAGATGCTGGTGCATCTGTTACATCATCAGCAGTTAAAACTGGATTGATTACAGTTTCAGGAGAACTAAAATTAAAAGGAGAGTCGCCAACATAAATCCCAATCGACGTCCTACTTGGCCAACCTCGTTGTCTCAATTCTCTATATTTTTGACACCCACTTAAAGAAATAATTAAAAGCATAATCACAATTATAACTATTGATAGATATTTCTTCATATTTCTATCCACTATCTTTTTAATAATATTATTATTGAGACTATATAAATATTATGTTGTTAGGTACTGGTGCATGACAGCGTGGTTTAAAAACAAAAGAAACAACGTTTGTAAAAGGTCACCAATTGTATTATAATTTTATTCGTCCCCATGAAGGTTTGAATGGGTATACACCTGCGCATTTCGCTAATGTCTACTTAGGATTAGAGGGTAAAAAGTGGGAGAACTTGCTTATGCAATCAGTTAAAAATCAAGGAAATGAATAATAGTATCCTGTTTGTTCCAAAGAAAAAGCATTGATAGATAATATCCAAAAAAGATAGCTGTTAAGACTATTTACTAAGCATTATTCTTCTTCCTTTTATTAAAAAGTAAATGGATAAAATTAAAAGAATTACTACTGGAAAAACAATGACGATACCTGGCCAGATAGGAAATGTAAAAATAAAATCTTGGCTTAGAAGTAGGACCATTGTATACAAAAACGCTAAAAACAAAAAGAGACTTGATTTACCATATATCTTCAAGAATGCTTTTTGTTTAGCTGGAGTTACAAATCCTTTACTCTGAAAAATCTTTGAAATTAATTCGACATCATTTCCAGTTAAATTTTTTTCATAAATAAAAATTGATCCCCCTCCCGAACGGTACTTATAAGATTCTAAAATCTTTATACCATTCTTAACAAGTACCACCATATTTGCGTCCTCAAAACTTGATTGAACAAACTTGGACGGAGGTTGCATAACGTTCCAAGGAGGTTTGCATTTAAACCATTGTATCTTAACTTCTGGCAAATTATTTTGAATATCTTTAACTAAATCTCTCAATAGAGATTTATTAAAATGCATTCTTGTACCAGGAAAATCTATACGAACTCTTTGCATGAACTTTATTTTTAATCTCTATTTACTTAAAAGCATTTCTCTTTCTTTATAAATACCAACCATAATTCAACACCACTACTTGTACACCCTAAAATGAACACCCCATATTGAACACCGCTTAAATGAACAGAACCCTTTTTCGTGCAACGTTGCATCAAGGGGGTTTGTGAGATGACCGTTGCAAAAGGGGTGTTTTTTATCTATGGGAATGTTGTGCTTTTTTCACTTTTTTTCAATACTATTCTAACATTATTTCTAGTTTTATCACTAGGATTAAGTGCAATTGTTTGGGGTATTTATTTAGAAATACGGGAAAGGGTAGTACAAAATCAAAATTCCAATTGTTGTCATAAAGACAATTACCATGAAAATATGAAAGGAGCGGGGAAACGGTGAATCAATATCTCCTTTTGGAAACTTTAGATTTAGAAACCCATCCCAAAACACTCCCCAAAGTCCACCAACAATTGCTCCTGCAAAAAATAGACTATAACTTTGGAATTGAAGAAAGAGATAGAGTATTGCATATGTTATTATTATTGCAAGAAGGAAAAAATTTATTATTTTCCAACCAAAAAGTTCCCTACCATTCATTTTGTAATTTTTCATTTTCGATACACCACTTATTATCTAATGCAAATAGTGGCTTAAAACAGTTATGGAGGTATTAATAGTTGAAAAGAAATTTTAGGATTTTTATTAATATTTTATGGCTTGTTGGTATTATACTTCTAATGAGTAAATTTCTATTTAAATTAGAAAAATGGTTTATTGGTTTTTTAATCCTTTATTGGTTTATCACTCTATTTCTATCTTATTTGCCAGAGTTAGGATTTTTTATTTCAGAAAATCCAAGTAATGATTACATAAAGAAATTCGAGAATAATGAAAACACCAAAATAAAAGACAAGTCCTCTAAAGGAGATATAAAGCCGTGATTGAGGAGAATCCATATCATCATGTATTGTATGGTTCTGTTGAATTGAGGAGTGTTGATTTTTGAGTGTTGAAAATGGAGTGGTAATCAGTCTTTTAAATAAGGATTATGAACTTCAGTCGTGGAATGAACAAGGGGAGATAACAACTATTGAAGGCATGTTGACCATTGCTTTTTCAGTTGTCTCTTCTTGTTCCCATAGAGACAAACAGTTATATCTTACTATAAAGATTCCTTATATGGTCAATATGCCAATGAGTTATAGTACTCTAGAAACAGAATATAAAAAAACAAAAGAAGAATTAGGACAGGAAGAAGAACGGTTGACAAAATTATGGGATGTATATAAAGAACAAGAGGCTATAATGAATAGATTAAATGAAGAAACTAAAGGACTTAAATCAGAAAATAAAAGATTAAAAAATAAATTAGATTTTTCATTACTTAACATAGATGAAGCATTGAAAAAAGAAAATTTAGCATTAAAAGAATATTTAGGAAAAGTTGATTCTGATTGGAAAAGAGAAAGAGGTTTATATTTTAGGGTAAATCCTGTTACTAAAAAAATTGAAAAATATAAGAATTTACCTACGGATTTTAGTGTAGACAAAGTAGAAAACTTCGACATTGATGATGATTTTGGGATGTGTACTTTTTTGTATACTGTCGGAGATCATTCAAGGCATTTTGAAATTCCATATTCTTTGTATCGTGATATTACTGGTGAAAAAACGGCTATGATTAAGTTAGATATACATGAAATTCAAAAATTGAAAGATATGAAAAGATTTATAATTAATATTGATGAAAAAGCGAAAGTTGATAAAAAATATTTCAATCAATTTGCCAATTTTTTATTAGATAATCGTGATGAAAAAATAAAAACAGAAGAATTTTTTAAAAATATTAAACATAAAAGTAGACAATCAATTTACAATTTAATTCATGATTTTGAGAGATGGGAATTTATAAAAGATGCGGGTCATAGTTATTGGAAAATAGATTTTTAATAGACACCTTAGACATTAAATATACAAAAATAGACATTTTTTAGACATTTATCGAATGAGTTGGATTAACTAAATACATTTGATAGACAATAGGAGTGATTTCGATATACATTAAATATTGCAATTAATAAATATTAATGGACGCCTTTTGCAATCTCATTCAGCCGTGTAATCTCTCAACTGAGTTTAATAATATGGGGCAAAAGCCCCATTTCAAAACTCAGATTTATGTCTTTAAAACAACAAAAAATAATAAAATCTTCTCCTGTTCAACAGGAGTACTTTCAACGACCCCCTAAGAGAGTTTATAAGGAGTGCAACAGATACAAAATTGCTAAAATTACCCTTAAGAATTTTGGTTTAGAAATTGACCAAGGGAAGTTGGGACTTCCCAAGGTCTGGAGTACTGATAGTATGAATATCAATACACCAAGTGATGAAAAGAATTTAGATGCTGATAAACCTTTTTGTTGTACACATTGCGGTAGTGAAAACTATACCAAGTATGGTAAGAAAAATAGTAAACAGGTTTACAAATGCAAAGATTGTAAACGCAAATTTGTAGACAACATGTACTTTGAAAAGATGAAAGCTGATCCAAAAATAATCTGTCTAACACTTGACTTGTATTTCAAAGGAGTATCTCTTAGAAAAATCTCTGACCATCTAAAACAGTTCTATGATTTGAATATATACTTTACTACTATTTACAGATGGATAGATAGATACATTCAGATTATGGATGCTTACGTGTCTCAATTTAAACCAGAACTTGGGACGGTTTGGCATGCGGATGAAATGATGGTATAAATCGATGGCGATTGGCATTATTTGTGGAATGTTATGGATAAGTTTACTCGTTTTCACTTGGCAAGTGTAATATCTAAAGAGCGTAAGGTACAAAATGCTCGTAAGGCATTCCAACAGGCAAAGAAACGAAGTCATGGTGACCGTCCACGTTGTATTATCACTGATGGTTTGCAATCCTATAAAAAAGCCATTAACAAAGAGTTTCCTACAGAT